>CBIHLH010000063.1:0-20302 GCA_966210405.1 uncultured Marinobacter sp.
CCAGTATCAACCGATACTGGGGTTTTTTATTGCCACGAGGTTTTTGCAGGGAGCCTCGCTTATGGCCTCGGTGCGACCCAGGTAATCAATGATATACTTTCGCGCAGACCATACCTCTGGGTTATTCCGATGGAGAGTACGATGATTGAAGCGCCCAACGTGATCGGCACGGGAGGCGTCCGGCAACCCTCTCGGGTGGCGGATATCTGAATGACTGGATCTGAAGTGGAAAGGCAGTTTTATCTTGGCTTGGCCGGGGTGCGTTTATGGTACGCACGAGAGCCGCTGCCTGGTGCTGCGCCCAGTCCGGAATTCAGCTTTCCGCCCGCCCAATCCCGGGAAAATTTCGAGGCGGTTGCATCGGTAGCGCCCAATCGGGCCCCGGCGGCTGTGTCACGCCCGAAAATGGCGTCTTCGGCTCATCCCGGCACTGAACAATTAGCGCGGTTACAGGCGCTTATGGAGCCAGGATCCGTCGCCGATACCTCGGAGTATGACGGTGACAGCAACAAGCCGAAGCGGCCTGTGGAGGCGGATGCATCGATTTCTCCTCTGCCTGACTTATCGGATGAGGCGGTTCCGGACCTCAATTTGCGGGTTTGGTCAGGGGAACGTTTCGCGCTGATGGCCAATATATCCTCCGACGCCAGCCTACGGTTGCAGGAGGCGCTTGCGCTCAACATCCTGAAAAGTCTCGGAGAGCAGCACATTCAGTCCTTTGGCCCGGTGTGTTGGCCCGTGTTCAATAACCAATTGGTACCCGGCAGTGCCCTGTCTGATCTCGTGCCGGTTCTGAAGGGGGTCTTTGCCGGGGTGAGGGCGAAGGACCTGATTGTTCTGGGCGTTTCCCCGGATGGGACGCCATTTGGGGAGAGACCGTGGTTCTCGCAAGCGGTCCCGGGATCTCTGGCGGTACAGTTTGGCCATTCACTCACCGAGTTGGCAGGTAATCCCCCACTCAAACGGGAACTCTGGCGTAACTTGAAGCCCCTGATCACACCATGATGCAAAATTCGGAACGGTATCGCCACGTCTTAAGGGCCGACCTTCTTATTCGCCCCCTGGTTATCGATGATCTGCCGCAGGTTCTTGCTATCGAACGCCAGGGCTATTCGCACCCCTGGTCGGAGTCTGTTTTTGCGGACTGCTTCAGAAGCAATTATCGCCTGTCTGGCGTCGTCCGTGGCGGTGCCCTCGCCGGCTATGCGGTGGTGGCGTATCTGGCGGACGAGGCCCATTTGCTGAACTTGTGTGTTCAGCCAGGCTGCAGAGGCAAAGGCGCGGGCCGCCAGTTGTTGCGGTTTTTGCTGGCTGAGGCCGTCCGTGAGGGGATGGCGAGGGTAATTCTCGAGGTTCGCGAGAGCAACGATATTGCCTGTGGCCTCTATCGGGCGGAGGGCTTCGAGGAAATCGGTCGGCGGCCAGAGTACTACCCTGCCGTATCCGGGCGGGAAGATGCCCGGGTGATGGCTCTGGCGTTCCAGCGCTGACCGGCTTGCGTTCGCGAAATTAACGCTTAGCCCTTACAATAGCGCGCTTTTCCTACATTTTATTCGGACTGTTATCGATTATGTCTAACCTCTCCCAGGAAGTGGCCAAACGCCGCACATTTGCGATCATTTCGCACCCGGACGCCGGTAAAACCACCATCACCGAGAAGGTGTTGCTGTTCGGCCAGGCGATACAGAAAGCTGGCACCGTAAAAGGTAAGAAATCCGGTCAGCACGCAAAATCCGACTGGATGGAGATGGAAAAGGAGCGGGGAATCTCGGTAACCACCTCGGTGATGCAGTTTCCCTACGGTGGCAAGCTGGTTAACCTGCTGGACACGCCGGGTCACGAGGACTTTTCTGAAGATACCTACCGCACTCTGACAGCGGTAGACTCCTGCCTGATGGTGATCGACAGTGCCAAGGGGGTCGAGGAGCGAACGATCAAGCTGATGGAGGTAACCCGCCTGCGGGACACGCCGATTCTGACCTTTATGAACAAACTTGACCGCGATACCCGGGATCCGGTGGAGCTGATGGACGAGGTAGAGGGTGTGCTGAAAATTGCATGCGCACCCATTACCTGGCCTATTGGCATGGGCAAGAGTTTCAAGGGCGTGTATCACCTGCTGCGCGACGAGATCATTCTTTATCAGACCGGGCGAGGGCACACGATTCAGGAAGAGCGGGTGATCAAGGGTCTGGATAATCCGGATCTGGATGCGGCCATTGGTGCCTACGCCGATGATCTGCGTGACGAAATCGAACTCGTGAAAGGTGCTTCCCATGAGTTTGACCAGGAGGCCTTTCTGGCAGGCACCCTGACGCCGGTATTCTTTGGCACTGCGTTAGGTAACTTCGGTGTCGATCATATGCTGGATGGCCTTGTGAAATGGGCGCCGGAACCGCAAGCTCGGGAGACAGATCAGCGATTGGTGGCGCCGAGGGACGAAGGGTTTTCGGGTTTCGTCTTCAAAATCCAGGCAAACATGGATCCCCAGCACCGGGATCGGGTCGCTTTTTTACGGATCGTGTCCGGTCAGTACTCCCAGGGCATGAAGGCCCGCCATGTCCGTATTGGCAAAGAAGTGCGATTCTCGGATGCACTGACTTTCATGGCGGGGGATCGTGAGCACGCCGAGGAGGCCTTTGCCGGCGATATCATCGGTTTGCACAACCATGGCACAATCCAGCTGGGCGACACCTTTACCGCCGGCGACGACATGAAGTTTACGGGCATACCGAATTTCGCGCCTGAGCTGTTCCGTCGTATCCGGCTGAAGGATCCACTCAAGGCCAAGCAACTGCAGAAGGGGTTGATCCAGCTCTCTGAAGAGGGCGCTGTACAGGTGTTCCGGCCCTTGCGTAACAATGACCTGATTGTTGGTGCCGTGGGTGTGCTGCAGTTCGATGTGGTGGTCAGTCGCCTCAAGAGCGAATACAAGGTTGAGGCGGTGTATGAACCGATCAATGTAGCAACCGCGCGCTGGGTGACCGCCAGTGACGAGCGCAAGCTGGATGAGTTCCAGCGCAAGAACAATGATAACCTTGCCCTTGATGGAAGCGAGCGGTTGGCTTACATCGCACCGACCATGGTAAATCTGAACCTTGCACGGGAGCGCTACCCGGATGTTCAGTTCCATAAGACCCGGGAGCACTGAGCGGGTTTCGCCTGAGGTGGATGTGCGACTGATCGATGCCCATTGCCATTTTGATTTTCCCCGGTTCGATGGCTGTCGGGAGCAAGAGTGGGAGGCTGCCCGGAAGGCTGGCCTATCCGGGCTCGTTATACCCGGTGTACGACAGGCAGACTGGCGGAGAGTTCGGGGTGCCGCACTGGCTCATGAGGGGATCTTCTACTGCCTGGGCATCCACCCCTGGTTTGTGGGTGAGCACACTCAGGAAGACCTGTCTCTTCTGGAGCGGTTGCTGCGCAATCGGCCGGATAAGTGCATCGCCCTGGGCGAATGTGGTCTTGATCGCCTTGCGGGTGACCTGGCGAACCAGTGGCCCTGGTTTGAAGCTCAGGTGACCCTGGCCCGCGAGCTGGACTACCCGCTGGTAATCCATTCGGTGAAAACCCACGATGATATTCATGGCGCGCTGAGACGACTGGATTGGCATGGTAGGGCATTGGTGCATGGTTTTTCTGGCAGCTATGAGCAGGCTGCAAAGCTGGTCGACCTCGGGTGTTCTATTGGCGTGGGTGGTGTTATTACCCGCCCCGGAGCCCACAAAACGCGAGATGCGGTTGCCCGGTTGCCCCTGGATGCCCTGGTGCTGGAAACCGATGCTCCGGACATGGCACCCGTGGGAGTGGAGCCCGGGCAGAACTCACCCGTCTATCTGGGCCAGATACTGGAGGCGCTGGCAGCCCTCCGGTCGCTACCGGCAGAAGCGCTGGCATGCTCGCTCTGGCGCAACACAATGGCGCTGTACAGGATGGATCCCGGTGAGGTAAGGGAATAGCGAAACACCGATGTGCGGGGTTGGCATTCCGGGATCGTTCGAGTATACTTCGCGCCCTGGCTTTTCAAGGCGATGTCGCTGTCTCAGCCCCGAACAGTGTCACTGCCGACCAAACAAACAGGTACAGAGCCTCCACCGGATGCCATGCATTTACCGGCGGTGGTTTTTAACGTTTCTTATATAGCGTTCAAGGCGGAATCAATGAAGACTCTGAGTGCGAAACCAGAAACTGTCAAACGTGACTGGTACGTTGTAGACGCAGCCGGCAAGACGCTGGGTCGTCTGTCAACCGAAATCGCCCTTCGTCTGCGGGGCAAACATAAGCCTGAGTACACCCCTCATGTAGACACTGGCGATTACATTGTTGTGATCAATGCAGGCCAGGTGCGGGTTACCGGCAATAAGGCATCTGACAAGATGTACTACAGTCACACCGGCTTTCCGGGTGGTATCAAGTCTATCAACTTCGAGAAGCTGGTAGACAAGGCGCCCGAGCAAATTATTCAGAAGTCTGTCAAAGGCATGCTTCCGAAGGGCCCGCTTGGTCGTGCCATGTTCAAGAAGCTGAAAATCTATGCCGGCGCTGAGCATCCCCATGCAGCCCAGCAGCCCAAAGAACTCGACATTTAACGGAAGGCGGATATGTCTGTAGCACAAAATTACGGTACTGGTCGCCGCAAGACATCCACGGCTCGGGTGTTCATCAAGCCGGGAAGCGGTAACATCTCCATCAACGGTCGTACGATCGAAGATTTTTTTGGTCGCGAGACCCTGCGCATGATCGTGCGCCAGCCGCTGGTTGTGGCTGAGTCCACGGATCGCTTTGATATCAACATCACGGTAAAAGGTGGTGGTATCAGTGGCCAGGCAGGCGCCATTCGCCATGGTCTGACCCGCGCCCTGATGGATTATGACGAAACGCTTCGTCCGTCCCTGCGTAAAGCAGGTTACGTGACGCGCGATGCTCGCGAAGTGGAGCGGAAGAAAGTGGGTCTGCGCAAGGCGCGTAAGCGTCCTCAGTACTCCAAGCGTTAATCACGCTGGTGCAGAGCTCGAAAACCCGGTCCCTGGTGGCCGGGTTTTTTTATGCCTTCTGGCTGCTCCGTAAAATTGACCTCTGGCAGGCCTCGGGCGCCACTGGCGGCTTTCTGACTTGTAAGCCCCGGGTAATTTCATTACCATTTGGGCGCTTACACTTTTGGGTTGTGAAGTCCTTATAAGATGCGCATTGCCGGCTGTTCGGCGGGCTGTGACATCGCCTGATGGGAGAAAACCATAATGAGTAATGGCGACGTGAGCCAAGGCCGGCGCCGGTTTCTGATCGGTGCTACGTCCGTGGTTGGTGGTGTCGGCGTCGTCGGTGCGGCAGTTCCTTTTGTGGCGTCCTGGAATCCCAGCGCCAAAGCGGAAGCAGCAGGTGCACCGGTAACCGTCAACATCAGCAAGATTGAACCGGGTCAGCAGATTACCGTCGAATGGCGGGGGCAGCCGGTATGGATTATCCGCCGGACAGAAACCATGCTGGAAAACATTGAAAAGCTCAACGAAGAAGTCAAAGATCCCCAGTCCCAGGCCCCCCAGCAGCCACCTTATATTGATGGCATCTATCGAGCGCTGAAGCCCGAATACGCGGTTCTGGTCGGAATTTGTACTCATCTGGGATGTGTGCCTTCCTACCGTCCGGAAGTGGCGCCGGCGGATCTTGGTGAGGACTGGCTCGGTGGTCTTTTCTGTCCGTGTCATGGTTCCAAGTACGATCTCGCCGGCCGGGTTTTCGAGGCGCAGCCTGCTCCCCTAAATCTGGTGGTTCCTCCCTATCGTTACGACGATGAGGTGACGATGACCATTGGTCTTGACCCGGAGGCAGCGTAATGCAAAAGCTGATTAATTGGGTTGACGAGCGTCTGCCCATCGTTGATGCGTGGAACAAGCATGTCGGCAAGTATTACGCGCCGAAGAATTTCAACATGTGGTACTTTTTCGGGTCGCTTGCGATGCTGGTTCTGGTGAATCAGTTGGTGACCGGTATCTGGCTGACCATGAGTTACAACCCAACGGCCGAGGGTGCCTTTGCCTCGGTCCAGTACATCATGCGTGATGTACAGTGGGGATGGCTGCTTCGCTACCTGCATTCCACGGGCGCCTCTGCGTTCTTCATTGTGGTGTATCTCCACATGTTCCGTGGTTTGATGTACGGCTCTTACCAGAAACCGCGTGAACTGATCTGGCTCTTCGGCATGCTGATTTACCTGGTGTTGATGGCAGAAGCCTTTATGGGCTACCTGCTGCCGTGGGGGCAGATGTCCTATTGGGGCGCTCAGGTTATCGTTAACCTGTTTGGTGCCATTCCGGTGATTGGTGAAGACCTGTCCCTGTGGATCCGTGGTGACTATCTGATTTCCGGTATTACCCTGAACCGCTTCTTTGCCCTGCATGTGGTGGCGCTGCCGATTGTGCTTCTGGGGCTGGTGGTGCTGCACATCCTGGCATTGCACGAAGTGGGCTCGAATAACCCGGATGGCATTGATATCAAGAAGAACAAGAATGAAAACGGTATTCCGAAAGACGGTATACCCTTTCACCCGTATTACACCGTGCACGACCTGCTGGGCGTCGGCGTGTTCTTCTTCATCTTTTTCGTTGTCGTGTTCTACTTTCCGGAAATGGGTGGCCTGTTCATCGAGAAGCCGAACTTCGAGCCCGCCAACCCGCTGAAAACGCCTGAGCATATCGCGCCGGTGTGGTACTTCACGCCATTCTACGCCATGTTGCGGGCGGTGACGGTGGATCTGTTCGGACTGCCTGCCAAGTTCTGGGGTGTGGTCGTGATGGGTGGTGCCATTGCCATCCTGTTCGTGCTGCCGTGGCTCGACCGCTCGCCTGTACGTTCCATGCGGTACAAGGGCTGGCTGAGCCGGATTGCACTGGCAATCTTCGTGGTCAGCTTTGTGGTTCTGGGTTATCTCGGGCTGGTGCCGGCAACGGCAGGGCGTACCACCGTTGCTCAGATTTTGACAGTGCTCTACTTCCTCTACTTCATTCTCATGCCGTTCTACACGCGTATGGAGAAAACCAAGCCAGTGCCAGAGAGGGTGACAGGATAATGAGAAAGCTGATTTTTGGTCTTTTCATCGCGGTCCTGCCTGCACTTGGTTTGGCGGCCGGTGGGGCGGTCCATCTTGATCATATCGAGACGGACCATACCAACAAGGCGTCCTTGCAACGGGGCGTGACCTTGTTCACCAACTACTGCATGGGGTGTCACTCCATGGAGTACGCCCGTTACAAGCGGGTGGCTGACGATCTCGATATCCCAGTTGAGCTGTATGAGGAGAATCTGATCTTTACCGGTGCCAAAGTCGGCGAGCTGATGAAGAATGCCATGAACAAAGACATGGCTGCTGACTGGTTTGGTGCTCCGCCGCCCGATCTGACCCTGGAGACCCGTCTGCGCGGTGAATCCTGGGTTTACTCGTATCTTCGGGGTTTTTACAAGGATGAGAGCCGTCCGCTTGGGGTAAACAACGTTGTCTTCCCGAACGTGGGTATGCCTCACGTTATGGTCGGGCTTCAGGGGCTCTGTGCGGTCAAGCCTAATATCGGGGTCGAGCCGAGCATTGACCCGCTCAGTGGCAACATCAACAATGAGGACGTTTGCCCGGAATATGCGATTGAGGGCAGCATGACCGCCGCCGAGTTTGACCAGGCCATGTATGACCTGACCAACTTCATGTCCTACATGGCGGACCCGGTACGGGTGGAGCGTGAGCGCCTTGGTATTTTCGTGCTGATCTTTGTGGCGATCTTCTTTATCTTCGCCTATCTGCTCAATCGTGAGTACTGGAAGGACGTACACTGAGAAATAGGGTATAATTTACGTCCCTGAGTTCCAGCGGGCATTAACCGGCCCGCTGGATTTTTGCGTTTTTCCAGGATCATTTCGGTTTGTTTACTCGTGAGGTAGTTCTATGGGCGTTGTGACCAAACGGTCATCAATGACGTTTTTCTCGGATCCCGCCAGCCACTACAGCCACAGGGTGCGTATTGTCCTGGCAGAGAAGGGTGTTACCGTTGATGTAGTTGATGTGGATCCGGACAATCCTCCGTCGGAGCTGGCCGATCTGAACCCGTACAATGCCCTGCCGACGTTGGTTGATCGTGATCTGGTGCTCTATGAGCCCAACATTATGATGGAATACCTTGATGAGCGGTTTCCTCATCCCCCGTTGTTGCCGGTGTACCCGGTAGCGCGTGCCAACAGTCGTCTGATGATCCACAGAATTCAGAAAGACTGGTGTGGCCTTGTGGATCAGATTCTGTCCCAGCCGAATGCCAAGGCCTCTGAGGCTGCCCGGAAAGAGTTGCGCGAAAGTCTTTTGGCTACCGCGCCTCTGTTTGGAGAAATGCCCTTTTTCCTCTCCGAGGAGTTCACCATTGTGGATTGCTGCATTGCTCCGATTCTCTGGCGGTTGCCGGCCCTGGGTATTGATCTGAATGACAAGCAGGCGAAGCCATTGCAGAAATACATGGAGAACATTTTCAGTCGGGAAGGTTTCAAGGCAAGCCTTTCAGACCTGGAAGAAGATATTCGCAGCTGAGTTTCCCGGGATCCGTCATTCGGGTCAGGAGAAAGGTAGTGCCTGATAACAAGATTACCATGACGTCCAGTCGTCCTTATCTGGTCAGAGCCTTCAATGAGTGGGTGCTGGATAACGACTGTACGCCTTACATCGTGGTGGATGCTGGAGTGCAGGGTGTGCAGGTTCCCACCGAGCATGTGGCCAATGGTCAGATTGTACTCAATATCAGCCCGGGAGCTGTGCGGGGGCTGGTGATCGGCAACGGTGCCCTTGAGTTCAGCGCCAGGTTTGGTGGTGTGCCCATGCAGGTGTTTATTCCGCTGCAGGCGGTAATGGCAATCTACGCCAAGGAAAACGGTGAGGGGATGGTGTTTGGCAGTGAGCCGGGGTCGCCGGATCCCGAGGGCTCGGGCACGGATCGCGACAGCCCACCACACTCCGGAGGCACGGAGGACCGGCCCTCTGGTCGGCCGACGCTGAAAGTGGTTAAGTAATAACCCGATACTCCGAAAAAAGCCAGCCATCGCTGGCTTTTTTCTATCCTCCGAAAAGTTTGCTGTCGAGCAGACTACACAGTGCGTTCAGGATCAACAGAAGCAGCGGTGTCGCCTCGGCAGGGGACAGGTTGTTGAGGGCAATCTCGTGGTCTTCGGGATGCATAAGAGAGGTAATGTCGGATTTTTCCCGGGCGCTGAGTACAACCACGCTCATCTCGCGGTCGTGGGCCGCCTGTATGGCCTGGATCAGGTTGGCCTTGTGGCCATCGTCGACAATGACGAATAGCAGGTCCCCGGGTTTGCCGATGGCTCGAACCTGTCGTGAAAAGGTGTCGTTGAAGCGGTTGTCCCGACAGATAGCGGAGTAGGTGGTGGCATCGGCTCCAAGATTAATGGCGGGCAGTGCCGGCCGGTCATGCTCAAAGCGATTGAGTAGCGCAGTGCAGAAATACTGGGCCAGAATGTTGGCGTTCCCGTTGGCGCAGGTGATGATTTTGCCATCATGGAGCAGGGCACTGACAAAGGCATCGGCCACCTCTTCGATGGCTGGGCCCACGTGGCTGGCCGCCTGGGCAGTCTGTTCCATATGGTTGGCAAACCACTGGTTTATCTGGTGCTCGGTGTCGGTCATTGAGAGTCAGAACCCCGCCTGAATTGCATTTTTTATCCATTGTACGCGGTATTTTTTAACGGTTCCCGGGCTGATGGCAACCACATCAATCCTGCTGTTGCAGTTCCACAGTCCGTGCCGGTGAAGGTAGTAAGACGCGGCTTTGAGTAATCGTCGCTGCTTGGGAAAAGTGACGGATTCCGCCGGAGTCGCCAGGCTGCCCTCGCCCCGGTACCGCACCTCGAAGAAGACGAGGGTGTCATTCTCCTGCCCGATCAGGTCGATTTCACCGCCCCGATTGTACACATTGCGTTCCAGTATCCGGATACCGCGACTGGTGAGGTAGCGTGCGGCCACGCCTTCAAAGTGATTACCCAGGGATTTCCGGCCGTCCATGACCCCACGACTCCTGTTATCGGGAAAACTAGTTGAGGACTCTGGTGCCGCCTGACTCCACGCCGGAGCGCTCCTCAGCGGGCGCCATTTCAATCTTTGGCAACCGCTCCGGTACCCCGTTTCTGAATTGTGCCCACAGTTGCTCGCGATGGATGCTGCCGGCGCGCGTCATGGTGAGCACGCCGGTCTGGCCGCTGATGGACGCGGTGTCCACTTGTCTGAGTAATGGGAGACGCTTGCTCAGTTGCCAGGCATCGGCTCCCATGGCGAACAGTCGCCCAAGTTGGCCCCGAGTGCCCGCGAGCACCTGGGATGCCTCCCGGCGAAGCTCGTTCTGGTCATCAAGAACCCAGGGGATGTCGGTAAATATGACATCGTTCAGGTCACGATCCCGGGCGGGGTCGGGTGTACCTTCATAGACGATGGAGGGGGAATAGACCGGTAGGTCGCCACCGTAATAGAAGGCGAACAGGGGCTTGAACTGACGGGCGATGGTTGGTTCTGCCACCATGACAATGGCCTGGGCGTCCTGTCGGCGCCTGGGCTCGAACTCAACATCCAGGCCGATGGTGCGCTCCACCTGGATAGCACGATCCCGAGAAACGGTTATGCCCAGCAGGTCAGCGGTGACAGCCCGCAGGTTGTCCTCCGGGAAAAACCGCTCAATGTCCAGAGCAACGGCGCCGTTCGCGCTCAGGCGTTCCAGCAGCGCCGTCTCAACCCGATCGCCCCACTGCCCCTGAGGGATCAGGACCAGCACCTGGTCAATTCCCTTGATGGCGAGCCGATCCGCGATCTGTCGGGCCTCGTCTTCCGCAGACAGTCCGAACTGGTACAGGCCCTCCGGAACTCTGCTGCCCGCGGGCAGGTAATTCAGGCCCAGTGTCGGGACAGGCAGGGTGTTCATAGTGGCCAGGCTGGCCAGTGCCTCTTTTTCGAGTGGGCCGACAATCAGGTCAATCGCTCCCGTTGACAGTTCCCTGTAGAGCTCGTCGAAGGGTTTGGCTGACGAGTCGATGATCCGGATGTCGGTCTTGCTGTGATCAACCGAGTCATCCTGATAATACGCCGCAAGGAAACCGTTGCGAATCGCTTTGCTTGCTGTTGACAGCGGGCCTTTCAGGGGCAGCGCCAGGGCAATGGTCTCTGGCCGGCTGTCGGCGAGTCCGGCAATGAGCCGGAGCTCTGACGGCAGCACCTGGGCCGCCGGGTGACCCGGCCAGTTGTTCTGCCAGCGGCGGATTACCCGGCCCTGATCGTCGATATCGAGTTCTGATGCCCGTACGCTTCCGGCAAGCTCCAGCCAGCCCTGTACCTCATAGCCAATGGCCTCGCTGCCCGCCGAGGACAGCTTCGCATCCGGCACCGCCTTGAGTAGCGCCCAGATGCGGTCGTGGAGCACTTGTGGGTCGGCGCTGGTATCTGTCTGGGCGAGTAGCATCAGGGTCATGGCGGCGGCATACCGGTCGCCGGCAAGGGCAAAGGTCCCGGCCTGCAGATTACCAGCCCTGCTGACCAGATCCGGGCCATAATTGATGAAGCTGTCGAGGGGCAACCCGTTGGTAATCGCACGGGCCCAGTCGGTGTCTTGCAGATGGGTCGCACTGGCCATGGCCAGGAGGCGCGCCTGGGCCTCGACCGGGGGGAGCGGTTGCGCTAACTGCGGGCTTTGCAGTAGTGTTCGGGCTTCTCTGTGGTCGCCCCGTTCCTGGAATCGGTTGGCCATGCGCAGCAGGTAACGCTGCGCGGTTTCCCGGTCGGATTCCTGTGTCGCCAGCTCCAGCGCCTGCGCTGGCGTCTGGGCAACATGTGATTGCAGGTTTACGCTGGCACAACCTGACACCAGCAGGGCCAGGGTTGCCGTGAAGGCCAGGGCTCGAACGTTAAGGCGGTTCTTGGTCATGGCAGGCTCTGTATACTCCGGATGATTGGGCTTGTGGCGCCGATCTGACGGTGGCAAGTTTAACAGCTCCGGACCCAATTCACATGACGTTGCTGTCATTCTGGCGCGGTCACGCGCATGAGGTGCCCATTTTGCAATCGGATAAGAATGAATCAGCCACGCCTGCCAGTCCATGTCCGGATCGGAAAGGAACGCTGTATATCGTGGCGACCCCCATCGGTAATCTGGAGGATATGTCCGCCAGGGCCAGTACGGTGCTGGCAAAAGTAGCCGTGGTTGCAGCGGAAGATACCCGGCACAGCGGCCGGCTGCTTCAGCACCTCGGGATACACAAGCCACTGATTGCACTTCACGATCACAATGAAAGGGACAAGGCGAACCGTATCCTCGCCGAGCTGGAGGCGGGGCGGGATGTTGCCCTGATTTCGGATGCCGGTACACCGTTGATCTCCGATCCTGGCTATATACTGGTCAGGGAGGCCCGGGCTCAGGGAATGCGGGTGAGCCCGATCCCCGGTCCTTGTGCGCTGATTGCGGGGCTGAGCGCCGCCGGTCTGCCGACGGACCGCTTCCTCTTTGCCGGATTTTTGCCTGCCAAACGTTCCGGGCGTCGGGCGGTGCTTGACGAGTTGTCGTTAGAAACGTCCACGCTGGTATTCTATGAATCCCCTCACCGGATTCTCAGCGCTGTCTCAGACATTGCGGAGGTGTTGGGGCCGGACCGCGACGTGGTATTGGGGCGGGAACTGACCAAAACGTTCGAGACTTTCTACGACGGGCCGGTGAGTGTCGTGCTCGAGCAGCTCGAGGCTGACCCCCATGGCGCCCGGGGTGAGTTCGTGGTGATGGTGCGAGGTGCGTCGCCGACACCTGGTGGTGCGGATTCCGGCGCTCTGGATCTCGACAGGCTCATTTGCCTGTTAATGGCAGAGTTGCCGGTTAAAAAGGTGGCCCGGCTGGCGGCGGAGCTGACGGGGCGCCCGAAGAACGAGCTGTACCAGCGGGCGCTGGCGTTGAAGGAGAGCTGAGCTTCGGTCGGCGGTTTTGCTTGCATGGTGTACAGCGCAGGAGTATCGTCTCGACCGAGCTCGCCAGACAGTCGCCGCCGGTATTACCGGGGGAGGAAAGTCCGGGCTCCATAGGGCAAGGTGCCAGGTAACGCCTGGGCGGCGCGAGCCGACGGAAAGTGCAGCAGAGAGCAGACCGCCTAAGCGCCTTCGGGCGCCGGTAAGGGTGAAACGGTGCGGTAAGAGCGCACCGCGTGGCTGGCAACAGTTCACGGCATGGTAAACCCCACCTGGAGCAAGACCAAATAGGAATCCAATGGCGTGGCCCGCGCTGGATTCGGGTAGGTTGCTTGAGGCCTGTGGTGACGCAGGCCCTAGATGAATGACTGTCCAAGACAGAACCCGGCTTATCGGCGAGCTCGCTTTATTCCTTCCCTCCCCTTGTGATCTGCATCCTTCTCAAAAGATGTCTTTTATAGCCAAAAAATCTTAAACCTCACTTGCCTTCTTCACACCTTTTTGCAGGTGATTGATTTTCCTTCTTTTCTTTTTCGTAATGTCACCGTCTCCTCAAATCATTGCCCGTAACTTGTTGTCATAAAAGGAACTTTCGCAGGTGCGACGCCGTTTGCGGCGCTTGCATTGTGTATTGCGTGTTTCTATAGTGTGCAGAAGTGGTAAAAAGTGGTTTGTAGTGGTTTTTTGTGGTTTTCAAACCCCCAGAGACGGTGTAAATGAGCAATTTTCTCGGCAGTCATGCCATCAATATGGATGTGAAGGGTCGCCTTGCGATCCCCGCCAAGGTGCGCGAAGGACTCGCGCAGACTTGTGGCGGCCGCATTGTGTTGACGGCAAACGCCGATGAAGAGCGATGCCTGCTGGTTTACCCGGAGCCGGAGTGGGAGACGCTGAGGCCGAAAATCGAGGCCCTGCCGAATATGAACAAGGCCGCACGGCGGCTGCAGCGATTGGTGCTTGGTAATGCAGCGCCCATGGAAATGGACTCCGCAGGGCGCATCCTCGTGCCGCCGACATTACGGAGTTATGCCCATCTGGAAAAAAAACTGATGCTGATTGGCCAGGGTAAAAAGCTGGAGCTGTGGAGCGAAGAGCGCTGGTTTGCCTGGCTCGACGAGTCCTCCGGCGATGACGAGATGCCCCCCGAGATGGAGGCATTGTCGTTATGATCTCGGACCTCCGCCAGGGGCCGGATGGCGCATTTGCCCATCGTTCGGTGCTTCTGGACTCGGCGGTCGATTATCTGGTGACGGATCCTGCCGGCCAATACATTGATGGCACCTTCGGGCGCGGAGGACACAGCCGTTTGATCCTGGGGCGCCTGGAATCGGATGGCCGGTTGCTTGGTATCGACAAGGATCCGGAGGCGATCACCGTGGCGCAGGCGCTTGCGGCCTCGGATCAGCGATTCAGCTACTTTCACGGATCCTTTGCGGACTTGGGTGAGGCGGTGGCCCGGGAGTCCTGGTCGCACGTTACCGGCGTACTGCTGGACCTGGGCGTGTCATCGCCACAACTGGACGATGCGTCCCGGGGGTTCAGTTTCATGCGGGATGGGCCGCTGGATATGCGGATGAACCCGCAACAGGCGCCAAGTGCAGCGGAATGGCTGGCTCAGGCGGAAGAGCGGGACATTGCCAATGTGATTTTTCAATACGGCGAAGAGCGATTCTCTCGCCGTATTGCGCGTCTGGTGGTTGAGCGCCGGCAGGAAACGCCGATAGAGACAACCCGCCAGTTGGCGGAACTGGTCAGCGAGGCGGTGCCCAAAAAAGAGAAGCACAAACATCCGGCCACCCGAACCTTCCAGGCCATCCGGATCTTTATAAACCGGGAGCTGGAAGACCTGGAGGCTGGCCTGCTGGCGGCGAGTCACAGTCTTGTACCCGGTGGCAGGCTGGTGGTGATCAGCTTTCATTCACTGGAAGACCGGCTGGTTAAACGTTTTATGAGAGACCTGGCTCGAGGACCGAAGCTGCCGAAAGGCATACCCGTGACCGCCGAGCAGGAAGCCTCTGATTTCCGGCTGATTGGCAAGGCAAGCAAGGCTGGTGCCAGCGAAGTAACTGACAATGTTCGTGCCCGCAGTGCGGTTATGCGGGTGTTGGAACGCACCAATCACAAGAAGACATCGCAGGGGAGCGAATAACCATGGGCGCGGTAGCAATAGAACCGTCGGTCCGTCCGGCAAAGCTGAACAAGGCAAAGGTGAAGGAAGGCGTCGCCACGGCCGTGCGAATTTCATGGCAGGTGTTTGACGCGACCCGGCAAAAACCGGTTCTGATAACGCTTGCACTGGTGTTGGTGCTGGTAGCCTCGTCCCTAGGCGTGGTGGTTAGCGCACACGAGAACCGAGAGCTGTTCAACACGTTGTCCGAGTTGCAGGCAGAGCGTGACAGGTACCAGCGAGTATGGAGTCAGTTGCTGCTTGAGGAAAGTGCTCTCGGTGCTTATGGCCGTGTTGAAACGCTGGCTGCGCAGCGCTTCAACATGGTGGTGCCGGGCCGTGAAGACATTGTGCTTGTGCCGATAATGTCGCCGCGAGTTACTCAATAGTTACTGATAACAACAACGAACAGGGTGGTCTCATTGTCCGGTCAGCAACCAGCTAGAACATGGCGCCAGCGATTGGTGGCAGGCCTCGGGGCCTGGCGCTATGGCTCTGTGCTGGGTGTGTTTCTGGTCGTTGTGTCTGTGCTGGCCTGGCGTCTGGTGGATCTACAAGTCGTGGATAATGAGTTTCTCCGGGAGCAGGGTGATGTGCGAACCATTCGCGTGGAGACCATTGATGCCCATCGAGGCGTTATTACGGATCGCTACGGCGAACCTCTCGCGGTCAGTACGCCGGTTCAGACCATCTGGGCCAACCCATCGGAAACCTCTCCGGACGAGCCCCGTCTAACGAATCTTTCGCGACTGCTGGATATCAGCGAAGCGCATTTGCGACAGCGGCTTCGTGACTACGCCGGGCGGGAATTCATTTATGTTAGCCGGAAAATACAGCCGGGGCTGGCCGCCCGGGTCATGGCTCTCGATATCCCGGGGATCTACTCGAGGCTTGAGTACCGCCGCTATTACCCGGCCGGTGAAGTAACCGCTCACGTGGTGGGTATCACCAACATAGATCAGCGTGGCCAGGAGGGCATTGAGCTTGCCTACAACTCCTGGTTGTCGGGGGAATCCGGCCGAAAACGTGTCCTGAAAGACAATCGGGGAAGAGTGATCAAGGACCTGGCGCTGATTCGTGAAGCCAGTCCCGGCCACAACCTGGAACTGAGCATCGATTTGCGGCTGCAATACCTTGCGTATCGGGAACTCAAGGCGGTAGTCAGTGCTCACAATGCTCGGGGTGGCACACTGGTCATGCTCGACGTTGACACCGGAGAGGTGCTCGCCATGGTAAATCAGGGTTCATACAACCCCAATGATCGTAGTCAACTGGCGACAGAGAATTTGCGCAATAAGGCCATCACGGACCTGTTTGAGCCCGGTTCCACCATGAAGCCCATCTCAATGGCAGCGGCGTTGGAGTCTGGCAAGTTTTCCGAAGGTGAAACCATCGACACCTCGCCCGGTTACCGCAGGTTCGGGCAGTATACCATTCGGGATCACCGGAACTACGGCGTGCTGAGCCTTACCGATATCATCGTCAAATCCAGCAATGTGGGGATCAGCAAGATTGCCACCGAATTGGGTGGTGACGTGATTCGCGACCTGTATGCCCGGGTCGGCATCGGTCAGCCCACGGGCATCGGGTTTCCGGGTGAGGCGGTGGGAGTTCTGCCCGCACCTCCGCAATGGAGTCCCGTACAGGAGGCAACACTGTCCTACGGTTACGGTGTGAGCGTGAATGCCTTGCAATTGGCACAGGCCTACATGGTGTTGGCGAATGGCGGTATCCGTTACCCATTAAGTCTGCTCAAATTGGACGCGGAACCCAAAGGCCACCGAGTGCTCTCCGAGAAGGTTACCCGGGAGGTGCGCTCCATGTTGAGGCAGGTGGTTACTCGGGGAACCGGCACCAGGGCCCAGCCCGGTTTGTATACGGCTGGCGGCAAGACCGGCACGGTGCATCTGGTGGGTGAGCATGGCTATCTGGATAGCCAGTACAAGGCAATTTTTGCAGGCATGGCCCCCATTGATAATCCAAGGATCGTGACTGTTGTGGCCGTTGATGCGCCGCAATCCGGAGAGTATTACGGGGGCGAAGTCGCCGCGCCGGTATTCGCCCGGGTCATGAGTGGCGCACTGCGACTGTTGAATGTGAAACCTGAACTGGAAGTCGGCGAGGCGAAAACCTCAGTCAGGACGACCGGAGCGCGGGGGTAATACTATGTGCATCACATCAGTCAGCACGTTGTTGCAAGGCATCGTTGCGGTGCCTTCGGTGTTCGACGTCACCATTCATGGCCTTAAAACCGATAGTCGGGAAGTGACCGCCGGCGATGCATTTGTTGCCCTGGCCGGTGTCCGGACACCGTCGGACCACTACATCGGACAAGCGATTTCCGCCGGGGCGACGGTTGTGTTGCTGGATTCCCCGGTTGCGGCGGAATGTTCGGAGCGTCAGGGGGCACTGGTCGTGCCAGTCGTGGGGCTTCGGGGGCTGCTGGGCAGGATTGCCGACCGGTTCTTTGAGCATCCATCCCAGCGTCTGCGCCTTGTCGGGGTGACGGGGACCAATGGCAAAACCTCGGTCAGCCAATACATTGCCCGATTGTTGAAAGAAACGGGCACCCCTTGTGGTGTTCTCGGCACGCTTGGCTATGGCATGCCCGACGCACTGCAGGCGGCCAGCCATACGACGCCCGACGTGGTTCAGGTTAATCGCGTACTGTCGCGCATCATTGCCCAGGGCGGCCGGGCCGCAGCCATGGAGGTGTCGTCCCACGCCCTTGATCAGGGGCGCGTTGATCACCTGACAATGACCGGCGCCGTGTTCACCAACCTGACCCGCGACCATCTCGATTATCACGGCACCATGGCAGCCTATGGCGATGCCAAGGCCCGCCTCTTTAAGCGCGAAGAGCTGCATTTTTCGGTCATCAATTTCGACGACCCCTTCGGTCGCCAGCTATACGGCCAGTTGGAAGGTAAGTGCGACCGGGTGCGATACAGCCTCCATGAGGCCCAGACCGAGCTCTGGCTGGCGGCTTTCCAACCGACTGACGAAGGCTTCCAGGCAACGGTCGATGGGCAGTGGGGCCGGTTCGCACTCTCGGTTCCCCTGATGGGCAGTTTTAACGCCAGCAATGTACTGGCCGCCATGGCCACCGTCCTGACCCTGGGGGTGCCGGTTGAACGAGTGCAGCAGGCAGTGGCCAGGCTGGCCCCACCACCGGGTCGCCTGGAACGGTTCAGTAGTGACCGCGGCGTACGGGTTGTCGTCGATTATGCGCACACGCCCGATGCGCTGGCGAATGCGCTGGCGGCACTGCGCCCCCACGTGGCGGGCCGGCTGATTTGCGTGTTCGGCTGCGGCGGCGATCGTGACAGCGGCAAACGGCCGGACATGGCCCGGGAAGCCGAGAAGCTGGCTGACGTCATCATCGTGACCGATGACAATCCCCGGAGCGAACATCCGGCGGCTATTGCCCGGGACATACTGGCCGGATTCTCCGGCCCCGAACGGGCGACGGTGATCCACGATCGTGGTCAGGCCATTCAGGAAGCCATCCGTTCAGCGACCATGGATGACCTGGTGTTGGTGGCCGGAAAAGGGCATGAGGCATACCAGGAAATCGCCGGTCAGAAAATGCCGTTCAACGACGCCGAGCAGGTTCGGCACGCCCTGAACCTGAATGGGGGTGTGGCATGATGCGGTCGTTCTCGCTGGCGGAGGCCCTGCGCTGGACCCAGGCGCAGTCTGCCACGAACAACCTGGAGCGTTATCGGGTTGAGGGTGTATCCACAGACACCCGGTCCCTCGAAAAAGGGCAGTTGTTCGTCGCGCTGCGTGGTGAGCACTTCGATGGTCACCGATTCCTCGGCGCAGCGCTTGAACGAGGCGCCTGCGGTGCCGTGGTGGACGTGCCCGACGACACCCTTGTACTGCCTCAACTGGTTGTGGCTGATACGCTGGAGGCCCTCGCCCGACTGGCCGAGGCGAACCGTCGCGAATGTCCGGCCCCGCTGGTTGCGATTACCGGCAGCAGTGGCAAGACCACCGTCAAAGAGATGGTGGCTGCTGCCCTGTCCCGGATGGGCCCAACGCTCTCAACCAGGGGCAATCTGAATAACCACATCGGGGTGCCCCTGACCCTGTTCGGCCTTTCCCCGGAGCACCGTTTTGGCGTGATCGAACTGGGCGCCAGCGGTCTCGGCGAAATTGCACATACCGTAGCCATGACCCGTCCCCAGGTGGCGATATTGACCAATGCCGGGCAGGCACACCTCGAAGGGTTTGGCAGTTACGACAACATTGTCGAGGCCAAAGGGGAAATCATTGAAGGCGTCGTCGAGGGTGGCCTGGTGGTATTGAACCGCGATGATCCGGCGTTTGGGCGCTGGCGCGCACGGGCGGGTGAACGACGAGTGGTGAGTGTCAGCCGGCAGGCTCATCCGGAGGCGGATTACGGCGTTGTCGCCGAACGGGCGAAAACCGGTGGTTGGCACATGCGGGTTACCGGACCGAATGGCTGGGGTTGCACGGTCAGCCTGGCCCTTGAGGGTGAGCACAATGTCACCAACGCCCTGTTGGCGATGGCGGCAGCGCGGGATCTGGGCGCCTCCGATACCGCCATCGTTGAAGGCCTGTCTGCGGTGCAACCGGTGAATGGCCGCCTGCAGATGCTGACGTTGTCTCCGGAGTTGACGGTCATTGATGACAGCTACAACGCCAATCCCGCTTCCATGAAAGCGGCTTTGCGGGTGTTGTCGGAGCGGCCGGGCCTGCGCGTGGCAGTGTTGGGTGCCATGGCAGAGCTGGGTGCCGAGGCGGATGCTTTGCATCGGGAAGTGGGGGAATGCGCGCGCCAGGAGGGCATTGAACATCTGCTGACGGTTGGTGACGGCTGTCGGGGTTATGTCGAAGGCTTTGGCCCTGCGGCAACGTCCTGCCAGTCACACGAAGAGGCGGTTGATACGATCCTCCGGCATAAAGGTGCTCCGGTGACCGTGCTGGTGAAAGGTTCTCGCAGTTCTGCCATGGAACGCGTGGTGGAGGGAATTAAAACAAAGGTGAATAACGCATGCTGCTCTGGCTGACAGAGGTTCTATCACAATATTTTTCGGCGCTGACGATGTTTCAGTACCTCACCCTGCGCGGGATTCTGGGTACGCTGACGGCGTTGCTGATTTCCCTGATCATCGGCCCGGTCATGATTCGCAAAC
>CBIHLH010000064.1:0-20193 GCA_966210405.1 uncultured Marinobacter sp.
GCCCCGCTCCCCACCACCTATTTTTGTGCCCCGAAACTCAGCGCCATTTTGGCGCATTTGATTATTCAGTTTGAAATCCACGGGAATCTGAACTAACCATTAACATGTATCCGGAATAAACAAACCGACCGGTTTTCAGGCGTCGGCACTGAATTTCCGGTTTACGACCAGGCACTGAATGCACCCATTGGGGAGAGCATGCTCATGAGTCATAAATTGTCCCGCAGGAAGTTTCTAAGGAATTCCCTACTCGGCACTGGCGCAATGACCCTTGGTTTTCCGGCGCTAAACGCCAACGCGAAAGAGCACAAGGTTCGTTGCGGAGTCGTCACCTCATTATCAGGCGCAAACCGTTTCGGCGGTAATCTGACACGTCGGGGCTACGATCTGTGGGCCGAAGAAATCAACAAACTGGGCGGCATCGAAATCGCGGGAACGCGATATCCCGTGGAAATGTTCTACGGTGATGCCCAGTCGCGACCGGCTTCCGGCGCGGATGCCGCTGAACGGCTGATCATCCAGGACGAAGTCGATGTCCTGTTCGGTCCCTATACCTCTGGCGTCACCCTCGCAGTGCAACCAATCAGCGCAAAATACCGGGTGCCGATGATTTCCGGCTCCGCCGAGTCTCCGAATGTCTGGCTGGCAAAACCGCCTTTCAACTTCGGTATGATACCCGCAGTGGATCTGACCACCGATAAATCCATGGTGGTTTTGGCAGACACCCTCGGCGACCGGGCAAAAACCGCGTCGGTGATCGGGGTGGATGAACCGTTTTCCAAGGAGACGGCAGAAGGCTTCCGCAAGGGTGTCGAAGAGTCGGACCTGGAGCTCCTGAGTTACGAGCTGTTTCCCGCCGAATCTGACCTTTCGGCCATTATTTCCAAGCTCAAAGCGGCCAATCCGGATGTTGTGGCTGTCGGAGGGCATGAAAGTGTCTTTATCAATTTCGTGAACACGGCGAAGGCGCTGAATTACAAGCCCAAGGCCCTCATCATGCACTACGGTGTTACCTCCGCGGCCTTCATCAACGAAACCGGAAGCGAGTCAGAAGGCGTTCTCGGTGTTTCCGTGTGGACAGCAGAATTACCGTACAAGGACGACCTGTTCGGAACCGCAAGCGACTATTCAGACCTGTCCTTTTCCCGATGGGGAACACGACCGGATTACACCGAAGCAGCGTGTTCAGCCAGCGGCCTGGTACTGCAGGACGCCGCACGCCGGCTCGGGAAAGCGCCACCCTGGAATCAGGAGACCCGCACGCAACTCGCCAAGGCCATTGAAGATACCGACATTGAAACCTTCTATGGCCCCGTGGGGTTTGCCAAGGAAGGAAGCCACTACCACAACAATATCAAGCCTGTACCGGTTGTCATCCAGCTCAAGAATGGTGATGTCGTACCAGTGGCTCCGGAAAATGCGTCCAAGGGAGAGCTCGTTTACCCGATCCCCGGCACTTCCTGACGTAAAGCCGGGCCCACCGTCGCCGACAGCCTGGCGGCAAGGCTGTCGGCGACCGTAACAACGCGTGGATGAGGAGTACCGGGTTGGACCTGTTCCTGCAGACACTTGTAAATGGCATCCTGATTGGCGGCATTCTGATTTGCCTCACAATCGGATTTCAGCTCACCTTTGGTGTGCTCCATGTGATCGACTTTGCGGTCGGGGGCTGGGCGATGCTAGGGGGCTATACTGCCTACTGGCTGGTAACCCTGGCCGGCATTGACCCTTTTATCAGTATTTTCCTGGTTTTTGCGCTTTTCCTAATGATCGGCCGAGGACTGGGCCCTCTGATATATCGGGTCAGAACCAGCCGGTATGCCCGGCCAGACCTGATGGCACTGGCCTTTACGTTTGGCATTTTCCTGTTCATGCGCGGGGGCGCGCTTTGGCTCTGGTCCTATAACAGCCGCAGCGTGGAATCGGTATTATCAGGTCAGTTCCTGAGCCTCGGGCCAGTCACCATCCCCCTGATGCGATTGTCCGCCTTTCTCATGGCAATACTGTTCAGCGCCGGGCTGTTTATCCTGCTCTACAGGAGTCGTTTTGGCATGGCCGTCAGGGCGCTGGCACAGAACCGTGACCATGCCGGATTGATGGGGGTGGACGTAAAACGGGTTTCTGCCTGGGTGTACGGCATCTATACCGGGTTGACCGCATCCGCCGGGGTATTGATCGCCACCATCTACTCCGTAAACCCGACCGTAGGCATTCGCTATACGCTCTTTGCATTCTTTGTCGCTGTGCTCGCCGGGCTCGGATCGGTTGGCGGCGTGCTGGTCGCCGGCCTCGCTCTTGGCCTGCTCGAAGCCTATGTCGCCACCTATATTGGCGCCCGATATTCCTTACTGATTGTTTTCGGAACCCTGTACCTCGCCCTTCTGGTTGCACCCAAAGGAGTTCTGGGACGTGGCATCTAAACCTGTTCAACCCCCAAAGCTCATGATCCGGGCCCTCCTGATCGGAGCCGCTGCGATCGCCCTGGCGGTATTGCCAGCCTTTATTGACCCTTACACGCTGAGGATTGCCACCGGCGCACTCATGTGGGCGGGGCTGGCGTGTGCCTGGAACATTGTGGGTGGTTATGCCGGGTATATCAGCTTCGGACACTCGGCATTCTTCGGTATTGGTGCCTACACCACCGCCATCCTCATGCAGTCCGATGTTGGCGCGTCGTTCTTTGTTACCCTGCTACCGGCGGTTGTTCTGTCAATCGCCGTCGCCGTTGCCATTGGTGGGCCGACCATGCGGCTGCGGGGGGCCTATTTCGCCATTGCCACCTGGGCGTTCGCCGAAATGCTCATGCAACTGATGACGGTACTGGATTTTACAGGTGGTACAGCCGGCCTCTCCCTGCCCGCCTACCTCAATGAGTTTTTCTTTTACTACATTATGCTGATCGCAGCGGCAGCCAGCTTCGTTGGAGTCTGGCTGTTAATCGAACGCTCACGCTTCGGCTTCAGAATCAAGGCGTTACGGGACGACGAGCCGGCCGCCGAGTCCCTGGGCATTCGTACAAACCTGATCAAGGTCCAGTCTTTTGTGCTCTCTGCAGCCATCACCGCGCTGTTTGGAAGTATTTACGCCTACTGGACCACCTATATCGACCCACATTCCGTCATGGGGCCAGAGATTACTGACCAGATGGTCGTTATGGTACTTCTCGGCGGGCTCGGAACCGTCTGGGGGCCGGCCCTGGGCGCAGTGCTGCTCTGGATCACCAATCGTTATATCTGGTCAACATTCGGGGACACCGTCATCTACCTCCCCATACTCGGCGTTATTATCGCGCTGGTGGTTCTGTTCCTGCCCAACGGGCTGATTAGCCTCATCGTTGGACGCCAACGCGGCAAGGAACTTATTTCCAATATTCTCAGAAAATTCTAGGAGAAGGCCTCCGATGTCACCTGCACCTCACAGTGCCGAATCACCAGGGTATCCACCACTGGCCCTGGAGTCGGTTACCAAACATTTTGGTGGAATTACCGCCGTTGATGGCGTCTCTCTGTCCGCCGGTGCAGGTGAAGTGGTTGGGGTTATTGGCCCCAATGGCAGCGGGAAATCGACGTTGTTCAGCCTTGCAGCCGGCGGCCAGAAACCAGACACCGGGAAGATCCGTTTGCAGGGAATCGACGTTACCGGCTGGCCCACCTGGAAAATCGCCCGTAACGGCATAAGCAGAACCTTTCAGATTCCTTCCCTGTTTATCAACATGACGGTCAGGGACAACCTGCTGGCAGCCGCCGTTGAGGGAGAGTGGCAGCGCGCCCGTGAACGGATGGAAGACACACTGGATATGCTGGAAATCGGCCACGTGGTCGACAACCTGGCGTCGGAGCTTTCCGGCGGCCAGCAGAAACTGCTGGAGTTCGGCCGCGTCTGCATGCGCGATCCAAAGGTGGTGTTGCTCGACGAGGTCACTGCAGGCGTGCATCCAAACATTCGCAAGACCATCCTGGAAGCCATTCAGCGTTTACGGAAAACCGGTATCACCTTCCTGATCATTGAGCACGACATGGAGATGGTCCGGGAAACCTGTGACCGCCTGGTGGTCATGGACCGGGGCAGCATCGTCGCGGAGGGCAGCTTTGATGAGATCGCCAGCGACACCAATGTCCAGCAAGCGTATCTGGGGCGCACATGAACAATGAGCTGAGCGTCGACAATCTGGTCACCGGTTATGGCAAACAGGAAATCGTGCACGGCATTTCAGTGACCGCACACCCTGGCCAGATAACCTGTATTTTCGGACCCAACGGCAGTGGCAAGTCCACGGTCATCAAGGCCATTGCCGGCCTCCTGCCTGCCTGGTCCGGCCGGATCACACGGGGCGACAACGAACTCACCGGCTTGCCCGTGCACGCCATGGTTCGCCAGGGCATCGTGATGATGCCCCAGGGCGGCGGGGTATTCCCGCGTTTCACGGTCATGGAAAACCTGCGGATGGGCGGTTACGCACTGGAGGAACGGCACAAGCTTGACGAACGGATTGAAACCCTGATTGCCGATTACCCCAACCTGCTGCGCCGCAGGAACACACCCGCCGGCTCGCTGTCGGGTGGTGAGCAGATGATGGTGGCCATCGCCCGGGCGCTGGTGACGGACCCGTTGTTTGTCATGCTTGACGAACCCTCGGCCGGCCTTTCGCCAGCGCTCGTTCACGAGACCATGGAGCGGGTGGTTGCTTTAAAAGAGCAAGGCGTCGGCGTCATTATGGTGGAGCAGAATATCCGCGAGGCCCTGCCGGTCGCCGACTCGGTTTATATCTTCGCCGGCGGCAAGCGGCAGTTTGCCGGTAGCCAGAAGGACATCAAAGGTGATGACCACCTGATGTCCATATACATGGGCAGCAACTGAAGGATCCGGCAGGCGTTCCGCCTCGCTGAACAATCTTCCGGGCGGCGTTCAGCGTATACTTTCGTGTAAAATTGACGCAGGACGCAGCAGACTGGCCCCTCACATGACAGCATCCAGAAACAGCCACGGCGGCAAAGACATTCTTGCCCGCATTATCGACACCACCCAGCCGAAAACCCTTCTGTGCTGCGGCTCCCTGGCAGAAGACGTGGCCGGCATCTGGCACCGCCACGCCCCCGGAACCCACCTGACCACACTCGACACCAGCGATCCCAATGCCGGGTTGCCACTCGCGGAGGTTCAGGACCTGGCACTGATCTCAGACACCCTCGAGCACCTGCCCCACGGGGAAGGCGCGCTACTGTTGGGCCAACTGCGCAACTACGGCACCCACCAGATTGCGGTACTGGTGGGTGAAGCGCCGGGCTGGGCCTTCACCGATTTTATTGGCCTGGGTTTCCGGCGGCACGCGGAAATCGATACCGCAGGCGGCACCCTCACGCTCTACACGTACAACCTGGACACCTACAACCACAAACGGGCCTGGAACAACCCGGACAACTGGGCCAACCCGGAGATGTGGGGCAAAGCCTGGTGGTGAGCGGTCGCCATTCACCCTTGGCCCCGCGCCTGGACACACCCCAAACTGGTGCGCGCTCTACGTAATTGCACCTATTTAGTGCGAATCATCCGAAGACCAGCCCTGTAATGCCTGCCCAACGCGCGCCAACCGACTGGCTGGCCGTAAAATGCCTTGTTTTGGAACAGCTCTTGCTTTGTCTGCACCTGATTCATGCACGCATCCATAACCAACGGCCCGCCAGAGGCCGACAATGATCATCAGGAGCGAAAACCCGTGGACATCACGAGTGCAGTACAAACCCTGACCGAAAGCGCCAACACGCTGTTCATCCTTATCGGTGCCATTATGGTGCTGGCCATGCACGCCGGCTTTGCCTTCCTGGAAGTGGGCACCGTCCGGCACAAGAACCAGGTCAACGCCTTGGTCAAGATCATGACCGACTTTGGCGTCTCGGCGGTGGCCTACTTTTTCGTTGGCTACTACCTCGCCTATGGCAGCCATTTCATGACCAGCGCCACCGAGCTGACCGCCGGCAATGGCTATGAACTGGTGAAGTTTTTCTTCCTGATGACGTTTGCCGCCGCCATCCCCGCCATTGTTTCAGGCGGCATCGCCGAGCGGGCAAAGTTCTACCCGATGCTGGTAGCGTCCGGCCTGATCGTCGCCGTGGTCTACCCGTTCTTCGAGGGCCTGATCTGGAACGGCAACTATGGTTTTCAGGGCTGGCTGGAGCGCCAGTTTGGTGCATCGTTTCACGACTTTGCTGGCTCCGTTGTGGTGCACGCCGTGGGCGGCTGGATCGCCCTGGCCGCGGTGCTGATGCTCGGCGCCCGCAATGGCCGCTACCGGAATGGCCGGGTGGTCGCCTTCGCACCTTCCAACATTCCGTTCCTTGCACTCGGCGCGTGGATTCTCACGGTCGGCTGGTTTGGCTTTAACGTGATGTCCGCCCAGACCCTGGACGGCATCAGCGGCCTGGTCGCGGTCAACAGCCTGATGGCCATGGTCGGCGGCATCCTGGTCTCCATGGTTCTGGGCAGGAAGGATCCCGGCTTTATCCACAACGGACCGCTGGCAGGTCTTGTCGCGGTGTGCGCCGGCTCGGACCTGATGCACCCGGTCGGTGCACTGATTACCGGCGGTATTGCCGGTGCGCTCTTTGTGTATCTGTTCGAGTGGGCCCAGGCCAAGATCGAGCGGTTGGATGACGTTCTCGGTGTCTGGCCCCTGCACGGTATCTGTGGTGTCTGGGGCGGCATTGCCTGCGGCATCTTTGGCCAGCAGGCCCTGGGCGGGCTCGGGGGCGTCAGCCTGATGTCGCAGCTGGTCGGCTCCCTGGCGGGCGTTGTCGTCGCGTTCGTGGGCGGGCTGGTGGTCTACGGTGCGATCAACGCCATTTCCGGCCTGCGCCTGAGCGAAGAAGAGGAGTTCAACGGCGCCGACCTCAGCATTCACCGGATTGGTGCGACAGCCATCGAATAGCATTGGAATGAGAGATCACTCCGGGTATCCGGTCAGTTCCATGTAACCGGTCCCGGAATGACTGCCAGACACCCTCACCGGGCTCTCCCAATAGGGAAAGCGCCCGTGGTTCCGGTAATCACCTTCTGGTGCCGACAGGGTCAGGTTGACCCCGTAATCCGGCACCTCCAGCCGCCACTGGCGTGGATAGTCGCCCGGCCCGGCCACGGCTGTCATGCGGAGCTGGCCCGGCGTGAGGGCCACCGGGTCGCCCTGGGCCGGAATCCAGGTACCGGAGCGGAAGGCACCTCCGGTTTCCCTGAGCTGAAAGGCCATCAGCTTGTCGCCGGAATCCAGGTGCAACGCGAACCAGTCCCAGCCCTGCTGCCCGGTCTTGAGAAACTGGCTGCTCCACTCCCGGTCAAACCAGCCCTGGCCGGAGACTTCCAGAGTTTGTTCGCCGAGGGTCACCGAGCCTTCAATCCGCACCTCCACCAGACTGAAGTACATGGAGCCTTCGCCACTGGCGGATTTGGCGCTGAAGCCCTGATCGCCGTGGGCCACCGGCTCACCGTTAAGGCTTAACGAAAGATCGTAGGACCAGGTATCCGCCGACACCCGCAGGCGCCAGGGCCCCTGCGGTGACGGGCCCCGGAGCTGCCAGTCATCCAGCCATACCCGGAAGGGCACCGCAGTAGCGCCGGCATGGCCGATGTCACCCCGGGCGAGTTGTTCGGCAAACACATGCTGGCCGTTGAAACTCACTGCGGCATGGGCCATCCAGGCCGCTTCCAGCGGCCAGTCGCCGGGATCGGGCGGCGCCGCCTTGGCCGGTCTGGGCCTGATCGCCTGGCGAAACTGGGTCCACTGCAGGCCCAGTGGGTCGCCAGCGGCGGTTTTCAGGTTAGCGGTCAGATACCACCACTCGATCCGGTGCTGGGGGTGGGGGCCAAAATCTTCAGGGAAATTCAGCCGGTCACCCGGCCCGGGTTGCAGGAACGGCACCGCGCTCTCCGAATCCGCTTCCCCGGCCAGGCCCGCAAAGCCGGCCGGCGCCCGGGGCTCCGAACAGGCCGCCAGGGCGAGAACCAGCACCAGCCAATACCGTCGCGTCATCGTTCACCTCCGGTCACGGCACTGGCACTCTCCGGCATGGCCGCCGGGGCGGCCAGTTGGCGGCGCATCAGCAAGGCAATGCTGAACCCCACCAGCACACTCAGCACAGCGAGCTCGAGCCAGAATCGCGGATACACGGCCATGGGCAGGGACCAGCCAAAGGCCAGCGGGTTGATGCGGTGCACCAGCACCCAAGTCAGCCAAACGCCCAGCGGCAGGGCCAGCAGTGCGATGGCACTGGTCAGCGACAGCGCCAGCCGGGTCAGCTGCGCCGCGGCCTGCCTGCGCGGCAACCCCCAGACGATCAACAGCCGGAAATACCAGGCGCGGGTGGAGAAAAACACCCAGCCCATCATCAACAGGGCAATGGCAGCCAGTATCAGGGTCAGTACCGTCATGGCCCGGGTCAGCAGAAACGTCTGATCGAAAACGGCGGAGGCCATCGATTCGACGGCCCGGTTATCGCGGATCCCCAACTGCCTTACATTCCAGATGTCCTTCAGTTGCCCGGTAATCCTCGCTATCGGGAACGCTCCGGGCGATACCGAGAGACTCTGGAAGCCGGCCTCAAAACCCGACGGGAGCATCGCGGTATTGACCAGAATCTCTCCGGCGGGGCGGCCATAATCCGGGTAAACCGCCAGAATCGGAAACCCGGCAACCTGGCTCCCGAGTTTCACAGAGACGGTATCTCCAACCGCCAATCCCTGCCTGCGGGCAAGCTGTTCATTCACCATCAGGCCCTGTCCTTCTGCCAACCTCTGCCAGGGCGCCTCCACCGATTCAAACAGTTGCCATCCGGTCACCAGAGGGCCTATGGGGCCGACTGCAAACACATCCACCACCGGCCCCGATTCACCGACAGGCTCCATCAGCATGGCCTTGCCCCGAATGACATGATGCCATCGTCCGGAAGCGGCCAGTGCCGGCTGCTCCGCCAGCCAGTCCAGCGCCGGGCCGGCATCGGCACCCTCCGGTACCTCGAGGTAGAAATTCGCCTCCAGTCTCTGGGATAGCCATTGATCAAAGGTCTCTTCGAAGGTGGTGACCAGGGCCTGCACCGCCAGCACCATGGCCATGGCAAATTGCAGGGCCACCAGCGGCAGCGCCAGGCGCCGTGCCAGCACCGACAGTTCCCGGTGGCGCCAGCGCGACAGCGGGTCCGGCTCACGCCCGGACCGCCAGTCCGCAACACTGGCAATCAGTAACGGTGCCAGCGCACCGGAAACCACGAATACCAGGGCCACTGCCACAAACAGCCAGACCAGGCCCGGCGCCCGGATCGACAACGCCACGCCCGCCAGCAAAAAAAACATCAATAGCCCCCCGCGCCAGCGGCCGGACAAAGGCAGCCAACGTGCCCGGGGCCGCAGAAAATCCGCCAGACAGGCCACCAGCACCACCGCCAGCATGGTGGTTACCGGCACCAGCCAGCCACCCCCCTGGCCCGCGTACAACGGCGTATCAAAGAGCCCCTCCATAGCCCGGCCGAAGCCACTGCCCAGGGCCGCCGACAGCCAGCGGCCAAGCCAGACACCAGGCGCAATACACACCAGGGCCAGCACCATGATCTCGGCCATTAACAGGCGGTTGATACGGCCTTCGGCAACGCCAAAACGTCGCAGCAGCGCAAAACTGTCACGGCGCTGGGCCAGCCCCAGCAGGTAAACACTGCGCACCAGCAAGGCCGTAATCAGCAACACGAGCACGCCCAGCGCGTCCAGGTTCAGCAGAAAACTCTCCCCCAGCTCTCCGGTGTCCGGCCCGACGGCGAAGGGCCTGAGCCGGTAACCCGGTGGCAGGGCGGCGTCGGTGCCGGCACCGGACACCAGCAACGAAAGCTCACCCGGCTGGTCGTCCGCAAGCCCGGCGGCTTCGCTGATATCCACAAACGGGGCACCATCCAGCTCACCGTGCCAGGGCTCGCCTGCCCCGGCGACGCTCTCAAAACACGCGGCCGCCAGCGGGTCGACACCAACCACTCGACCAGTGCCCGGCGCTGCCACTTCCAACCAGGGCATCACACACAGGCCCGCCCGCCTGAGCTCAACAAAATCCTGCACTGACACCGGCTGGCCATCCGCCCGCACCACCTGCTGACGCTCGGCCACCGCCGACTCGCTCCGCTCCAGGCTTACCCGGGCCTGGCTGGTCAGGTGATGGACGCCGGCCCAGAGCATGGTGGCGAGCACAATCATGGCGGCCAGCGCCAGCAACTGCAGGGGGTGACGGCGGTAATGGCTGAACAGGGCGGCCAACAGGGTCATAGTGGGCTCAAGCTTCGGGCAGGTGCCCGAGATCCAGGTGATGACTGCATCGGGTAGCCAGTTCGGTGTCGTGGGTGGCGAGGATCAGGCCGCAGCCATGGCGGGCCTGTAAATCAAAGAGTTGCTGGATGACGGCTTCGGCGGTATGGCGATCCAGGCTGCCGGTGGGCTCATCCGCGAGTATCAGGGCCGGCCTCATGGCAAACACCATGGCCAGGGCCGCCCGCTGGCGCTGACCACCGGACACCTGATCCGGGTAGCGGCCAGCCAGCTCGCCGATACCCAGCCGTTCCAGCCAGTCGCCACAGCCGTCTTCAACCTGCCCCGCGAGCCGGGCCCTCAAGCGAACGTTGTCCAGTAACGACAGGGCGGGCATCAGGTTTGCGTCCTGAAAAACGACGCCAATACGCTGACGCCGCAGTGCCGCCCAGCGGCCCTCAACCCGGCGATCATTCCCGGGCTTGCGGCTGTCGAAAACATCCTCCAACACCTGAACCCGACCGGCATCCGGCTTCTCCAGGCCACACAGGATATTGAGCAGTGTGCTTTTCCCGGAACCGGAGCGGCCGGTCAGCGCCAGCGATTCACCCCGGCCCAGGCCGAGGGACAGGTTTCTGAGCACCGGCACCGGTTGGTTGCCGCTGCGGAACTGCTTGGTCAGTCCTCGGGCAGATAGCAAAGGTTCAGCCATGTTATTCCTGTGTCAGTGACTCCTGAGTGCTGTCAGACTTTAGTCGCAATCGGCACCAATAATCGCCGGTTTCAGATGCAATGGCGCGTTCTGCCATTAAACTGTACAGGTCTTTTTCGCGTCCAGCCCGATTCAACCATCACACACGACGTCTGCATGGAAAGCTACAGTGAATCACAGAAGCAGTTAGCACGGCCCTATCGCAAGGCTGTCCTGCGGGCGCTGCTGTTTATCACACTGGTCTCCGGATTGCTGTTTTTCGTCTTGAATACCTCCCGTGGGAATTATCCGCTGGCCTATGTGGAACTGGGCATGGCGTTGTACTCGGTATTCATTCTCTGGGCCATCCGCCGTACGGCTCATCTGGAGCGCTGGATACTCGCCTATACCCTGCCGTTTTTTACCGCCATGATGTTTGCCCTGCTGTCGCCAAGGGCCACCGCCACGGTCTTTGCCTGGGTTCTGCTGGTGCCGATCCTCTCTCACCTGCTGATGGGGCGCCGGCTGGGACTGGCGGTGTCGCTGTTTTTCATGTCGGTTGCCGCCATCATCTTCTTCGCCAAGAACCGGCACGACCCGGAGTTGATGGAGGTGCTGCCCATTGCCAACATCACCATCATGTCCATGTGCATCCTGGTGTTCTCGCATATATACGAAATCACCCGGGAACAGTCTGAATCTCGCCTGCTGAAAATGGCCCAGACCGATCCCCTGACCGGACTGGCCAACCGAGCCCGGCTGGAGGATGTTTTCGAGCGCGAGAAACGCCGCAGCCTGAGGCACGGAACGCCCCTGTCGATTCTGCTTCTGGACCTGGACCACTTCAAGAAAGTAAACGATGACTTCGGCCATGAGGCCGGCGACATGGCCCTCCGGCATGTATCGGACCTGCTCCGCCGTTCCCTCAGGGCCACCGACCTGGCCGCCCGCCTTGGCGGTGAAGAGTTCGCGCTGATACTCAGCGACACCACCGAGGAGCAAAGCCTTGCCGTGGCCGAAAAGATCCGCCAGGCGATCGCCGCCACCCCGTTCCACTACTACCACAGCAGCATCACCCTGACGGTCAGCGGCGGGATCTCGGAATACCAGCGGGACGGCGACGACCTCCTCACCCTGCTCAGCCATGCAGACCGCGCCATGTATCACGCCAAAGCGCAGGGCCGGAACCGGATGGTGCATGCCAGCGCACTGCGCGACGAATGGATCAAGCGGCGCCATCACCGGTGACAGGAACCGGAGCGAAGCGCAGGTTATGGCATCCGGTGAATAGCCTGGTTATGTGTTATTCAGTCCACGACAAAGAGCTTTGCGCCCCGCTCGGTGGAGGACCGATGAAGCTCAGCGTTGTCCGCCACCTGATAGCTAGAACCCGGCTGGAGAACAAAGCAACGCCCGTCCTTTAATTCAGTGTGGAGCTCACCTTCCAGGCAGAGCAGGATGTGCCCTTTGGCGCACCAATGATCAGCCAGATAGCCGGGGCTGTACTCGACCATACGAACTCGGATATCGCCGAAAGTGCGGGTCTGCCAATAGGCAACTCCCTGCTCCCCTGTGTGCCCGGTCTTCTCAACTTCAGACCAGTTAGTAACCCCAAAGGGTAGATCCCTTATGTCCAATTTGCGTCTCCTTAAGCCTCAACGAGGGTGTAGAAAAACCCAAAAATGAGCCACCATTCCACAGCCTTCGATCTCATTTTGTCAGCCGGCCAATTCTGAAAGATGGGTGAATTAACGCCGAAGCACACCAGTGACTTTGACGGAGCGCAGCGGAGACAAAGGCATCCGAGTGCCGCGCCTGGTTAAATTGCTATCGTTCACTTTCAAGGCCATGCCATACCCGGAGAATAATGATGGCACTGGCATGAACTGAATATCGCACAACGTATTTTCCGAAAACCATATCTCGAACAGAGTCCGGCACCGGTGCCATTTCAACTGGTGCGCCCATTTTTGGGAAGTCTGGGAGTAATTCGATTTTGCCAACCAATTCGGTGCCAATCCTGGCTGCCGCTGACGGGTTGTGCACCGCAATGAACTCCCTGAGGCGTTTCAAATCATCAATGGCTTCGTCCGTGTAAACCAGCTTCACTTACCTGACCTCGGTACATCCTGCTCGCTTTCGGATCCCCAGCTATTAAGCCAGCTGTGAACTTCGCTGGCATCAACAACCTTGCCTTGGGCAGCAGACTCCATTGCCTCTAACGTTTGTCTCCACCGCTCTTGCTCAAGTTGCTGCTTTTCTATGTATTCCGACAATGCCTGGTTGATTACCCAGCCTTTGCTCCGGTGCAGCCTGCTGGCGATTGCTTCCAGGTGCTGTTCAACTTCTGCTTGAAGGCGGACTGTGGTGACGCTCATGGCTATACCCTCGAATTTGACGACTACAATGTATTACAGCATAGTCTTCGGGGGTGCGGCAAAAAATTTAACGCCAGTGGTAATGGGCGCCGGCCGGAAGTAAGCCGCTAGCAAAACTGCGAACTGATGAACAAGAACATCGTATGAGGCGTAGGCCGGAGGCGAGTTGGCACAAGACAACGAAGCCGTGTGATCTAACGGCCACCGTAAATGATGGGGGCGGCCGTCAGCAGTGCAGTGACAGTGCATGTTCTTATCTGGGGCGGTCCGACGCATCGGTGCAGGGTGTTGTGGGGGCTGGGGGTTAGATACCCCTGGCTACCCGATTAACTATCACTGCCACTGAAGTTTGAGATCCCTATGCTTGGCCGCACAGTCTCGGAGGTACAGGTTGATTAAGCTCTGATAAGGAATCCCCTTCCGCTCAGACATTTGCTTGAAATACTCTACTGTATCCTCGTCCAGCCTTATTGTTACCTGCTTCTTAAGCTTCGCGGCGTATGGATTGGGCTTGGAATCAGTGAAATTGTAGTGATCACGTATGGCGGTCCCTCTCATAAACTTTTCTTTCTCGCTTCTCAGCTTTTCTCGCGGAAATAATACGAATTCGGTCTTCCTGCCTGATGCAGTGGCATACAACCAGCAGGCGCGAACGATACTCGTCTAGCAACAGGAAGCGATCCTCGCCAAGCTCAGAGTGATCTGGATCGCGGATCAGTCGACCAAACTCATCGGTAAACACTGTCTTCGCTTCTTCGAACGAGACGCCGTGCTTTCGTAAATTCGAGTCGCTTTTGGTGCTATCCCATTCAAAGATGAAATGATGCATACCTACAATGTAAATTTTTTGCCAGACCTGCGCGGTAGTTAACGCCCTGGCTTTGCGGCGTGCCGGAGTGCCAGCGCAGGCGCGTCCGACAACAGCCATTGGTTAAATGCTTGTATGCGCATAGTTATGCGCATAAGATCAAACTGTGTATTCTAGATCTTCTCGGAGGCCCTCATGGCCGAACTCTATAATTCAGCCGCCCCTAAAAAAGCAGCGAACCTCTCAATCAACAGCGATCTGCTGCGTAAAACCCGGGAACTGAACATTAATTTGTCGGCCACCTTGGAACGAGCTCTGAAAGAAGAGCTTGCGAAACGCGAAGCCGCACAATGGGTTGAAGAAAATCGCTCTGCGATAAAAAGTTACAACGATTTCGTCGAACAACATGGATGCTTCGGCGACGAATTCAGGGAGTTCTGATGGCACAGTTCGATGTGTACCCCAACCCGAGCAAAGTCAGCAAGGCTCACTACCCTTACCTGGTGGATATTCAGAGCAGCCTCCTGAGCGATTTGGCAACTCGCATTGTTATCCCTTTGGGCAAACGTTCTGCCTTCGGTGGCGAAGCCATGCAAGGACTCACTCCGGAAATCAGCTTTGCCGATCAGGAGCTGTTGCTGTTAACTCCGCAAATTTCCTCCGTGCCCGAAAAACTCCTCAAGAGCCCCATTGGTTCCCTCTCACATTTCAGAGACCAGATTATTGGAGCTCTGGACCTGGCTATCACCGGCATTTAACGCCCGCAATCACACGCTTGTCGCGTTGATTGCATTGTTATGCCACCTGGACCAAAATATACCAATTTTTGGTACTAGCGAGGTGGCAGCATGCAGAAGAACACTAGCATCACTTTAGGCCAACATTTTGATGCGTTCATTGCAGAACAACTCAAAAATGGCCGATACAGTTCAACCAGCGAGGTCGTCCGTGCCGCATTGCGCCTGCTTGAAGAGTCTGAAACCCGCCTGACTACACTTCGTAAACTGCTCAAGGAAGGCGAGGACAGTGGTTTCGAAGACTACTCCTATGACTCGTTTATTCGTGAACTGGACAACGAAGGGCGCTGATGCCAAATTTTAAGCTTTCCAGAAAGGCCAAAGCTGATCTCAAATCTATTGCCCTATACACGGAGCGTGAATGGGGTCGAGATCAACGAAACCATTATATTCTTCAGTTCGATCAATACTTCCACCTCCTGGGTGAAAATCCAAACCTGGGGCAAGCCTGCGATGAGATAAGTCCAGGCTACCGGCAGTACCCTCAGGGAAGCCACATTATATTTTATCGGCTCGCTACAGAGGGTATTGTTGAAATTATCCGCATCCTACACAAACGCATGTTGCCTGAGGGGCATCTGCTTTAGGGAACCTGGTAGCCAAGGGCCTTGCGGCCCTTCGCCCCATAAGAACTGTACGTGATTGTCAACGCCGGTTTAAAACTGACCCACTTTCAGGCCGCGTCAGCGACCCACCTATCGATATCCAATATAGCTTCCCTTCAGGCAGCCAGCTTTTTGTAGGACGAACTGTTCAGGAACGCCGGGCATGCACTCCACAGGGAGGATTCAGAGCACTCTATGACACCTGCCGCCGGTCGTCCGGCTGTCGGTTTCACCGACGGTCCCGGGCAACCCTGGCCTGACAAAAAGGCCGCCCAAAGCCAGGGCAAAAGCACCTCTGGGTTCGCCGCCGCTATTTCCTTAATAATGAAGCACCGGGCTCGTCCAACACCGGATAGGTCGCGGCTGCGCGCGACCTATCCTTATTTGTTAACTAGCATGAGGCTGGTAGCCCTCAAACTCCCAACCGAGGGCTTGGGATAATTTGTTGGAAATCTCATTCCAGTCTGAGCCAGCACACTGCATTACCAGTTTATTGACCGCCTTTTCTACGCCTACCCAGGAAAATATAGGGAGTAGCAAATAGCCTTTCAGCCATGACGGAGCAGGCAACGACTTGATGGCCGCGGGCGTAACCACCTCGAAAGAGAAAACCTCGGCCCCTTCACTTTCAGAGGGTCCAATTTCCACCTCTATGGAGACACAACAATTTTCAGGATCGTCTGGAGATGAACCGTAATCCAAATCCGGGCTCATGATACTTTTGACCCGAGCGTACATTGCTGATCCTTTGCTAGTTAACGCCCACCATCACCGGTGACAAAACCGCAGCGAAGCGGAGGGCTTGGCATCCGGTGCATGGCCTGTTAGCTACCGATCCTCACGCAAGCGACCTTCCACATACTTGTGAAGGATGCTGGCAACCAATGTTTGGTAAGGAATACCTTCGGCAAGAGCTCTCTTCTGGAGCCCCCGGAGATCCTTGGAAGAAAGCCTGATGTTGATACGGGCATCTTTCTTGAACATCGCCTCGGCGTACTGTTGATGCCGCGCTTTCCTATCTTCAATGTCTGACGCTCGCTGCAGATCTCCTGCATCAAATGCGTCCAGAATTTCCTGCTCTTCTTTATCCAGCCTGCTCATTTTGGACCTCCCAAATAGGATTTGGTCGCTTTCCGGCTCGGAATGATCGTTTTCAGAAAAACCTCATCTTCCGACTCCACGAAGGGTACCAAATAGGCATACCCCTCTATCTCAATCACATGGATTTGCTGGCCCGGATACCGTTCCTGATTCGGATGCTCGAACGTGTCCAGGATACCCCCTACCGAGATATGCAAAACTACATCCTCGAAAGAGATATTCCGTTCCTCTCGGAGAAGCCTGTTCTTCTCCGAGTTCCATGTGATCGGTTTCATAAGCCAGAGTGTAGCACATTGTGTGCTTTATGTACTCAGCAGCTAACGCAAAAGGCAGCGGCGCGCGTTAGCGCGTCCGCTGGCCTGACTTGTTAGCAGAGATGTCCTTGAGGCCGCCGGAGACATACTTGTGCAAGACACTGGAAACCAGGGACTGGTACGGAAGCCCCTCTTCCAGTGCCCGGCGCTGAAGTGCCTCCAGGTCGCGACTGGAGATACGGATATTAATCCGCTTATCCTTTTTGAACGTTTCTTCCGCTGCCTTCGTCAGGTATTCCCGACGATCGGCATCCAGATCTGACTCGAACTCTCCGGATTCGTAAGCCTCCAGCAGCTCTTGCTCTTCGGGATCTAATTTAGTCTTGGCCATGCTACCCCCCTAGAAATGTCTTGGTGGCCTTTCGACTGGGGATGACCGTTTTGAGAAAGATCTCTCGATCATTCTCGACGTAAGGCACCAGCCAGGCGTAATCGTCAATCCGAACCACAAGCAGGCGTTGATTCGGGTACTTGTCCCTGTTGGGGTGAGGTCCATCATCAAGTAAACCACCAGACTGAAGAGCAAATAGGACATCTTCGAAGGAAACTCCGCGCTCGCTCATCAACTGCTGGTTCTTTTCAGCATTCCAGTTAATTTGCTTCATGGGAGGAGTCTAGCAGAGTGTGTGCCTATTGGCATCTTGCTAACGCCCGGCTCATGCGCCGGCGGCTTGGAACCGCGAAGCGGCGGAAAACCGGTCGCTGTGTAGCCGATTGTTATGGCTTTTTGGCATTTTCAATAGCGTCTAGAATAGCAATGTCATCGAACGGCTTATCAAAATAATCGGTTTGCTCCAAAATACTTTTGACACTTATTGGTAGCTCAAGATATTTCTTTTTCAATCCCCAAGTTGCTCCGCCAAAAACGAGCAATTTTATGTTCTGTACAATCTCTTTTGGTGTCCCGGAAATATCAGCACCCTCCAAAACACCAATTGCATAAGCCAATTCAGTCAACTCTGGCTTTTCGCAAACTTCCGAGACATGCGAACCTCGCGTGATGAGAAAAGCTCTAACATCCTCGATACTATAACCCCGCAAATGTTCGATCACTGACTCATCGGGTAAGGGACGGCTGGCCGCTATTTTTTCACACCGCTCTACGGCTTCTCCATATTCTGCAATTTTCTCAGAAATGTAGCGATGCGCAGTAGATTCGTTGTTACCACCAGCAAAAACAGAAGTGGCGGCGAGCAGAAAAGGGCATGCGAGTTTGAAATTAGTTTTCATATTAATAGCCCCCGCAACCATTATCCACGGCTTCCCAGAACTGCCGTTGCTCGTATGACAACCCTGCTCTGAGTCTTTGCATTTGGGCAATATTGGATATTGTTTTTCTAACAACAGGCTGAATCTTGCTCATTGACCGCGCGAACAGAACCCAGTCGGTGGAATGAACATTGAAAGTTACTTGAGCAGAGTTGTTGCCAAGAAATATCGTTGTTAAAACGCCAGCGGGCAAAAGAATCTCGAGCATGTTTCCATTGCGCTGAGCCTTCCTTATTGACTCCAGTGCGTCCTGATCTTCAGAGTCCAGCTTCAAGCCCGAAATTGTGGGACAGTCCATTGTGTTTTCTCCTTTCCATGGTTTTTCCAAAAGCGGATATTACCCAGTGGCTTGCAGTCCAGCAACCACCGCCATAGACAGTATGACGCCAGCCATAAGCGGCGGCTGAAAGCCGTCCGGTGGAGGACCATCGGTCCGGAACAAACTTAATGGCATTGTTAGACCTGCCAAGTGCATCAGTCACAACCGTAGGGACCATAATCACCGGGATAAAGCTCTCTGTGACGAACTCTTAGCAGACCCTTCGCAGCGTACATAACGTTGCATTCGCGGGATCCGTGGGAGCCAAGGAGGTGGCGTTCGAGCCCAGTGGGTACGCTGAAGCCAAGACCATAACTTTGTGTTGTATCTCCGCAAAGCGGGCACGCGCTACGCCCCTCAGTATCCGGCTCCACAAGCTCAATGATCCTCCTGACAACATCATAGTCCCACCGGTTTCCCTCTGCTTGGGTGAAATCGTACGGTGGGTCTATCAGCTCGCGATACTGCTCGGACACAAGTGAAAGCACAGTCCGGCGCAACCGATACATTTCCATGCGCATGCGGTCCATGCGAGCCTCAGGCAGAAGAGCCGAATCAGTTCTAGATCCTTTCGCCACGGTTCTACCTCGTTGGTCTAACGAGGGTGTAGAAAAACCCAAAAATGAGCCACCATTTCACGACCCTCGATCTCATTTTGTCAGCCGGCCAATTCTGCCGGCATTGTCCAGTTTTCGGGTTGGTTGGCCTTTAATAGCCGCCAATCCCAGTATTTCCGTGTTCAGACACCGATGGCCCGCGGCCCAAGGGGTATTCCGGGGCACTTCCTCCCCCGGATCACGCCGCCATCTGTCCGTAATTCGCCAGCTTCTCAATGTTATGCACCAGGCAGTATAGCTGCCATTGGCCCTGGACCTTTTTCTTGCCTCGCAGACTGAACCGGTTCAGCCGTTTGTTGGTGCCGATGTTACCGAACACCGGTTCCACAACCGACATGCGGTGACTGTAGATCTCTTTGCCCTGAGGGCTGTCCACTCGATGTTTCATCCAGTCGGTGTAGCTGGGCCCACGATTCCGCTCTAATGCAAAAGTCACCTGCCTACCACTGCCTTTACGGTGATCAGCCGAGGCCGGGTTTTGCATGCATTGGTGTTTCTTGGGGCAGTGTCGGCACTGAAGCAGGCGGCCCTTGAAGTGTGCTCTGGATACACCATTCCCATCCGTACGAGTCGCCTCATAATGAAGCTCTTTACCTGCCGGACAGACACAAGTGAGATTGACCGGATCAAACTGAAACTCACTGGCCGGAATGATGTCTTTCCAACCCGTGGTTGGCTGGTTCTGATGGCGCTTGCCGTATTTGTCTTTCTGGTTCTGGAACTTCGGATCCCGGCTGCGGAATTTATTGTCTGGTACGTAGCCATTGATCTGCCGTTCGTGCAGGTATTTCATGTTGGCCTCATTGGCGAAGCCGGTATCAGCCGTGATGATGGTGCCTTGTTGGTAGATGCTCTCGGCAATGCCCAGTTTCCTGAGTCGGGCTTCCACGCTCTCCAGCACCGGTTGCAGGGTGTGGTGTTCCTGGCCTTCGCCGAAGGCCAGGGCGTCGATGATGATCTGGTGTTTCCTGTCCACCGGCGATTTTCAACCCAGTTGTCCAAATGACCGCGTTTAAGCGGCCAGTTTATTG
>CBIHLH010000065.1:0-20139 GCA_966210405.1 uncultured Marinobacter sp.
GCCAGAGCCAGAGCCAGAAATGGTCACCGAGGCACCGTCGCCGGCGTCAAGCCTCCCTGAGCCATCACCGGCCCCCAAGACCACGGAGGCAACCGAAACCACCGACACCAAGGGGCAACAGCAAGCCACCGTGGCGCTGCAAAATGCCGGCACCTCATCGGCTGTGGAAAACTACCTCACCCGCCTGAGCCGGCACCTGGCCCGGTTCTACGAATACCCGCGCCGGGCAAGGCGACTGGGGCAGGAAGGGACCCCGGTGATTGTCTTCGAATTTCGACGTGACGGCACCCTGCTGGCCCAAAGCCTGCGCACCGGCTCCGGCCACGAGCTTCTGGACGAGGCCGCTCTGGCCATGCTAAGGCAGGCGGCGCCACTTCCCGAAGTGCCCGAAGACATGTCGGGGCAGAGCTTCAGTTACGCCCTGCCGGTCAGGTTCAGCCTGCGCTGATGTCCATGCGCCAGCGTGTGGCAGGCTCGCCATCCGACGCACTGAACGTGTGCAAGGCGCCTGGGCGGTGGCTATGTCCGGCTCATGGATCCTTTCGGCGGCCTCCCCCATCCCGATGTTTTTTTTGATTTTTCCGGATAGCCAATGAGCCTGGCACGGTCTCTGCACTCCCCTGAGCAACGGAGCCAATAGCGGTTCTGTTCACCACACCGACTTATTCTGACGACGGCGTCTACCGGTAACTGCCCAATGCAACGGGTAGATCCCATCGTTTACTGGCAAGGATCAGAGGAAACTACCATGTCATACATCGTGCCTTCCGAGTTCGTCACCAAAATGGTGGACGCGGGCGAGTCCAAAATCTACATGTCGACCCGGGACACCCTGATCCGGGCCTTTATGGCGGGTGCCATTCTGGCGCTCGGCGCGGCGTTCGCGATTACCGCAGCCGTTGAGACCGGCATTTTCCTGATCGGCGCGATCCTGTTCCCGATCGGTTTCTGCATGCTGTACCTGATGGGCTTTGACCTGCTCACCGGGGTGTTCATGCTCACTCCGCTGGCCCTGCTGGACAAACGGCCAGGCGTCACCGCCAAAGGCATCCTGCGCAACTGGGGCTGGGTGTTCCTGGGTAACTTTGCCGGCGCCATGACCGTAGCGGTGATGATGGCCTTCATCTTCACTTATGGCTTTAACGCGGACCCCGGCCCCGTCGGTGCCAAGATTGCCAGCGTGGGCGAAGCCCGTACCCTGGGCTATGCGGAATACGGCGTGGCCGGCTGGCTTACCATTTTTATCCGCGGCATGCTCTGCAACTGGATGGTTTCCATGGGCGTTGTCGGTGCCATGATTTCCACCAACGTCACCGGCAAGGTGCTGGCCATGTGGATGCCAGTCACGCTGTTCTTCTTCATGGGCTTTGAGCACTCCATCGTCAACATGTTCCTGTTCCCGTCCGCCATGATCATGGGGGGCCAGTTCTCGGTGATGGATTACCTCTGGTGGAACGAGATCCCGACCGTACTGGGCAACCTGATCGGCGGCATTGCCTTCACCGGCCTGACGCTTTACACCACTCACATCCGTACCGCCCCCAAGCGCCAGGCCCCCGCAACCTTTGGTGAGTCCGGTCTGGCCCGCTCCAGTTCCTGATGAGCGACCTGGCACAGGGGAAGACCGTGCCGGTGTCGGGCGGTGCCAGGGATGGCAGCGCCCCCGCAACCAGGCAACTGCGCGTCAGCACCGGACAGTACTCGGACAGGGGCAGAAAGCCCCTGAACCAGGACTTCCACGGCCTGCTGGTACCAGACAATCACCAACTGGCCACCAAAGGTATAGCCATCGCGATTGCCGATGGCATCAGTTCCAGCAACGTCAGCCAAATCGCCAGCGAATCCTCCGTCGCCGGTTTTCTCAGTGACTACTACTCAACACCGGACAGCTGGTCCGTCAAACAGTCCGCCCAGCGGGTGCTCCACGCCACCAACGCCTGGCTGTACGCCCAGACCCGGCAAAGCCAGTACCGCTACGACCGGGACCGTGGCTATGTCTGCACCCTGAGCGTGCTGATCCTGAAGTCCAGCACCGGCCACCTGTTCCACATCGGCGACACCCGGATCTGCCGGGTTCATGGCCGGAGCCTGGAACAACTGACCACCGACCATCGCCTCTGGCTGTCGCCGGAGGAAAGCTGCCTGACCCGCGCCATGGGCATCGGGCACCAGTTGGACATCGATTACCAGAGCCTGGCGCTGACCACCGGAGACCTGTTCCTGCTGGCCACAGACGGCGTTTACGAATACCTGGATGACCGAACCCTGGCCGCCCTGGTCCGTGACCACGAAGACGACCTGGACAGCGCCGCCAGAGCCATTGTCGACATGGCCCTGGCGAATGGCAGCAATGACAACCTGACCGTCCAGTTGGTCCGTATCGATTCGGTGCCGGATACCCGGGAGGCCGGCGAGCTTTACCGGGAACTCGGCCAGCTCCCCTTTGCCCCGGAACTGATGGTGGGCCAGACCCTCGACGGATACCGGATTCTCCGGCCATTGCACGCCAGCAGCCGGAGCCACGTGTACCACGCCATTGATGAAGCCAGCGGCACGGCGGTAGTGATCAAGACACCGTCCATGGAACAGCGCGACGACCCGGTGTACATCGAGCGATTCCTGGCCGAGGAGTGGATTGCCCAGCGTATCCGCAGCCCGCACGTGGCCCGCCCCTTTGCCCCGGAACGCCGCCGCAGCTGCATCTACCTGGTCACGGCGTTTATCGATGGCGGCACGCTCCGGCAGTGGATCGACGACCACCCGAACCCGGATCTGGAGACAGTCCGGGGCCTGGTGGAACAGATCGGCAAGGGTCTGCGGGCCTTCCACCGGCTGGAAATGGTGCACCAGGACCTGAAACCGGAGAACGTGTTGATCGACCGGCATGGCACCGCCACTCTGATCGATTTCGGCGCCACCCGGGTCGCCGGGCTGCAGGAGATCAGCCACGACAGCGAAGGCCATTATCCTCGCGGCGCAGCCCTGTACAGCGCTCCGGAGACCTTCCTGGGCGAGCCGGGTTCCTGGCTGGCCGACCAGTTCTCGCTGGCGGTCATCACTTATCAGATGCTGACGGGGCGCCTGCCGTACGGGGCGGAAGTGCCGAAGATCCGCTCCGCCAGCCAACAACGCCGGCTCAATTATCAGCCCGCCCGGTTGTTCCGGGACGATGTGCCGGCCTGGGTGGACGATGCCATCGCCAGGGCTGCCCACCCCGAGCCCCACAAACGCTACCCGGCGCTCTCCGAATTCCTGTTCGACCTTCGCCACCCCAACCGCCACGGGCGCAACCGACACCGGCCACCGCTGATCGAACGCCACCCGGTCGCCTTCTGGCAGGGGGTATCCGCGCTGCTTCTGCTGGCCCTGCTGGTATCACGGGCCCTGCCATAAAACGGGTCTCGCCTGAGCCGTAACCACACCACCGATCCTCTGGCGTCGAGCGCGAGCGAAATCTTGCCCAGTCAGCAATTCTTCGCCCGTGAGCCAGGCACATCCTTGCTCAGGCACGGCGCCCAACCACCCATAAAGTTCACTAAATACTGATTTATAAGAATATTTAAAGACTGGCACGGCGCTTGTAATGACTAACGCGTCCAGGGAGCACCCCGGGGACATTACTCATTCACACGTCATGGAGCAGACTATGCCAACTCCTTGTTATATCAGCATCGAAGGCCAAACTCAGGGCAACATCACCGCGGGCGCGTTCACGTCCGATTCCGTCGGCAACATCTACGTGGAAGGTCACGAAGACGAAGTGCTGGTGCAGGAATTCAGCCACGTTGTCACGGTACCGACCGACCCGCAATCCGGCCAGCCCTCCGGCCAGCGCGTCCACAAGCCGTTCAAATTCACCTCCGCGCTGAACAAAGCCACGCCGCTGATGTACAACGCCCTGGCCTCCGGCGAAATGCTGCCCAAGGTCGAGCTGAAGTGGTACCGCACCTCCGTTGAGGGCAAGCAGGAGCACTTCTTCTCCACCATCCTGGAAGATGCCACCATCATCGACATCAACTGCAACATGCCGCACTGCCAGGACGCCGCCAGCGCTGACTTCACCCAGTTGGTCACCGCTTCCCTGTCCTACCGCAAGGTAACCTGGGAGCACGCTGTTGCCGGCACTTCCGGTGCTGACGACTGGCGTTCGCCGATTGAGGGCTAAGAACCCTATTTGGGCTCCTATGGGGCCCTATTTACTTTTTCAGGGATGAGAATATGGATACACAACTATCGGGCGAGGACATTGATAAGATCAAAGCAATCATGGAGGCATTTTACGGACAATCGGTTGCAACGGGATTCACTGAAAGCAGCGTAACAGAGGAAACCGTTCGCGCTGTCGCTCACATGCTCGTTGAAACAGTCGACTGTAGTCGATGGGTTGACGCAGTTCCGTCTCCACAGGATTTGCTAAGACCGACACGGACGATCACCAAATGGGCTCTGCGACTGATTCGCGAGGCTGGGAAACCTTTTCTACAGAATGAAGTAAGAGTAAGCTGGCTTTGCCGAAATGTCCGTTCTGCCCAGTTCAGAACCTCCATCGAAACGACGTTAAGATGAGACCCGCACCATGCCAAGGATCGGTCTATTTATAGCTTTTATGCTCCTGCTCTCAGGCTGCGTATCGCCCTCTGTTTTGACAATTCAACCTGACAATCACGTGGCAATAGACGTGCCAAATGATATGTTTTCATCCATCAAAATGCGCGATGGTGAACTTCTTTTTCTGAGAAACAAACAGATCATTGGTTTCGTCAAATCAGATAAAATCCCCAAAGACGTGCGCTCAGAAGAAACAGCCGAAACGGCCCTTATCCTTTTTGATAGTGCCTCAGAAGGCTCTCAAAAGCCGTCTTGGATAGATCACATTCCTGAAGCAAAGGCATTTGAAGTAGTTCAAGGAGGTTTTAGAACGATATTTATCATACCTTCAGGCTCCGAGCACTTTCTCATTACCTTCCAAGGGCCAATTGAGCCGTCGAGTTCGGTTCGTATCAACGGAGAGAGGATCTCCAAGTAATGGCCCGGTTTTTTACCTGCCTCTTGATTGGCAGCGGTATCCTACCAGGTTGCGCATTCACGCCTAGTCAAACCATCGATTTTCGAACTACTAATAACGCCCGATTTGAAAGCAGCAGCGATCAATTCGGTGCGGTTGATATCCGGCCTTTCGAGACTCGGTTATGGCGCGCTAACACTCTGGTAGGGTCCATAACTACTTTAGAGACCGATCCAGACTTCTCAACCGCCATTGGTGAAGTGAAGCAGGGATTTCACGAAGCGACGAAAGGGCCAGGTAAACCAGAACTATTAGAATTGCCCGACAATGCCTTCGGCTTTTCCGTATCGTGCGACGGTTATACAACTGCCTTTATTGCAACAAGGGATCGCCCCGAGTCATGGTTTACAATCAGTGTGCTGGATGAGACCTTTGACGAGGTTATATCGTCGTTGACGGCCCGGTAAACGAGTCACCAGTCCAAACACGTTCTCGCACTTCTCTTTTAACGCTACTCGCGTCGTAACTTTCCGGAAGGTCTTTAAAAAGTTTCTGTCGAACAGACGCTGCGATATTTCTGGCCATAGTGATCTCCTTTCACTTTTATTCCATTAAGAGTTTGGTTCCATTCACAGCCTGGCTTCCACATAGGTCGCCATCACATTGGCGACCCGGCAGATCCGCCGGAGCTTTCGGCCGTGTTTCTCGCCAGAGCCTGTTCACAATACTTACGAGCCAGACCATAGCAAACCGCAAATCCGGAGGTTAAGCTTGGTTCGTCGAACGTATTCCCGATGACAAGGTATCGAAGTTTGCCGAAAACGCCCCTCTCAACCCAAACCGCCCTTGGCCTTGGCGAGCTGATGTGTTCCGTCACTCGCCACTGCCTCTGGCAACCCGCGGAACACTGGGTCCGGGAACGCAGCCCTGGCAGTTCCCTGTATTGCCGGGTCGGTTCCGGCCAGGCCACCTACCACCGGTTCGATCCCCGCAACAAGCAGCACCAGATCACCTACGGCGTTCGCATGATTGCCGCCAAGCACCAGCCGGAGACAGCCAGTGGCTGGCTGTCCGGACGGGAAATTCAGAAGCGGGGTTACTTTGGCGGGCAGCTCAGCACCCTGAACCTGCTGGCCCACACCTGCTGCCACGAATTTGCCCATCTGCTGCAGCAGAGTGCCGGGCAGCGGTTCCGGGGGTCGGTCCATAACCGGCACTTCTACACGATTCTGGATGAATTGCACGAAAGCGGGGCAGCCGAGACCACGCGGAACGCCTTGGCGGATCAGGCCCGGCAACGGGGGCTGGCGCTGCCGGACATTCTCTTTGAGCCAGCAGACACCCGACAGCATCTGGCCCGATGGCAGGTGGGGGATACCGTGCGCTTCGGGGCTGGCCGGCGGGAGCTTCACGGTGAAATCATCCGGGTCAATCGCAAGACCTGTACCGTGGACGGCATCGGGCCCTCCAGAGGCGTGCGTTACCGGGTGCCGGTACAGATGCTGAGCCGGCTTACACCGGCTCGGTAGCGGAGGCCAGCAAACTCCGGATCTCAGGAATGCAGGAACCGCAGTTGGTGCCGCACTGCAGTTTCCGGCCCAGGGCTTCGACACTGTCGGCGCCTGCCTCTATGGCGTTCAGGATCTGCCGGTCACCGACCTGGAAACAACTGCACACGGGGGTGCCGGTCTCTTCCGCGTCCACCGCCCGGCCCGCCAGCAGCGCCCGACGCATCGCCTCATCCAGTTTCTCAAGGCCGAAGCAGCTTGCCAGCCAGCCAATCGTGGGCAACACCTGCGGGTGTCTGTCGATCAGCAAAACGGCTTCCAGTTGCCCGTGACGTAACCGGGCGGCCCGGAACCGGCCTTCCCGGGCATCTTCCATGACCAGTTGCGGTTGCCCTCCGAGCCAGTCCGCAATGTCGGCAGACCAGTCTACCGGGGAGCGCCCGGCCAGTATCCAGCTATCGCAGTCCGGCAGCGTTTGTCGGGCCCAGTAGTCCGCACGCCAGCGTTTCGGCCGGTCCCGGCGCACCAGCAGGCGTCCGTGCCAGTGGGCTGGCCAGTGGGCCAGCGAGGCACGGCCATGCTTGGCTTCAGGCTGCCCGGACACTGGGTCCACTACGCTGTCGGTCAGCGCCGTGGCCAGACCCTCGCCGGTGAACTGGCCGTTCCAGTGAATGGGCACGAATACCTCACCCCGGCGCTGTTCCGGTATCGCTCGGACCCGGCCGACGAATCGTCCGTGGGCACTGTCCAGCGTCGCCAGGGCGCCAGGACTCAGGTCAAGCGCGTGAATATCCTCCGGATGCACATCAATGAACGGTTCGGGGCGGTGGGCGAGCAGGCGAGCCGCACGGCCAGTCCGGGTCATGGTATGCCACTGATCGCGGATTCTGCCGGTGTTCACAATCATCGGGTAATCCCCGGTGGGCGGTTTTGCCGGCAGCCGGGACGCCACCGGCATCAGGCGGGCGCGACCGTCGTCGGTGGCAAAACGGCCATCGGTGAACAGCCGCCGGGACTCGGTACCCGACGCCTCGATCACCGGCCACTGTCGGGGCTCCAGAGCATCGTATTCTGCATGGCTGAGCCCGGCCAGCCCGGAAATATCAAAAAAGCGCTGGCCGGTGTTCTCAAAACCCGACAGCCGGGCATGTTCGCGGAAAATGGCCGCAGGGCCGTCATAGTCGAAGGCCGTGCCATGGCCCAGGGCTCGGGCCACCTCACTGAGGATCCACCAGTCCGGCCGGGCCTCGCCGGCGAGGGGCAGAAACCGGCGCTGGCGGGAGATGCAGCGCTCGGAGTTGGTGACCGTGCCGTCTTTTTCGCCCCAGCCCGCCGCCGGCAGCAGGATGTTCGCGTAGCGGGCGGTATCGGTATCGCGGACGCAGTCGGAAACGATGACCGTCGGGCACCGGGCCAGGGCTTCGCGGATGCGACCGGTTTCCGGCAGGCTGACCGCCGGGTTGGTCGCCATAATCCACAGTACTTTGATATCGCCCCGCGCCACCGCGTCGAACATATCGACGGCTTTCATTCCCGGACCGGCCGCCACGGCCTCGGTGCCCCAGAAGTGGGCAACCCGATCCCGCGCCCCGGGGCTGTCGTAATCCATATGCGCAGCCAGGGTATTGGCCAGGCCACCCACTTCCCGGCCGCCCATGGCATTGGGCTGGCCGGTCAGGGAAAACGGACTGGCGCCGGGTTTGCCAATCCGCCCGGTGGCCAGGTGGCAATTGATGATGGCATTGCCTTTGTCGGTGCCGGCAGAGGACTGATTGATCCCCTGGGAAAACGCCGTCACGGTGCGCGGCTCCCGGGCGAACCACTGGTAGAAGGTGGCAACATCCTCTGGGGGCAGATCGCAGACGCGGGCCACTGCCTCAATGGAAGGCGCCGCCAACCTGGCCGCAGACAGTGCGTCTTCAAAACCATTGCAGTGCTCCGCCAGGTAATGCCGGTCCACGCCGTCCTGGTCCGCCAGCCAGACCAGCAAACCGTTGAACAGCACAGTATCGGTTCCGGGGCGCAGGGCCAGGTGCAAATTCGCCAGGTCGCTGGTGGCGGTTTTTCGGGGGTCAATCACCACCACCCGACGGCCGGACCGGGCCGAGGCCTGCATACGCTGGTACAGCACCGGGTGTGCCCAGGCGGCGTTACTGCCCGCCAGAACCAGCAGGTCCGCCAGTTCCAGATCCTCATAGCAGCCCGGCACCAGGTCACCTCCGAAGGCCCGTTTATGGGCGGCCACCGCCGAGGACATGCACAACCGGGAGTTGGTGTCGACATGGGGTGTCCGGATAAAGCCCTTGGCCAGCTTGTTGGCGACATAGTAGTCCTCGGTCAGCAACTGCCCGGAAAGGTAGAAGGCTACCGAGCCGGGCCCATGGCGGTTCACCGATTCACGAATGGCCCGGGCGACCGACGGTATCGCCTGCGGCCAGCTGCTTTCTCGCCCGTTCACGATCGGTTTTAGCAGCCGATCGCCAGAGCCCAGGGTCTCGTGCAAGGCCGAGCCTTTGACACACAGACGCCCCAGGTTGGCCGGATGGGCCTCATCGCCCCGGGTAGCGGTTGCCGCTGCCTTCACACCACAGCCCACCCCGCAGTAGGGGCAGGTCGTTCGAGTAGTCTCCAGCGTGTTGTCAGTTCCAGTCACAGCGTGTCCTTATCGGTTCAGAAATAAAGATCCCACGCCAAAAAGAAAGGCAATTATCACGCCATCCCAAAAGCGCTAAACCCGTGCAGGCTGCCCCGCTGCGGGGCAGAAATCCTGGCCCGGTGCTTGAAGCGCATCAAGAAAATCATTCCAACCAACTGAATTAAAACAATTTAAATAATTGGCACGAGAATCGCTTGGTTCCCCCGGGAGCGAACACCCGGCCAAGGCTCAGGCCTGGGCATCAACTTCCCTGGGGACGCATGCTCCGGCTTTATTTTTGGCCACAATTTGGTGCAGGTATATATGAACGCGACGACACAGACCGAATCGACACTGGTGATCTGCGGGCACGGGATGGTTTCCCAGCGCTTACTGGAAGCCCTGTGCCGCCAGCCAGCCCGCCCCTTTACCCGCATTATTGTATTCAACGGCGAAGCCACCCCTGCCTACAACCGGATCCAGCTCTCGGCGCTGCTGGCCGGTGATACCGAGGAAGCCTCTCTGGCGTTGCAGCCGGGAGACTGGTTCCGGGACAACGCCGTTGAGGTATGTGATGGCGAACCCGTGGTGGCCATTAACCGCCACGATCGCACAGTCACCACCGTGACCGGCCGGGTGCAGTCATTCACGCACCTGGTACTGGCGACCGGCTCCCGGCCCTCAAAACCAGGTCTCCCGGGCGAGAATCTGGACGGTGTGATGACCTTTCGGGACCTGAACGACGCACGGACCATGATAGACACCGCCCGGCGCCACCGCCGGGCGGTGGTGATCGGCGGTGGCTTTCTGGGCCTGGAAGCGGCTGAAGGCCTCCGCCAGCGAGGTATGTCCGTCACCTTGCTGCATCGCAGCGGCCACCTGCTGAACCGGCAACTGGATCCGGTCGGCGGGCAACTTCTGCAACAGCACCTGGAAAACCGCGGGCTTACCATTCGCACCGGCACCTCGCCCATCGCCCTGCTGGGGCGCCACCGTGTCCGGGCTGTACAACTGGAAGACGAAACCCTGATCAGCACCGATCTGGTGGTGATGGCCGCCGGCATCACTCCGGCGACCGGGCTGGCCCGTGACGCCGGCCTCGACTGTGACCGGGGCATCCTGGTAGATAGCCGAATGCAGACCAGCGACCCGTCAATCTCCGCCCTGGGCGAGTGTTGCCAGCTCGGCGACGCCACCTTTGGCCTGGTTGAGCCGGGCTACCAGCAGGCGGACGTTCTCGCCCGTGTGCTCAGCGGTATCGACGCCGAGTTCCGGCCACAGGAAACCTCAACACGGCTGAAAATAAGCGGCGTTCCGATTTTCTCATGCGGAACCGTCAATCCGGGTCCGGACACCGAATCGGTGGTCTGGCAGGACCACGAACAGAATCACTATTGCCGGCTGCTGATCAAGAACCAGCGCCTGGCCGGTGCGGTGCTGCTGGGCGACACCCGGGACGGCCCCTGGTACAGCCAGCACATCCGGCAGCAGGGTGATATTTCCCGGTACCGGGACCACATCGCCTTCGGCAAGCACTACTGCGAGGCGGCCGCCTGAGCCGTCCGCAAGGAAACGAGGACAGACCCATGAGCAAGAAAACCCTGATCGTGATTGGCAACGGTATGGTCGGCCACCATTTTCTGGAGCAGTTCAGCGCCAGCCCGGCTGCCGCCGACTATGACATCATCGTCTTTGGCGAGGAAAAGCAACTGGCCTACGACCGGGTCCACCTGTCGGAGTATTTCGGCGGTTCCACCCATGCCGACCTGGCCATGGGCACCCTGGAGTGGTACACGGAACAGGGCATCCAGTTGCACCTGAACGAGCGGGTGACCGGCATTGACCGGGACAACCGCACGGTTTCGACGCCCCGGGCCAGCTATGAGTATGACGAACTGGTTTTGGCCACCGGCTCCTATCCCTTCGTGCCACCCATTGAGGGCAACGACCGCCCCCACTGCCTGGTTTACCGTACTCTGGACGACCTGGATGCCATCCGCGCCAGTTCCGACGGCGCCCGCACCGGCGTGGTGGTCGGCGGCGGCCTGCTGGGGCTGGAGGCGGCCAACGCCCTCAAGAGCCTGGGCCTGAGCGCCCATGTGGTGGAGTTCGCGCCCCGGCTGATGCCAGTTCAGCTCGACGCCGATGGCGGTGCCTTGTTGCGCCACAAGATTGAAGCGCTGGGTGTTCAGGTGCATACCGAGAAGGCGACCACGGCCATTACCGAGGGTCAGGATGCCCGCCTGCGCATGAATTTCAGCGATGACTCCTTCCTGGAGACGGACCTGATCGTGTTCTCCGCCGGTATCCGGCCCCAGGACGCCCTCGCCCGGGCCAGCGGCCTGGCCATTGGCGAGCGTGGTGGCATTGTGATCGATAATCGCTGCACCACCTCCGACCCGCACGTTCACGCCATTGGCGAGTGCGCGCTCTGGGAGCAGAAGATTTTCGGCCTGGTCGCCCCTGGCTACACCATGGCCCGCACCCTGTCTTCTGCCCTGAATAGCGATGAGGAAGCCGCCTTCACCGGTGCCGACATGAGCACCAAACTGAAACTGCTGGGCGTGGATGTCGGCTCCATCGGCGACGCCCATGCCCAGACCCCGGGCGCCAGGAATGTTCGTTTCAATGATGAACAGGCAGGCCATTACCGCCGCATGGTGATCAGCGAAGACGGCAAGACCCTGCTCGGCGCCATTCTGGTGGGCGATAACAGCCACTACGACACCCTGCTGCAGTACGCCCTCAACGGCATCACCCTGCCGGACAACCCGGAAACCCTGATTCTGCCGGAAAGCCAGGGCGGCGCCCCGACCCTGGGCCCGGATGCCCTGCCGGAAACCGCGTCGATCTGTTCCTGCCACAACGTCACCAAGGGCGATATTTGCGGCGCCATCGATGCCGGCTGTGCGGATCTGGGCAGTGTGAAAGCCGAGACCAAAGCCAGCACCGGCTGCGGAGGCTGCGCCGCCCTGCTCAAGAACGTGGTGGACAGCGAGTTGGAGAAGCGCGGCGTGGAAGTCAACAAGGACCTCTGCGAGCACTTCCCGTACAGCCGCCAGGAACTGTTCCACCTGGTGAAAGTAAATGGCATCCGCACCTTCCGCACCCTGATCCGCGACCACGGCAAGGGTCACGGCTGCGACATCTGCAAGCCGGCGGTGGCCTCCATCCTCGCCACCTGCTGGAACGAACACATTCTGGCCACCGACCATGTGCCGCTGCAGGACACCAACGACACCTTCATGGCCAACATGCAGAAGAACGGCACCTACTCCATCGTGCCGCGCATCCCGGGCGGTGAGATTACCCCCGACAAGCTGATTGTGCTCGGCGAAGTGGCCAAGGAATACGACCTCTACACCAAGATCACCGGCGGTCAGCGGGTGGACCTGTTCGGCGCCACGCTCAGCCAACTGCCGGAGATCTGGGAAAAGCTGATCGCCGCTGGCTTCGAAACCGGCCACGCCTATGGCAAGTCCCTGCGCACGGTGAAATCCTGCGTCGGCAGTACCTGGTGTCGTTACGGCGTGCAGGACAGCGTGGGCATGGCAATCCTGCTGGAAAATCGCTACAAGGGCCTGCGGGCGCCCCACAAGGTGAAGATGGCGGTCTCCGGCTGCACCCGGGAATGCGCCGAGGCCCAGAGCAAGGACTTCGGGGTGATCGCCACCGAGAATGGCTGGAACCTGTACGTGTGCGGCAACGGCGGCATGCGCCCCCGCCACGCGGACCTGTTTGCCACCGACCTGTCCGACGAAGAGCTGATTCGCACCATTGACCGGGTGGTGATGTTCTACGTGCGCACCGCCGACCGGTTGCAGCGCACCAGTGTCTGGATGGAAAACCTGGAGGGCGGCCTGGACTATCTGAAGCAGGTGGTACTGGAGGACAGCCTGGGCATAGGCGAGGAGCTGGAGCAGCACATGGCGGATATCGTTAGTACGTATCAGTGCGAGTGGAAGACGGCGGTGGAGGATCCGGAGAAGCGGAAGCGCTTCCGGGAGTTTGTGAATGCGCCTTCGCAGAAGGATCCGGTTCAGGAGTGGACTTCCGAGCGGGGGCAGCGTCGGCCGGTTTTAGAGTCCGCGTAGGCTTCCGGCTTCGGTTTAGAGCGAGGCGGCATGGGGGTGCTTTTCTTCTGGGAAAAATAACTCGCTTCGCTCAGACATTTTTTTCCCGGCAGAAAAGCACCCCCACACCACCTCACTCCCAGACTTCGGGTGGGATAGTCAAAACACAACGTTCGACTTAAACGACACAACTTCTTGGGGACCGACTATGAAAGCACGCACTCGTTGGGATGCGGTATGTACTGTTGATGACCTGGTGCCGGAGTCCGGTATTGCGGTCTGGACCGAGGATGGGCCGGTGGCGGTGTTTTATTTGCCGCATCGGTTGCCGGCGCTGTTTGCCATCAGTCACCGGGATCCGTTCAGCGGGGCCAACGTGCTGGCTCGGGGGATTACCGGGGATCTGAAGGGTGAGCCGGTGGTGGCGTCACCCCTGTACAAGCAGCATTTCAGTTTGCGCACCGGAGTCTGCCTGGAGGCTGACTCCGTCAGGGTCAAAACCTATCCGGTGTTGCTGGATGGTGACCAGATTCGTCTGAAGGTCTCTGAGACCCGCAAGCAAGCTGCAGCGGCATAACCCTATGCGGGTGCAGGGTGGCCTCACCAAACTGACTCAAAGGCCACCGAACCGCGTTTCCCGGTTGCGCTCGGAGATCTGTTCGTTCAGGGTCCAGAAATCGTACAGCACCCCGATCAGGAACAGGCCGCCGGTGAGCAGGTAAAGAATGCCGGTAATCCACTTGCCCATGTACATGCGGTGCAGGCCGAACACCCCCAGGAAGGTCAGCAGCAACCAGCCAATGCTGTAGCTGACCTCGCCGTCCCGGAACCGGTGATCCGCCTCCCGGTCCATGGCCGGAATCAGGAACAGGTCGATAATCCAGCCGATGAATAGCAGCCCCAGGGTGAAGAACCAGATCGTGCCGGTGATGGGTTTACCGTAGTAAAACCGGTGCGAGCCCAGGAATCCGAATATCCAGAGCAGGTAGCCTATCAGCTTGCTGTGGGTGTCTGGTTGTTGGTTCATCTTCGTTCTGATCCTTTTGGGTTGGTGCCTGGTTTGGCTCCGGCCCCAGCCTGCTTGCTAGAGGGGCTGGCCGGGGGGAAGGATTATTTTCCCCCGTCCGTCACACCATGGTGGCGTAGGAAGGAAAAACAAATTAAAGCCGTGAAATAAATTCAGGGACGACCTTCTCCAATAGTCAATAGGGCGTGGGGTGGGTATCTATTTTTATTGCGAACAAAGGTGTCTGAGCGAAGCGAGTTCTTTTTCGCAATAAAAATAGATACCCATCCTGCGACCACGCTCCAAACCTGGAGGCCACAAAATCTCAAGGCCCGACTTCAGGCGCCGGATCCGGGCCGCCCTCGCGGAATTCACTGGCCGATTTGCCAGTCCACTTGCGGAAGGCGCGGCTGAAATTGGACAGGTCGGCGTAGCCCAGCTCATAGGCGATCTCGCTCACCGACTGGTTGGTGTAGCGAAGCAACTGAATGGCCCGGTCTTTGAGAACGGCCTCGACAATTTCCCGGTAGGTGGTGTTCTTTTCCGCCAGCCGCCGCTTCAATGTGCGGGACGACACGCAGAAGCGCTCGGCCATGGCCTCCAGGGACGGCAGCGGCCCTGGCATCACGTGCAGCATATTGCGGATGGCGTAAGTAATGTCGCCCTGGTCCTTCAGGGCTTTCTGCAGTTCGAACTCGCACTGGTCCCGCGCCATGCGCGAGGCTTCCGCGTCCGCCAGCCGCATCCGGGTGTCGAGCAGGCTCTTGGGGAATACCATGATTTCTTCGGGCTGATCGTATTCGAAAGGCACCGGCAATTGGGGAGCAAACCTGCGGTAATAAGCCGGTTCCGGGGAGGTCAGCTGCACTTTTACGCCCGGGAGCTTGCCGTCCACCAGGGCGAATCCCCGCTTTCCGGCATCCTCGCGGTCAATCAGCTGCTCGGCCAGCAGCATCAGGGTGGCGCTCACGGTTTCCGCCAGGAACCGGTACTGGGTGGGCACGTCGAATTCCGTGCGCAGGCGCACCAGCACGTGGTCGCCGGTGTCGGTCAGGGTCATGGTGAGGAACGGTACCCGCAGTTGCAGGTAGCGCCGCACCGAGTCCAGGGCGCCGGCCAGGGTCGGGCTGGTGAGGGCGGCAAAGCCGAGGGTGCCGTGGATGGTGACCCGCAGTTCCCGCGCCAGCATGAAGCTCAGGCCGTCTTTGCCGGCCAGTTCCAGGGCCCGCTCCACCATCACGATGGCATCGGTCACGAACACCCGGCTGTCATTGGACTTCAGATCCTGCGGCAGGAACTGCATACCGTCGTATAGCACACGATCGTTGTAGCCCAGTTGCCGCACCACATCCGCCAGCACCCGGAGATACACGCCGGGGACCAGGAACAGCCCCAGCATCTGCCGTTCTTTTTCCGGGCCCGGATTCGCCATGCAGGATCCTTATCTTGTTATGGGAAAGCTCATGGTTACCGATGCTATCAGACGCTCACCACAGCGGCATTGTGACTGGAGGCAGCGGCGACTACGTCAGCATAGTCAATTGAGGCCGTGAACTGGCCCCTACTCCACGATGGCCGTCCCCTTTTCGCATTCAAAGCCTGCGTTGACTCACCCACACTGGAGCCATCACATCAGCCATAGCGCCCAAGCGCAGGAGGTTCGACATGCTGAGAACGAAAACCGCGGAATCACAGCCGGTTGCCCGCACACCGGACAACGTTGCCATCAAACCACAGCGCATGGGGTTCGAGTTCGGGGAGAAGGTTCCCCACTACTGGCTGAACAACAGCTACACCCTCAGCCACACCATGAATGCCCTGTCGGTGCTGTTTCCGAAGGGGGAGCAATTCTTCGTGGATTCGGTGCGCCATTACCAGAAAGCGATCGACGACCCGAAACTGAAGAAAGAGGTGCGCGGTTTCATTGGCCAGGAGGCCATGCATTCTCTGGAACACGAGGCCATGAACCAGCATGTCCGCGATCAGGGCATGCCGGTGGAGGAATTGGAGCAACATCTGGACGTGGTTCTGGGCATCGCCAGGAAACTGCCCAAACGCCACCAACTGGCCATTACCTGTGCCCTGGAGCACATGACGGCCATGATGGCTGACATGCTGCTGGAGCGTGACGACGTCCGGGAAGACATGCACGAGACCATGCGCCCACTGTGGGTGTGGCATGCCATCGAGGAAACCGAACACAAGGCGGTCGCCTACGATGTCTTCCAGCAGGCCGGTGGCACCTACGGCGAGCGGACGTTTTACCTGGCGTTCAGCACCGCCGCGCTGGGGGTCATGAGCACCTACTTCACCACACGCATGATGCTGAATGACCCGGGTCATTTCTCGCTGAAGGACACCGCCAGAGGGATGTGGCGCATGTGGGGCAGGAACGGTACGTTCTCGAGCCTGATCCCGACCTGGCTGGGTTACTTCAAGCCCGGGTTTCATCCATGGGACCAGGATAACAGCGAGCTGATTGCCCGCTTCAAGGCGGAGATCGACGCTTACATCGCACCGGAGTTCAAAACGGGAAATCGTCGCACGCTTCAGTAATACAGGCCATGAGCCCGGGCTAACCGGCACGGCCGGTCAGCAGCTCCCGGGGTCGGGAGGCCTGGCCGGCGCCGGCCCCCGCCACACGGTTGCGGCCGGCACGCTTGCCGCTGTAGAGACAGCGATCGGCAATGCAGAACAGGGTTTCCGCTGAACGCCCATGGTCCGGCCACTGGGCAATGCCGAAACACGCCGTTACCTGAACACTCACCTCTCCGTACACCAGCTCACGACTGGCAATGCGCTGGCGCAGTTCATCCATCAACTCAAAGGCATCGGCCGGTTTGACGTTCCGCAGGATCAAACCAAATTCCTCACCCCCCAGACGACCGACAAAATCGGTGCTGCGAAGGCGCTCGGTCAGGGATTGGCTGATATCCCTGAGCACCTGATCGCCGGCGTCGTGCCCGAGGGTGTCATTGACCACCTTGAAGTGGTCGATGTCCATGATCACCAGGGCAAAGCCGGTACCGCTGCGCTCGCATTCCGCGATGGTGCGGTTCAGCGTACCCTGGAAATTGCTGCGGTTGGCCAGTCCGGTGAGGGCATCGGTCTGCGCCATATCCACAAGACGCTGTTCCGCCTCTTCCCGACGCACTTCGTACATGTGAATAAAGGCCAGCATCAGAGCTCCACACAGCACCATGTTCAGCAGGTCAATCAGAGCGTGGGCACTGCCGATATGGCCCAGGTGCAGGAAGTAGATCACGCCGCCGGCAATCATGAACGGCAGACTCAGCAGCATGCCTTCCCGCTTGCCCAACAGCAGGTAGGCCAGCACCGGCATCATCAGCACCCAGACAAACGCCGACACCGACGCCTCCGGCAGCACCATGATCACCAGGAAAAACGCAAACAGCGTGACCAGATAGGCGTATATCCATACCTGAAGATTGGCGGTGCGCGGGAGATGCCAGACCCCCAGCAACAGCACGGCGCTGGCCAGCAGCTCACCAGCGCCGACCCACCAGAAACCGTTAATGAACTGCAGGCAGGCGAACGGCACCAGCGAAGAGCCGGTGACCAGGAACAGCAGCCGCATGATCGAGCGGCGGTGGCTGTCGCGCAAACCCGAGCGACTCTGCGCCAGGGTGGCGCCAAGGTCGCTATGATGAGACGTTTCCATACTTACACTTCGAGGACTCATTCCCTGGACAAGTGGCAAGTATAGAACGGTTTTGCTGTCTGTAAAATGTACAGCGGGCCGAATACGTATCCTGACCCGCTACATACCCGTCGAATCGTTATACGTACAGGTTCTTGCGGGAAAAACGGGCCACCAGGGGCTGATACGCCGCCCCCAGCAGGCGGTTAATCGCCTCGATTCCCCAGGCGTCCGGGCCGACGAGGATCCGGGACTCGTCCTTCAGAATGCCTTTTAAGATGATTTCCGCGGCCTTCTCCGGAGTGGTCATGGCCAGCTTGTCAAAGCCCTTGCGCTGGGCCTCGGCATTTTCCGACAGGCCCATGCGCGCGGCATTGGCGATGTTGGTCCGGATACCGCCGGGATGGACGCAACTTACCGCCACCGGCTGATTTTCCAGAGCCATTTCCTGGCGCAGGGACTCGGTGAAGCCGCGAACCGCGAACTTGGCCGCGTTATAGGCACTTTGTTTGGGCACACCAATCAGCCCGAACACACTGGAGATATTCACCACGTGACCGTCACCGGAAGCGATCAGATGAGGCAGGAAGGCGCGGGTGCCGTGGGCCACGCCCCAGAAATCGATGTCCATGACCCATTTGAAATCCTCGTCGGTCATTTCCCGAACCGAGGCAGACAGCGCCACACCGGCGTTGTTGACCACCAGGTTGACCTGCCCGAAGTCTTTCGCCACAGCCTCGGCGTGGGCGTATAGGGCATCACGGCTGGATACGTCCAACCGATAGCTCCTGGCCTCGGCACCGTCAAGGCCGGCAATGGTTTCGGCCAGCCCGGCCTCGTTGACATCCGACAGCGCCAGCCGGCAGCCGCGGGCGGCCAGTGCGTTGGCCAGGGCACGGCCGATACCGGAACCGGCGCCGGTAATGACCGCAACCTTGTTGTGCAGATCCTTCATGGTCACAGACCTCGTTTTGTGTGTTTCACGACTGGAGAGCCGTCACTCTAGCACTGACACCATGGGAGCCTATGGCTTTATCAGAGGTATAACCCGGGCACTACGGCCACTCTCAATCACTCGCAGCCATCACTGGAGCAGATTATCCAGCGGGCAATCGTAACTGGGTGCAAACACGCTCAGGAAATAGGCCACCTCCGGCAACTCGTCCTGCTCCAGGCGCTGCAGTATCTGGCGGGCCGCGGGGTCGAATTCCTTGTTGCCGGCACGAATTTCCGCCCGGCACTTGAGCCACGCCGACAAGCGGTCAGCCGCCTTGATCAGCTCCCGGTCCTCCGCCGGCAACCGCGATTCACGCACATACGGCGCGAAGTCCTCACGGAGATCCGTCGGCAACAGCGCCAGCAGCTCGGCCTCGGCCTTGTGTTCGATATCGCCGAACGCCTCGCGCATCACCGTGGAATGGTACTTGACCGGTGTCGGCAAATCCCCGGTAATCACTTCGGTGGCATCGTGGTACAGCGCGGCAGCGGCAACCCGGTCCGCATTGATGTGGCCGCCGAAGTGCCGGTTACGAATCAGGGCCAGGGCATGGGCAATGGTCGCCACTTCCCAGGAATGGGTGGCCACGTTCTCTTCAATGGCATTGCGCATCAGCCCCCAGCGCTTGATCCAGCGCAAGCGGGAGATGTAGGCGAAAAAATGGCTGACGGGGTGCGCCATGGGTCACGTTCCTGTTTTGCGATTGTTTATAATCTGAGGCTTCAGCGGTTGCCGGTTCAGTGCTAATCTGAATGAGTATTCAATTTATACAGATGCAGGATCCACTTTGTCATTTGCTCACCGTATAGCCAGCCTGATGGCCGCCCTGGCCCTGACGTGGGTTCCCGCCACCAGCGCCGACACCGTCATTACCGTCGGGGTCTATAATTTCCCACCCATTGCCAGCGTGAATGCCACCAATCAGGCCGAGGGGCTGCTCGGCGACCTGCTCAACCATCTGGAAGCAGTTCACGACGATCTGTCCTTCCGGATTTTCTATACCTCTCCGAAGCGACGACACCTGGATTTCCAGGCGGATCTGTACGATGTCATCTTCTTTGAAAGCCCCAAATGGGGCTGGTCCGGCCTTGAGACCTCGGTCAGCGCGCCAGTGCTGACCGATGAGGAACTCTACGTGGCCCTGAAAAAGCCCGGCCGTACCCTGGATTTTTTCAACCACATCGCCGATCACCGTCTCGTCGCCATGTCCGGCTATCATTACGAATTCGCCGATTGTGAAACCGACCCGGACCG
>CBIHLH010000066.1:0-20126 GCA_966210405.1 uncultured Marinobacter sp.
CCTGCAGCGCGACCTGCATGGCCACTTTGCCACCCCTGGAATGGCCCAGCAGGCTGGCCTTGTCGATTCCCCGGGCATCCCTAGAGGCAATACCGTCGGCGGCCATGGCCGGGTAGTCCATGGTCTCTGTGTGCGGAGAGCTGCCATGGTTGCGCTGGTCCAGGGCATGGATCTGCCATTCGTCCTGCAACCGGCGAGCGATACCTCCAAGGTTCTCCAGGGAGCCGAACAGCCCGTGAAGCAGAATCAGCGGCGCACCTTCGCCCGTGATACGGTGGTTCAGTTCAACGCTCATTGGCAGACAATCTCCGGACAGAATGGGTTTTATCAGACCGGATACATTACCATCGCCAGCAGACTGAGCAAGTGTTGACGCTGCCAGGGGCTGACTATTCCGAAGCCGGGCGCAGGCACGGCAGACGGACACAAAAAAACCGGGACAGGCCCGGCTTGAAGGTCATAGGCTTTACGCCCGTCTGATCAGCAGTAGAAGATGCTGTCCAGATACTTGGCAAGCTCAATCACGTTTTTGCGCTCAAGCTCGGTATGGGGTACGAAGATCTGCTGTTCCATAAAAACCTCCTCAACGGGGTGGTTCAGTGTTTCAACCTGATGCGTTAATGCTATCGTTGTATGCAGTATTAACCGTTGACAGCCTGTCCCACTCGCTTGACAGTTTGTACCAGCGCCAATGACATTCTGTTAACCAACGGACCGGAGACCGTGATCGCCGCACACGCAGATGACACCAGCACACCGTTCGTTGCCGCTTCCGGCACCCTGGCCCTGGTGCACTACCTGAGCCGCCGGGATATGGTGGACGAGGCCCGGGTGGAACAGCTGACCGGGCTGACCCTCGACGCGCTGCGGGACCCGGATCGCCGAATACCCGCCGATACCCACTATCGCCTCTGGCAATACGCTGAACGGGTAACCGGTGATCCCGGCGTCGGCCTGCATGCCGGGCAAGTGGTGGACCCGGAACGTATGGGGCTGGTCGGCCACGTTTTTTTCAATTGCGATACCCTCGGCGAAGCTGTCACCCAGTACGTGCGCCTGCACCGGCTGATCAATGAGTCGGTGGTCCTCAGCTTCGAGCAGACCGGCGAACTGGCCATCCTCACCTGGCAGCCAGACACAGCCGAGCACTACTGCCGTCAGGACATGGACCGGACCCTGGCCGCGGCCATAAGCCGCACCCGGCACTTCATTCACCCGGACATCCGCGCCGAATGGGTGGAGCTGGCCCACCCCCGGCCGGCCTACGCCAGCGAATACCAGGCCCTGCTCGGGGGCAATATCCGTTTCGGGTGCCCGGCAACCCGTCTCGCCTTCCACAGCCGCCACCTGGCCCACCCGATCCCGCACCGGAATCCCTACGTCTATTCCGCGGTCCTGCGGCAGGTTAATGCCCTACTGGCCCGGGTGCAGACCCGGCGCTCTTTTGGCCGCAAGATCCGGCGTCTGATCTCCCGGCAGATGTCGACTGAGAAAATCGACGCCGACTCCCTGGCCCGCCAGTGCCACATGAGCCGCCAGACCCTGTATCGGCGACTCAAAAAGGAGGGACTGAGTTTTCACGACCTGGTGGAACAGGTGCGCAAGGACAAGGCCCTGCGCTACGTGGCCAATGATCACTACGCACTCGGCGAAATCGCGTTCCTGCTCGGATTTTCCGAGCTCAGCGCCTTTAGCCGTGCGTTCAAACGCTGGACCGGCGTTGCCCCGGCTCAGTACCGGGCACAACACCTGGCCGGGACAACCACCGAATGATAGCCGACCTCCCGTGGCTGGCAACCGCCGTTGGGCTGCTGTATCTCGGCGCCCTGTGGTGTATTTACCGGATTTTTCTGACCTACCGGACCGCCCAGGGTGCGATAGCGTGGATCATCGGCCTGCTGGCGCTACCCTATCTGGCCGTCCCCATGTTCGTCCTGTTCGGGCGGTACCGGTTCGGTGGCTACGTCAAGGCCAGGCGCATGGGCGACCAGGCGCTGACCAGCCTGCTGAACCGGTTCGAACGGCAGACCACCTCACTGCCCGGCCCCGGCCGTCAGTTACCCGATGACGAGCTCCAGGCGCTGTGCAAACTTGGCCGCCAACCGCTCACCGAGGGCAACCAGTGCACCCTGTTGCGGGACGGTGCAGCCACCTTTGAGGCGCTTTTCGAGGCCATGGAGAGCGCAACCCGGTACATTCTCCTGGAGTTCTATATTGTCCGCTCGGACAAGGTCGGGCGCCGCATCAAATCGATCCTGGAGCGCAAACTGGCCCAGGGCGTCGATGTGTGGTTTCTGTACGACGATATCGGCAGTGTTTTTCTGCCGCGCACCTACCTGCGGGAGCTGTCCGCCGCCGGCGCCCGGATTGCCTCGTTCGGCGACGGTAACATCCGGCGACGCCGGTTCCAGATCAATTTTCGCAATCACCGCAAGCTGCTGGTGTGCGACGGCAGGGTCGGCTTTGTGGGCGGCATCAACCTGGGCGACGAGTACCTGGGAATCACCATGGACCAGGAGCCCTGGCGGGATACCCACTGCCAGATACAGGGTCCGGCGGTGATCGGCCTGCAACTGGCCTGGCTGGAAGACTGGAACTGGGCCAGCAATGACGTGCCGGAGCTGGACTGGGCCCCCGAAAACAATGCCCCGGGTGACGAACAGGTACTGATACTCCCCACGGGACCCGCCGATACCTGGGAAACCTGCACGCTGTTTTTTCTCAACTGCATCAACAACGCCCGCACCCGGATCTGGATTGCCTCGCCCTACTTCGTGCCCGACTTCCAGATCATGAATGCCCTGCAACTGGCGGCGCTGCGGGGCGTGGATGTGCGTATCCTCATTCCGGAAAAATCCGACAGCCAGTTGATCCGGCTGGCCGCCTATTCCTACCTGGTTCAGGCCAGTCAGGCCGGCATCGGCATCTACCGTTACCAGCCCGGATTCATGCATCAGAAGGTGTTGCTGGTGGATGATCGTTACGCGGCTGTCGGCACCGCCAATCTCGATAACCGCTCCATGCGGCTGAACTTCGAGATCATCGCCATCAACACGTCCAGGCGCTTTATCGACAGCGTGCATGCCATGCTCGAGGAAGACCTCGTCAGTTGCCGGCGCATGACCGAACGCGACTACCGGGACCGCTCCATCGTGTTTCGGCTGGGCTGCCGGGCGGTTCGCCTGCTCGCCCCCCTGCTCTGAGTCGCCATCTGGCTAATCCGTGGCCGAGTGTGCGACTATGCCATTACGATTCCGCCAGTATGCCGTAGCGACTAACCAGCATGAACGCGTTCAAACCCAGAGAAACCCTGACCGAACAGGTCGCCCGCCACATTGAAAACCTGATTGCCTTTGGGCAGCTCCGGTCCGGAGAACGGATTTATGAGGGCGCCATGGCCAAACAGATGGATGTCAGCCACGGTTCAATCCGCGAGGGCCTGCTGTTACTGGAGAAACGTCACCTGGTGCGCAATGTGCCCAGGAAAGGCGCCTTCGTAACACCGCTGGACGATTATTTCGTGCGCAGTCTGTACGAAACCCTGGAGCTCTATCTGACCCATACCGGACGCAAACTGGTGCGGCAGTGGCAGCCTGAGGACATGGATCGGCTGGAGTCCCTGCACGATCAGATGCGGGCCTGCTTCGAAAAAAACGACCTGATGACCTTCCTGGAGCTGGGCATTGAGTACACCAAGGCATCACTGGCCTACGCCGACAACTACTTTATCGTGGCCGCCATTGATGACCTCTGGCCCTCAGCCAGGCGTTGCGCTTTTGTCGCGTTTCAGCAGGGTGGCAACCGGGTGCTGGAAGACAACCTGGCCCATATGGAAGAGTCCATCAGCGCCATTCGGGCCCGGGATGAGGACCGGCTGGCGAACATCCTCCACCGCTACGCCATGCAGCAATGCCAGCAGGTACTGGATGCCATCTCGACCAGTTCCGACAGACACAGTGAGTGATCCGGGTCAGTAGAATAACTGGGTAAAGGCAAAGCCGATGTTCAGGTACGCGGTCCAGTTGTCCTCGTTGTTGTAAGCGGTGGCCAGCTGTACCGGCCCGAGGAAGGTATCCACCCCGGCAAACACACTCCAGGATTTTACCGAGCTGTCCCAACTGGCCTGGTCCAGGGATTCCCAGGCGTTGCCTGCTTCAAGCCCCATGCCGGCAAACCAGGGCACCAGGGGGCCGCCAAACTCCTGACTGGCGTAAACCGATGTCATCAGCGCATTGTCGCCGGTGATTTGCCCGGGGGCATAAGCCGACAGCCGGCGAAACCCGCCCAGACGCTGGGCGTTTTCGATCCCGGGCTCGCCCCGGGTAACCGCATGGGCGTAGACCAGCCCGGTCAGCGTCAGGCCATGCCAGGTCCCGGTTCCCAGCACCATGCCGGTCAGCGAGTCAAACTTCCGGTCCGAGCCCAGGCCCTCGCGCTCAAACCGGCCCCGGAGCCCGGCAAACGCGCCGGTGTGGGGGAAGAAAGCGTCGTCCAGGGAATCGTGCACCAATTGCAGGCTGAGGTTGCCCTCATGAACGGTGTCTTCCGGTGCCACCGGCCGGCCCAGTTGCTCTTCGACCGTGGCGTAGCCCCGGGCATACATCAGGCGCACTTCCGCGTTACCCCCAAGCTCCAGACCAACGGCCAGGTCGGCCTGGCGAAACGTCACATCCACTTCCGCCACCCGTTCTCCCTGGCCGTCGTAAACGCTGAACGTATCGCGGGTATACTCGCCCCCCAACACCAGGAAACGCTCGTAGCCGTAATCCAGCGGCTGATACCATTGGCTTCTTACCCAGGGCTCGGTGCCAAGCTGAAGGCCCGTCTGCCACTCGGCACCCAGGGCGTTGAGCTCGGTCATACGCAGGGCCGTCGCCAGATTGAAACGGGTATCGCCGTCGAAGTTGTCTTCATAGTTCAGTCCGAACGACAGGTAGTTCGGGCCCCAGCTTTTCTCCTGAACCCGAATGGTCAGGCGGGTACCACCCGGCGCCGGCGCTTGTGAATAGGAAACCGTCTCGTAGTAACCCAGGCCATAGATCCGTTTCAGGTCCGCTTCCAACTGCGCCACATCCAGAGGCTCCCCGGTTTTCTGACGAATCCGCTCCCGTAAAAAGTCCGGTGTCAGCCGGCGACCCTGCTCAATCTCGATGGCCACCACCGGCCCCACCTGCCCGGAGCCGGATGCCAGACGCGCCTGGTAGGCCGCCCACTCCTCAGACGACACCGACAACGGATGGAGCTCCACGGCGTGGTTCCGGGCACCGCTGGCACCCAGTTCAAACAGCACCGGTGCGTTATAGAAATCGGCAGAACCATAACCCTGGAGGTCCGGCCGGATCAGTACATCCTGCTCGTTCAGGAGCCTCAGTTGCTGCTCGGTATTACGGCGGGTCATGATCGTGGTCAGTTGGCCGACCACTGAAAAGGCTTCCCGCAGCTCGCTGGTGTCCAGGAGTGCATCGGTGATATCGACGGCAATGACCACCTCGGCCCCCAGGTCGCGGGCGACACTGACCGGCAAATTGTTGGCCACACCGCCGTCCACCAGCAACTGGCCGTTGCGCTCCACCGGTGCGTAAACGCCGGGAATACTCATACTGGCGCGAATCGCCTCGGCCAGGTTGCCACGGCCAATTGCGACAGGTTGCCCGGTACCGAGATCGGTGGCCACTGCCCGAAACCGGATGGGCAGATGGTCAAAATCCTCCACCAGAGTGGCATTCCGGGTCAGCTCGTTGAGAATAAAGCCCAGGTTCTGCCCGGCAATAATGCCGCCGCCCACATGTAGGCCATCGGCACGGACACCAATCCCCGGCGTCACCGGAAAGCGCCATTCCCCCTGCTTGCGGCGAACCGGCTTGTAGACCCGGCCGGGATCGTCCTGAAAACTGGACAGCCAGTCCATCGCGATGAATCGCCGCTCGATATCGGCCACCGACATACCGGACGCATAGAGCGCGCCAACGGCCGACCCGGCGCTGGTGCCCACCACGATATCAACAGGGATGTGCATTTCTTCCAGCACTCGCAGCACGCCGACATGAGCCATGCCCTTGGCCCCACCGCCACTGAGCACGAGCCCGACGGTGGGCCGCTCGTCAGCAGGCACGGCCACCGGTGCCAGTAGCAGGCCGAGGAGCAGCAGCCTGAGGCGCCGGATGAAGGGCCTCACAGGTCGCGAATCATGTGGGCTTGCCGTCGTCGTCCGCCAGTGACAGATGCGATACGTCCGGTACCGGCGGTGGCGGCAGATCCCGTTCAACACCCAGATCGGTACCTGCCGGTGCCAACGTCCATTCTTCCAGATGCTGGAACATGGGAGGCGACACCTCACTGGGCTGAGCCAGGGTCACGCCGACCGGGTCCAGCCCCAGGCCAGAGCCGGCGAGAATGTCATCCACCTTGTCGCCTGCCACGGGCAAGCGCTCCCCGGGCTCGGTCGTGGGCGGCTCCGGCTTGCGCGCCTGAGCCGGTTCCACGGAACGACCGGTATCAGCAGCGGGCGCCGGCTCAGGAGTGGCGGGCGCTGGCGTGGCTCCCGGCATGGCCTGAACGTACGCAACCATGCCATGCTTTTTCAGTACCGCCCGGTACTTCTCTGCCTGCGCCTCTTCCAGCTTGTTACGGATCACCACCGGCGCACCGCTGAACATCCGCTCCACCTGCTCAGGGCTGGCCTTGAACAGGGCCCGGGCATTGGCGCGCGCAGCCGTCGGGTCGGTTCCCGGCTGGCACTCTCCCTTGAAGACGAGCTGAAACATGCCTTTTCCCCTTTACTGTCTGGTTTTATCCAATGATAGTTGATAGCGTCTCCGACCGGGAGTCAGGCACCACCCCGATTCACGGCATAAAGGTGCAGACTGCAAACAATTGAAAAATGCCCGGCACATATCGCGCAAAATGCGACAGACTCTGCAATAATCCATTGTAACCAACCGTTACAATTGGTTACGGTTTGAACGGATTGCCACCAGGGAGCGGCCCTCCATGATCACACAACGCTTCTCTCGCCCGGCGCTTGCGGCCTTGCTGGTCCTGGCGGTGCCCGCCCATGGGGAAAACCTCGATGTACTGATGAGCCAGGTCTTCCCACAGGATCAGGCGACCTATATTGGTTATGAAAGCGTCGAACGCGAAGACATTCCCACGTCGGCAACGGTTGAGCGAAAATACCTGATCGTGGATTTCCGCTTCGCCCGGAGCGAGCCGCCCGTCGACCAACTGCAGGCCAGCGTCCATAAAATCTGCACAACCCTGCTCAGGGATCGCGAACTCATTCGCAGCCTTACCGAGTCCGGCTACGACATGGTCTCGGTGGCCTTCGACCGACAAACCCAGTTCGACTGTCTGTAGTCAGCCGTCCCGGCCAAGTAACTTGGGAAACGCGTCCAGAGCGCTGTTGACGGCATCCAGATTGAACGCCTCCACATCGGCCAGCAGTTTTTCGCCATAACGGGTCACCGAGCTGGAACGGAAGCGCTGCCCCCAGGCCACGACCCGGCGGGCAAAGTCCTTCATCTGCTCAGGATCTCCGCTTTCCCGAACGGTCTCCCATTCGCCACCAAAGTCCGATGCCAGCTGCTCCCGCAGCCAGCCACGCTCCTGCATGCTCAGGGTCTGCGCCAGCAAACGTTCAGCCTCTTTTGGCTCCCCATCGTCATCAACTTCCTCCACGGTGGCCGCCACCCTGGGCAGGGTAACCGTAAACACCGACCCGGCGCCGGGCTCGCTGTCCACTTCCAGCTCTCCGCCCATCATCCGGGCCAGCTTTCGGCTGATGGCAAGGCCCAGGCCGGTGCCGCCGTATCGGCGGGTATTCTGCCCTTCCTGCTGTTCAAAGGCATCGAAAATCCGGTCCCGCTGGTCCTGGGCAATACCAATCCCGGTATCCTTTACGGTCACCACAAGCTTGTAGTACTGCCGCTCGGCACTGCCCCTGGCCGCCTCATCGCCCTCTTTTCGGGGCTTCAGGGGTCTGGCAGTGGCGCGCACCGTTACACCGCCGTCGTGGGTGAACTTGATGGCGTTACCCACCAGGTTGAACAGTACCTGCCGGAGCCGGGTTTCATCCAGCATCATGGCCGATGGCATTCGGGAGTCGACACTCACCTCCAGGGTAATCCCCTGCTCCCGGGCCCGCAGATCGAAAATATGGCGGACATCACTTAGCAGCCGGCGCACGGAAACCGCCGAATAATCGAGGCGCATCTTGCCCGCCTCAATCCGGGACAGGTCCAGGATATCGTTGATCAGCATCAGCAGGCTCCGGCTGCCGGCCCGAATGGCGTCCAGATAATTACGCTGCTGGGGATCGGTGACACTGTTGCTGAGCAGGTCACTGTAGCCGATGACGGCGTTCATCGGCGTCCGGATTTCATGGGACATATTGGCCAGGAACTCGCTCTTGGCCAGGCTCGCCGCCTCCGCTTCCCGGGCGAGACGCTCGGCTTCCAGCTTGGCGGCCCGCAAATCGTCTTCGCTTCGGCGCAGGGCGTTCTCGGAACGGATACGCTCGTCCACTTCCCGGGACAACTTGCGATTCCAGTACAGAAAGATCAGAACCACGACAACGGCAATGAGCACCACCCGGCGTACCACCGTGTAATCGGTTTCCTGCTCGATATCCAGGTGAATCCACCGGTTGTAAATGGCCTCGGTCGCCATGGAATCCAGGTTACTCAGCGCCTTGTTCAGGATCCGGTGCAGTTCCGGATTGTCCTTGCGCACGGCCAGGCGAAGGTCGTACTGATAGGGCGTAATGCTGGTAATCCGGAGGTTGGACAAGCCCAGGCGGGCCACGGTGTAGCTGACCGCCGGAATGTGGGTCACCATCACATCCAGATCACCATTGGACAGCGCCAGCAAACCATCCTCCACATTGTCGACCGGATACAGGTTCAGGTCTGGGTGATTGATCAAAAGGTAATCGTGGGCGGCGTGGCGATTGACCACGCCAACCCGCTCACTCCGCAATTCCCGCAAATCGCCGATGAACCGGCCGTCGTCGCGGATCGCCAGGGCAATCGGCACGGTGAGGTAGGCCCGGGTAAACAGGAACGACTGCTCGGTGCGGGGAGTCCGGGAGACTGCAGGCAGAATATCGACCTCGCCGGCGTTCAGGCGTTGCTCGGCGGCCATCCGGCTCTCGGTCAGCTGCGACTCGAAGCGTACCCCGAGCTCGGTTTCCAGCCGCGCCACCAGATCCGGCACCAGCCCGGTGGCGCGACCGTCCTGGGTGTACTCGAAGGGCGGCCAGTCCGACCGGAACGCCACCTGCAGACTCGGGTGTGCCTTCAGCCACGCCTGATCACTGGCGGACAATTCAAGACCGCTTTTTTCCAGCTCCGGCAGTCCCGATTGCAGCCAGGACTGACGGATCACCCGGTGCTCATTGTGGCTGATCGCGGCAATGGCCTGGTTCAGGACCCGGTACAGACGATCGTTGCTGGCGGGCACCTGCAGCACGACCTCCACCGACTTCTGATCCAGTAGAACCGACAGGCCGATACCGTTGATCATGGCCGACTGGAGGTAGTCCGATACCACCGGCAAAGGCCCCAGAAAGGCGTCGGCCTGCCCGGACAGAACCTGGCTGACGGCCTCGCCGACGCTCTCGACCGGGACCGGGGTGAAGGTATCAACGGTATCCAGTAACGGGTACTGGTTGTCATCACCTTCAATGACCGCGATGCGGTTGGTTTCGAGGTCCGCCAGGGAGCGAATCGAGGCGTCGCCGGCACTCACGAACAGGCCGTAGGTCAGTGACATCAGGGGCTTTGTCAGGCGCACACCTTCGGGTACGGGCGAGCCTGGCAGCCAGGTGGTCAGAACGGCGTCCGGGGCCGGTGCTTCAGCCGGCTCAGCAGACGCCGGGGGGTCATCGAGTACCACCGGCTGCAGTGGCACGCCAAGCTTGTCCGACAGCCGGGCCAGATAATCGATGTAGGTGCCGGCCAGATTGCCGTCACCGGTATCAAACACCAGCGGAACCTGACCGTCAGTTACACCAATCCTGAAGCCTGACTGGCCGGCCAGCCAGGTGAGGTCCTCGCTACCGAGGACCGGAGCCGGCGACACCTGTGGCGGATCGGCCAGGGCCCGGGGTTGAAAGACGACCAGAAACCAACACAGACAAAGGAGAAGGGTGACCTTCACTGGATATCCTCAAGGGTTCCGCTACATTTCTGGGGACAATACCTGCAAACGCCCCTGATTTCATTCAGGTCAACCGCCGCCGGGAGAATCAACCCATGGACACCAGCAAACACAGCCTTACCACCCTGTTCGAACAATTGGGACTGGCCTCGGATGAACAGAGCATTGAAGACTTCGTCAGCCGCCATTCACCCCTGCCCCGGGATATTGCATTGCAGGATGCGCCGTTCTGGTCCGAAAGCCAGTCGCACTTCCTGGAAGAGGGACTGGAGGATGACAGCGACTGGGCCGAGATCATCGACGAGCTGGACGCGATGATGCGCCATTAGCCTGCCGCTGAATCGCCGATCACAGTGCAATCCCGCCCCCTGTCCTTGGCCAGGTAAAGCGCCCGGTCAGCGCGATCGAACACAGAATCCTCACTATCGCCCGGGCTGAACGCAGTCAGCCCGGCCGAAAAAGTAATCCTGACCGGCTCACCGCTGAAATGGAACGGCAGCGCACCGACGTGACTCCGGAGTTTATCGACCACGGCCCGGGCGTCTTCCGCCCCGGTTTCCGGGAACAGCAACACAAACTCCTCGCCGCCAAAACGAGCGACAAAATCCGTGGTCCGCAGCCGCTCTCTGAATTCCCGTGCCACCAGCTGCAAAACCCGGTCACCGGCCTTGTGGCCATAGGAGTCGTTGATTCGCTTGAACAGATCGATATCCAGCACACCGACGGTCAGCGGGTTGTGGTAGCGTTGCCACCGATTAAATTCGAAGGACAGACGTTCCTGCCAGGCCTCTCGGTTGGGCAGTTGGGTGAGCAGGTCGGTCATCGCCCGCCGACGTTCCTTACGCACCTGCTCCTGCATCTGTTCGGAGTGGGCTTCCATGGCCGCGATTTTTTCCTCCATGGCCGCCAGTTGGTCGGCGAGCAGCGCCTCCCGTTCCGATTCCCCGGCCCGGAAGCGTCCGATCGCCGCCCCGATGGACTCCAGGTTGCGGCTGACCGACGGTTTCAGATCCTGAAGATCCTGACTGTTCTGGACCGCCTGCCCCACTTGCGCCAGTTCCTCACGGATTTCGCGGTCGAGGGCGTCCGAAGCCTCACGGCGGCCGGACTGGGCCTGGGACTGTTCGGAAAAATGCTGGCGCAGCGTATCCAGGCGCTGGTCCAGACGCTGAAGGAAGGCCTCGAATTCCCGCTGGCCATAGGTGACGGCGGCAATCACCAGTTCCGCCACGTGATTCAGGCCTTCCCGGAGTTCGCCCCAGTTGTCGCTGGACAACAGTGATTTCTGGAGATCGCGGGCCCGGGCCTCGGCCGCCGTATCGAGGGAGACCTGGGTCAGCATCTGCCCCAACAACTGGCCGATACGACGGGCCATCCGCAATCGCAAGCTGTTGGCGTCGTCGGTGCATTCGTCGGGCATTCCGGACAGGGTGATCGCTTCGGAAGGCGATTCCGGCTCAGAACCCGGGGCCGCCGTGGCACCAGCCCTTTGCTCTGCGGCTTGGGGCGGCCGCTCGTCCAGCAGCGTGATCTGGCGGTCGATCTGCTCCTGCAGTTCCTGCCAGGCCTCGATGTTCACCTGTTTTTTTCGTAGGTCACTGCGCACCCGGGCGAGCAGGCGGTCCAGCTCAGGGGTCTGACCCTCCGACGCCAGGCAGGTCCGAACCAGCATCCGCTCCAGGGTGTGACGCTCCGCCTTCCACTGCTGCTCCCGGTGATCGGCCGATTCGAGCTCCTGAAGGTACTTTTCCTTCCAGGATTGATCCGATGCCATCGATTACTCCTGTTTCTTCAATGTCGTCCCTGTGGCGAGTGCCTCACCCCGGCGGCGGGCGCGAGGGTGGCTCTGATCATAAACCCGGGCCAGATGTTGAAAATCAAGGTGAGTATAGACCTGGGTGGTGGCAATGTCCGCATGCCCCAGCAGTTCCTGAACGGCCCGGAGGTCTCCGCTGGACTCCAGCATATGGCTGGCAAAGGAGTGCCTGAGCAAGTGTGGATGCAGGCGTTGGTCAGCGCCCTTGGCCAGCCCCCAGCGACTCAGCCGGGACTGGATACTGCGATGGCTCAGGCGACTTCCCCGCCGGCTGACAAACAGGGCCTTCTCGTGTTCCGGTGCCAGCCCTGCGCGCAGCGGCAGCCAGGCCTCAAGGGCCTGCAATGCTTTTCGGCCCACTGGCAGCAGCCGCTCCTTTCCGCCCTTGCCCACCACCCGGAGTTCGCCTCCGACCCGGTCCACAGACCCGACATCCAGCCCGGCAACTTCCGCCAACCGCAACCCGGAGGAGTACATCAGTTCAAACATGCTCAGGTCCCGTACTTCCAGGGGATCGTCCGGGGTTGCATCCAGCAGGTGATTCAACTGATCGACGTCGGCCACGCCCGGTAACCGCCGGCCCCTTTTGGGCGCCCGGATATCCAGCGCCGGGTTGTCGGTGGCCAGTTGCTCCCGCAGCAGGTACCGGTAAAACCGGCGAATGGCGGACAGATGGCGGGCAATGCTTCGGCCATCAAGCCCTTCCCGGCTCAGGACGGCGACGTAGCGACGGAGGTCATGACGGGTGATGCGCAACCAGTCGCCATGCTCCTGCCGGGTCAGCCAGACACTCAGTCGGATCAGGTCACGCTGATAACTGTCGCAGGTGCGGGGGGAATGACGTTTTTCCGACGACAGGTGGCGAATGAAGTCGTCCAGGGGCCTGCTCAGGGCCTCTGACGGCTCTGCCTGATCAGCCCTGTCAGGCACCACCCTAGCGGGGCTCCGTTGCCATATCCGCCACCGGCGCTGGCGTGGTGTGCCTCAGCACCATGGGCGGCAGCAACCGGCTGAGCGTGTCGCTAATGTAGCTCAGGAACAGTGACCCCATGCTCTGGTCAAAATACCCGGGCTGGCAACTGCCCACCGCGAACACCCCAACCAGTTCATCATGCCGGAGCGGCACCAGGGCCACCGAGGCGATGGGGTCTTCCCGGTCGGGAAACAGGAATTCACGCTCGGCTTCCCGGAACTGCCCGCAAACGGCCCGCTCACCGTCAAGCAGGCTACCCAACCGGGCCTCGGCCTGCCCGGGGCTGACGACATGCAGGGCACCCTGGGACACCTCCGGCAGGGCCTGGTCGGTGAACAGCAGTATCGAGGCCGCATCCAGACCAAAATCTCCCCGGATACTGTCGTCAATGGCGGCCGCCATTTCGTTCAGGTTCCGGGCTTCAATCACCTGCATCAGCAGGCGCTTGCTCTTCTCGAATAGCCGGTCATTGTGGCGGGCAATGGACAGCAGCTCGACGAGCTCACGGCGCAGGGTGTCGCGCTGTTCCCGGAACAGGTGCACCTGCCGCTCGACCAGGGAGATGGCCCGACCGCTGTCATGGGGCAGCGTCAGGCTTCGCAGCAGTTCATCCTGATCGACAAAGAAATCCGGATGGTCACGCAGGTACTCTGCCACGGATTCCCGGGTCAGTTCCCCGGCCTTCTGGCGGGCCGCTTGCTCTGTCATCGTGTTCTCCCGACGTTCAGGACCGTTGTCTGGGCGGGCGTCCGCCCTTGCGCCGACGGCCACTGGATTCACCCGGCAGCCGTAACTGCCCCTCAAATACGCTGGTTGCAGGCCCTTCCATCATAACAGGGGACCCTTCACCCCGCCATTCGATGACCAGCCGCCCGCCTCGCAGCTCAACCTCAACCCGGGGCTCCAGCAGGCCACGCAAGCACCCGGCGACCACCGCCGCACAGGCACCGCTGCCGCAGGCCAGGGTTTCCCCCGAGCCACGCTCAAACACCCGAAGACGGACAAGGCTGCGATCAATAATCTGCAGAAAACCGATGTTGGCCCGGCCCGGGAAGCGGGGGTGCGTCTCCAGCCTCGGCCCCAGGGTCGAGACTGGCGCGGTATCGACATCCTCTACCAGGATGACCCCGTGAGGATTGCCCATGGAGACGGCGCTGAGCTCAACCACGTCGCCGTCGACATCCACGGTATAGACGTCTTTGCGGCGGTCGGCGGCAAACGGGATGGCCGGCGGATTGAGTTCCGGCACCCCCATGTTGACCATGACCAGTCCGTCCTTGCCGACCCGCAACTCAATAACGCCCTTGGCGGTCTGGACGCGAATCACTTTCTTGTTGGTCAGGCGCTGGTCCCGTACAAAGCGGGCAAAACAGCGGGCACCGTTACCACACTGCTCGACTTCCGAGCCGTCGGCGTTAAAAATCCGGTACCGGAAATCCACGTCTGGCAGCCCGGGTGGTTCCACCACCAGCAACTGGTCGAACCCGATGCCAAAATGCCGGTCCGCCAGCTCGCGGATCAGCTCGGGTCGCATCCGGAAGGGCTGACTGATCGCATCCACCACCATGAAGTCGTTGCCCAGACCGTGCATTTTGGTAAACCGCAGAGAGGGCCCCTGGCTTCGTCGCTGCTGATTCATCTCCGGACCTCCGCTCATGCCGGCAAACAGCTTTCAGGCGCAAGCTGGTCTTCGAGGGTTTCCCGGCGGCGCACCACATGCACCTGGTCCCCGTCCACCATCAGCTCCGGCGGTCGGTTACGGGTGTTGTAGTTGGAGCTCATGACAAAGCCATAGGCCCCGGCGGACCGCACCGCCAGCAGATCACCGGAGCGCAGACGCAGATTGCGGTCCTTGCCCAGGAAATCCCCGGTCTCGCACACCGGCCCAACCAGGTCCCAGGCCAGCTCCTCGGCGTCCTGGCGGGGACATACCGGGATAATGGACTGCCAGGCGCTGTAGAGCGCCGGCCGGATCAGGTCGTTCATGGCGGCATCGATAATCGCAAAATTGCGATGCGCGGTGCGCTTCAGGAACTCGACCCGGGTCAGCAGGATGCCAGCGTTGGCGGCGATGGAACGACCCGGTTCGAGAATCAGCTCCAGGTTCCGGTCGCCAAGGCGCCCTGCCAGCGCCGTCACATAATCCGAAGGCTGCGGTGGCTGCTCCTGGTTGTAGGTCACCCCCAGACCACCGCCCATGTCGAGGTGGTGGATCGTGATCCCGCGACTGGCCAGGGTATCAATCAGTGCCAACACCCGGTCCAGGGCATCCAGAAACGGTGAAACCGACGTCAGTTGGGAGCCGATATGGCAATCCACACCCCGGATGTCCAGGTTGGGCAGGGCTGCGGCCCGGGCATAAACCTCCGGTGCCTCGGCAATATCAATGCCGAACTTGTTCTCTTTCAGCCCGGTGGAGATGTAGGGATGGGTGCCGGCATCCACGTCCGGGTTTACCCGCAGGGATACCGGCGCCTTGACGCCAAGCTCTCCGGCCACCGCATTCAAACGGTCAAGCTCGGTGTCGGACTCCACGTTGAAGCAACGGACACCGGCTTGCAGCGCCTGCTTCATTTCCCACGGCTGCTTGCCAACCCCGGAAAACACCACTTTGCCGGCGTCGCCGCCAGCGCGCAGCACCCGCTCCAGCTCCCCGGCCGAGACGATGTCAAAACCGGCGCCCAGTCTGGCCAGCACGTTCAGAACCGCCAGGTTGCTGTTGGCCTTGACGGCATAGCAGACCAGATGCGGGTGATGCTTCAGAGCCTCGTCGTAGGCGCGGTAATGGCGCTCCAGCGTGGCCCGGGAATACACATACGCCGGCGTTCCGAAACGCTCGGCAATGGCGGAAACAGCCACGTCCTCGGCGAACAGTTCACCGTCGCGGTAGTTGAAATGATCCATGAGCTTCCTGATTCGTTAAGCGGGGTCGATGCCCGGACCCTGAGAGCCATCCCGGTTCCGGTCGCGCGGGCCGGCAGTCCCGTCAGCATCCTGATCGCTGGCACTGGCTTCCACGCCGGCGGAATCCGCCGGGTCTTCCCGGTACAACGCGCCCTTCTGACCACAACCGGCAAGGACGGTCATTACGATCAGCACCAAGGCCGGCCATGTCCACACACGCATGCTTGCAACCCCTGAGTTCACAATGGACGCAGTATACCTGACGGGCAACCCCGACGGCGAGAACAGACACTAGGGTAGTGCTCCGAGCTGGCGGTTCAGGGATTCCTCCAGAGTCCTCCGGTAATACAGATACTGACTGGTCTGGATATCCTGCTGATAGACCTGAGGGTCGAGGTCGTGGGGCAGATGCACATCCGTCAGATACACCGGGTAGGGCTCCCCGCTCGGGCGCAGGGAATGGATGTAGTGGGCCACGGCCGGAATCAACTGGTCGCCGTATTCCTGAACGGTGAACTCCTGGTCAGCGCAGAAAATATCAAACCGCAGGCGGCTGTCGCCTTCCTGCACGCCAACGGCCTGCACCTCAAGGCCCGGCAGCAGCGTTCCGGTATCCGCATCGGGCCGGTATTCCGCGCGCCAGTGGCCGTCCCGGGCCACAACTTCGTAACACTGCACGCCGGCCTGTGCCAGCGACGTACCGGTCTGGCGCAACACGCGTCGCTCCACCAGATTTTCCAGAAAACGCAGCAGCGGCGTCAGCAGGTAGCGCCGATGGCTGACCGACTGCACCCAACTGACCAGGGAACCCAGCTCATCAATCACCCAGACCCTCGCCTGATCACCCCGGAGGCTGTAGAACACCTGAACCGTATCCGGCCCACTGGCATCACAGACCGCCCTGAGCGCGGGGTCTTCCAGCAGTGCCTGGCGATCAAGCACCACCGGCAGGTAGCGTTCCTGGGGCTGGGCCAGACACTCCAGCAACGCCTCCCGGCTGTCCAGCGCAATAAATCCGGGCTCCAGGCCATTGAACAGCAGGAGAAAGTAGCGGCGGTCCATCTCGATCACGTACCGCAGCGCGTGGGGGCCCGCCCCTCCGGCAAAGAACGAACGCAGGACATCGCCGAACAACTCCCGCACCCGGCGGGCAATGGCCCCGCCGTGACCCCGGTTGTGGCTGTGCACCTCAACATCGGGAATCCCTGACGGGTTCAGCGCCACCGACGCCAGGACATTTTTCAGACACTGAATCAGGGTATCGCCGGCGGCATAATGTTGCAGGCTGACCTCGTGCCAGCTGTTGAAGGTGATCTGGTCGATGGTGATGACCAGATTGTCCCGGCCACCGCTGAACCCGAGCGAATCGTGCCGGGCACTGAGCTTGTGCAGGCCTTTTTCCGTCAGATGGGCCTGAGGGTCGACACCGACATTCACCAGCAGCAGGTTGCGCAAGGGGCGTACCCCCCGGGACAGCGCTTCCCGCCCGGCGGGCTCTATGGGAACGGACAAGAAGCTTGCCAGCGCATCCAGCATCTCCTTCAGCTCACTGACGGAGGCCACGCTGTGCCCGGAGCGCACATTCAGCCGGGTAGCCCGGGTCAGCAGGCCGTTGCAATAGCACCACACCATCAGTTGGGTCAGGTTACCGGATCGTCGGATAACCGGCTGCCAGAAGGCGTCACCCGGGTCTTCCAGGTCTCGGTACAACAGCCAGCCGTCACTGTCACCGCCCTGTTCCGACTGATGGTGAAAGGACAGGTTCTCCTCGGCCAGCGACGGCGCCAGGCCCGGGTTCAACTGTTCAATCTTGCCGGCCTTGCGCTGGAACGCGGCGTACAGTTTCCGGCCAAGGAGATTGATATCACTGGCGCTGATGGCAGACCGGGTACCATGCTCCCGGGCCATCCGCGACAGCATCCGGTAACTGTGGGTCAACTCGGAAACCATGGCCCGGCGCAGCGTCGCAACATCCTCGGCGCGCCATTGCTGCCGGTTGTCCAACTCATGCAGCCGGGATTCCGGCCAGCCCCAGTCGTCCACCAGTTGCCGCAGCAGCCGCCCTCGCCATTGCCCGGCGGCGGCCTCGGTCCGGGTCAGCGGCAAACCGGCCTTGAGATACAGGCTGCGACGCACGAGATCCAGACGCGACGAGGCGCCTCCGGCCTTCAACCAGGTATCCAGGCGCTGATACAGCAGCACGTAGGGGTCGAGTTCGTCGGCATCGGTACGGCCGTCAAACACCGCCTGCTTGAACACCCCGGACAACAGGGGCTGGTGCCCGGTCTGGGCGTAGCACTCAATCAGCAACAGTTTGAGAATGGACTTCCAGGGCGCATCGATGCCTTTGTACAGCTGCCAGACACCGGCACCCAGAAATTCCGACTCCGGAATCGACGGCACCGGACCAAAATCAATGTACTCGTTGCCACGGATGAACCGGCACTCCACCAGCTGGCTCTTGCAGTCGTGGTATCGGTGCTCGTGATCCGATGGAATCAGCCACCACAGTGGGTAGCATCCGCCGAGGTGGATGCTGGTGCGGTAAAACTCGTCCAGCAGCAGAAAATGCTGGGCACTGCCACAGTTCTCACCCTCGACTTCCACCCGTTGCCGGCCCCCCCGCCAGTCGGCGGCACAGAACACAAAGACATGGAGCTCAACCCCAAACGAGGAGGCCCACGCCGACAACTTGTCGGCCTTGCGCTCAAGGCAGCGGACACCGCGCTCTGACAGATCATCCCGATGGCAGAGCCAGAGGTCCAGGTCGCTGGCAACCGAGTGCCCGAGCGTGCCGGGGCTGCCCATCAGGAACAGGGCGTCAAGGTCCGGCTTACGCCGGCCCTCATCTTTCAGGCTGAAGGTCCGGGCCAGACGGCGGGCGGCGTTCAGGGTCAGCTCCGAGGGCTGGTAATGGCTCAGGCCGTAGGGGCAATCGCCATCCAGGTAGCCCGGGAGGGCCGGATGGTTGAGGTGAAACACCAGGGGCAGAAGCTCCAGCACCATCTGCTGGCGGTAGGTCAGCGCCGAATGCGCCCGTTGCCAGCGCTGGCCATTAACCACGAGAAACCGATCCCGCAGTCGACGCAGGGTTTTACGATCAATTCCCTCCTCAAAATCCAGGAGAATCGGGGCGGCAGGTGTGGTCAAGGGTCCAGTCCGCTTCCTTGGCTACTCATCGGTGACTCCAGGGCGAGAGGTTCTTTCCGGTATGATAATCAGTATGATGAACGCATCGTGGCAAAATCGATAATAAAAGAAAAGCGATGACCGCACACCAGCTCCCGCGAGCCCTCGCTCATCGCCGTTCAGCCGAGGCTTACCCGTTGTGAAAGAATTCGTGATTCATCGCTACCGCTCCGAACAGCCCGGCCCGGCCAGGGCTGGTGAGCGTAGAACCGTGTTGCGCATTGACGACCAGGGCCGAGTGGTGTTTGCCGACCATCATGCGGAATCGGTGCTGGGGTATGAGCCGGCGGAACTGGAAGGCCAGATGGTACACCGCGTGCTGGCATCCCGGGAGGACGACCCCTTTGCCCCAGCCAATCGTCACCGCATTGAAAGCGGCCAGAACGTGCTGGTGACGTTTCGCCACAAGGAAGGCTTTTTCTACACGGCCAGCCTCAGCCTGCGCCAGGCCACGCGCGACGCCGACAAAGCCGCCAATGCGCTGATTGCCCACCGGGACAATTCCGCCATGGATGCCCGCCTGCTGCGCTCCGCCGAGAGCAGCGCCGGCTTCGGCATCTGGGAGCTCGACATCGCCAACAACCGGATGACCTGGACCGAGGGCGTCTACCAACTGCTGGAACTCCGCCCGGGCACCGACATTACCCCGGAACAGGCGCTGTTCTATTGCCAGACCGGCCAGGCCCGGGTCCGGGCACTGTTTCGCCGCTGCATCCGCACCGGGGAGCCGTTTTCGCTCGACCTCCAGGTGTTGACCGCCCGACAGGCCCTGCGCAGCGTCACGCTCAACGGTCGTGCGCTGAAAAACGGCGGCCAGGCCCAGCGGCTGGGCGGCACCCTGGTGAACCGGACCCGCGAAATAACGCGGGAACAGGAGCGCCAGCGTGTCAGCCAGATGCTATCGGCCACCACCCAGGCCACCCCGGACCTGGTGGCCGCGGTTGACCCGGACCTGACCCTGCTGCACTGCAATCCCGCCTACGCACGGCACTTCGCCCATACCTTTGGCGTCCAGCCCGGTGCCGGCGACAACCTGAAGCAACTGCTGGCCGAGCAAGGGCCGTTTGAGCCGCGAAAAGCGGCCGC
>CBIHLH010000067.1:0-20090 GCA_966210405.1 uncultured Marinobacter sp.
TTACGACGGCGGCGACATGACCGCGCCCTTCGGCGGCTTCAAGCAGTCCGGCAATGGCCGGGACAAATCCCTGCACGCCTTTGATAAGTACACAGAGCTGAAGGCCACCTGGCTGGTGCTGGAATAACCTGAACCACACGGAAACGGCGCCACAGGGACGCCGTTGTTCACTTCCGGAGTGACCGCTTACACCGTGTGCAGATACCAGAGATATTCGAGATCCGAAATGGTCATCTCGAACTCGTTCAGTTCATGCTCCTTACAGGCCACGAACACATCCAGGAATTCCCGGCCCAGATAATCCGCCATCACGGCGGACTGGCCCAGCTCCCGTAACGCATCCCGCAGGTTATTGACCAGGCTGGCCTCGTGCTGTTCATGGGCATTGCCCACGGTCACCGGTGGCGGCTCAATCCGGTTGGCAATGCCGTAATGGATGCCCGCCAGCACCGCCGCCATCAGCAGATACGGATTGGCATCGGCACCGGCCACCCGGTGTTCAATACGCAGCGCTTCCGGATCCCCCCCCGGCAGGCGCAGGGAGGCCGTGCGGTTGTCCACGCCCCAGGTGGCTGCACTGGGCACGTAATACTCCGGGCTGAAGCGGCGGTATGAATTAATGTTGGGGCAGAACAGCGCCATGGCATCGTTCATGGTGGCCACCAGCCCGCCAACCGCCCATCGCAACATGTCATTGGGTTGCTCGGCATCGCCGGCGAATACGTTACGTCCTTCCCTGTCCAACAGGCTCACATGCAGGTGCATGCCGCTGCCCGCCTGGCTGTGATAGGGCTTGGCCATGAAGGTGGTGTCCATCTCATGGTCGTAGGCCATGTTCTTGATCAGCCGTTTGAGCAGGGTGGCGTGGTCGCAGGCCTGCACCGCGTCATTCACATAATGCAGGTTAACCTCGAACTGCCCGGGCGCGGATTCCGCCACCAGGGCATCCGCCGGCAGTTCCTGTTCATGGGCTGCATCCAGCACAGCCGCCAGGAACTCCGCGTATTCGTCCAGATCATCAATGGAATAGGCCTGAGTGCCCGCCGGGCGCTTGCCGGAAATGGGCGATTTGGGCGGCTGGGGCCGGCCCGCCAGATTCTCCTGGTCGATCAGGTAGAACTCCAGCTCAAAGGCGGCTACCGCGGTCAGGCCCAGTTCATCGAAGCGTTTGACGATGTTCTGCAGCACCACCCGGGGGTCGGCAAAAAACGGGGTTTCGCGATCCAGCTCCACCATAGTCAGCAACAGCTGGGCTGTGGGCCGCTTCTGCCAGGGCTCCATGGTAAGGGTGCCGTCGATCGGCAGGCATACCCGGTCCGCCTCGCCAATATCCAGGCCCAGACCGGTCTCTTCCACCGTGGTGCCCTGAATGTTCAGGGCAAAGATAGAAGCCGGCAGCGCAATGCCCCGCTCGAACACCTTGGCCAGCGTAGACGGGTCCACCCGCTTGCCGCGCACAATGCCGTTCATGTCCGGAATCAGCAGATCAACAAACTGCAATTCGGGATGCGCCTGAAGGAACGCGTCGGCGCTCGCGAAACCAGAACCCATAATAAAGCCCTAAAGAACTCAAACAGGCCTGTGGCGAGAAAGCCGGCACAGGGGTGTTCAACGCTCCTTTATCCTGTTTTCCGGAGGATTTTGCAAGATAGGGAGTTACCGTAAAGCGGCACGTGGGCTCCGGCGTTCAGACCATACGCATAACCTCGAACCCCAGCCCATAAAATTTTCGTAGCGCACTCTGCCATCTCGTGTTAAATATCGCGCGAGTAAGGTACCTGCATAATACCGCGTGCGTCCTGCACGCTTTGTATCCATCCCTTTTCGGTGAGGGACAACTCCGATGTTGAAGCTGTGTAAGCCTGCGGCGCTGGCCGCCGCTATTGCTGTGTCATTGGGTGCGTCTTCCGTTTTCGCGGCGGAAGAAGTGCGTGTCTACAACTGGTCCGACTACATTGCCGAGGACACGCTGGAAAAGTTCACGGCGGAAACCGGCATTAACGTGATTTACGACGTTTACGACAGCAACGAGATCCTGGAAGCGGCCCTGCTCTCCGGCCGTTCCGGTTACGACCTGGTGGTGCCTTCCAACCACTACGTGGCCAAGCAGATTTCCGCCCAGGCGTTCGTGCCGCTGAACCACAGCAAACTGCCCAACATGGCCAATCTGAACCCGGATCTGATGGACGACCTGGAAAAGGTAGACCCGGGTAGCCAGTACGCCATTCCCTATCTGTGGGGCACCAATGGTTACGGCTACAACGAGGGCCGGATCAAGGCCATCCTCGGTGACAGCGCGCCAACCGACTCCTGGGCCCTGGTGTTTGATCCCACGGTGACCGGCAAACTGGCCGCCGGCGGTTGTGGCATCGCCATGCTGGATTCCGGTGAGGAAATGGTGCGCGCAGCCATGGCCTACATCGGTCTGGACCCGAACAGCAACAGCGCCGACGACATCAAAAAAGGCGGTGAGGTGATCAGGGCCATTCGCCCGAACGTCACCTACTTCCACTCATCCCGTTACATTGCCGACCTGGCCAATGGCGACCTGTGTGTGGCCGCCGGCTACTCCGGCGACATCCTGCAGGCAGCCGCCCGTGCCGAGGAAGCCGGTAACGGCAACGTGATTCGCTACACCATTCCGAAAGAAGGTGCGGTACTGTGGTTTGATATGATGACCATTCCGGTCGGCGCCCCGAACGTGGAAAACGCCCACAAGCTGATGAATTTCCTGATGCGCCCGGAGATCATCGCGGATGTGACCAACTACGTGTGGTACGCCAACCCGAACACACCGGCCAACGAGTTCGTGAACCCGGAAATCCTCAGTGACACCAGCATCTACCCCACCGATGAGGTGATGAAGAAGCTGTACATCATGGAAGGCCGGCCCCAGGACGCCCAGCGCCTGATGACGCGCACCTGGACCAGCGTGAAGTCTGGTCGCTAGGGATGGCAGACAGCAACACTCACACCTGCGCGCAAGCGGAGGTGTTACTCAGCATTCGGGGCATGTCCAAGAGCTTTGACGGCACCCTGGCGGTGGACAGCGTGAGCCTGGACATCCACAAGGGCGAGATCTTCGCGCTTCTGGGAGGCTCCGGTTCCGGCAAATCCACACTGCTGCGCATGCTGGCCGGGTTCGAAGCTCCGGACGCTGGCCAGGTGCTGCTGGATGGTCAGGACATTACCGCCCTGCCCCCGTATCTGCGCCCCACCAATATGATGTTTCAGTCCTACGCCCTGTTTCCGCACATGACCGTGGAGCAGAATATTGCCATGGGCCTCAAGCAGGACAAGCTGACCAAACCGGAGATCCGTGATCGTGTGGAGGCTATGCTGAAGCTGGTCAAGATGGAGACCTTCGCCGGGCGCAAGCCTCACCAGCTCTCTGGCGGTCAGCAACAGCGCGTGGCCCTGGCGCGTTCCCTGGCCAAGCGCCCGAAACTGCTGTTGCTGGACGAGCCCATGGGCGCGCTGGACAAGAAACTGCGCACCGAGATGCAGCTGGAACTGGTGGAGATCCTGGAAAACGTGGGCGCCACCTGCCTGATGGTTACCCACGACCAGGAAGAAGCCATGACCATGGCCAGCCGCATCGCCATCATGGCCCAGGGCCGGATAGCCCAGGTCGGCTCGCCGATTGATATCTACGAGAGCCCGAACAGCCGCATGACGGCAGAGTTCATCGGCTCGGTGAATATCTTCGAGGCAAACATCCTGGAAGACGAATCCGACAGCATCACCCTCAACAGCACCGTGCTGGATGCTCCGGTATTCATCGACCGGGGAGTCACCACCCCGGCGGAAAGCACCGCCACACTGGTGGCCCTGCGCCCGGAAAAGATCTACCTCACCAGCGACAAGCCGGAGGGCGACAGCAACTGGAGTCGCGGCACGGTGGACAACATCGCGTATCTGGGCGACATCACCTCCTACTACGTAAAGCTGGCCAGCGGAACGCGTGTGCAGGCCACCATGGCCAACGTTGAGCGTCGGGGCGAGCGACCCACCTGGGGCGACACGGTGTTCGTGTCCTGGGAAGCCTCCAGCCCTATCCTGTTGTGGAACTGACGCCATGGCCAGAGAACCGAATCGCTCCCCGCTGATGGCACGGGTGCGGGCCCTGGTGTTCCACCGGCGAATGGTATTCGGCATCCCGTTTGTGTGGCTGCTGCTGTTCTTCCTGCTGCCCTTCGCGCTGGTGCTGAAGATCAGTTTTTCCTCGGCAGTGATGGCCATTCCACCCTACCAGCCGGTGTTCACGTTTGTGGACGACACCTTCTCGGTGGTGGTGAATTTCGGCAATTACCTGTTCCTGCTATCCGACAGCCTGTACATCGCCGCCTACTGGGGGTCGGTCAAAATTGCGCTGATGTCGACCCTTGTGTGCCTGCTGATCGGCTACCCCATGGCCTACGCCATGGCCCGCGCCTCCGCCCGGATGCAGCTGGTTCTGCTGTTGATGGTGATGCTGCCGTCCTGGACCTCATTCCTGATCCGCGTGTACGCATGGATGGGTATCCTGGGCAACCAGGGCCTGTTGAATAATCTTCTGATGTGGCTGGGAATGGTCAACGAACCCCTGAAACTGCTGAACACCAATTTCGCCGTAGTGCTGGGCATTGCCTACGCCTATCTGCCGTTCATGGTGCTGCCGATCTACACCAACCTGGTCAAGCTGGACGTGCGCCTGCTGGAGGCGGCCTCGGATCTTGGTTGCCGTAGCCTCACCACCTTCTGGACCATCACCCTGCCGCTGTCGAAAGCCGGCATTGTGGCCGGCTCCATGCTGGTGTTTATTCCGGCGGTGGGCGAATTCGTGATTCCGGAACTGCTGGGCGGGCCAGACACGCTGATGATCGGCAAGGTGCTGTGGGAGGAATTCTTCAACAACCGCGACTGGCCAGTGGCCTCTTCACTCGCGATTGTGATGCTGGCACTGCTGCTGATTCCGATTGTGCTGTTCCACCGCTTCCAGGCCCGGGAGATGGAAAAAGATGGTTAAGTCGCGGTCGTTCGGTTTCTCCCGGGCGATGCTGGTGCTGGGCCTGCTGTTTCTCTACCTGCCGATGGTGGTACTGATCGTCTACTCGTTCAATGCCTCCCGGCTGGTATCGGTGTGGGCAGGCTTTTCCACCCACTGGTACGGGGAACTGTTCCGGGATCAGCAGATTCTGTCGGCCGTGTGGATGAGCCTGAAGATCGCCTTCTACTCCGCCAGCATGGCGGTCTGCCTCGGTACCCTGTGTGCGTTTGTGATGACCCGCTTCAAACGCATTCGTGGCCGCACTCTGCTCTCCAGCATGATCAGTGCGCCGCTGGTGATGCCGGAGGTAATCACCGGCCTGTCCCTGTTGCTGCTGTTTGTACAGATGGCACAGACCATTGGCTGGCCGGCCGACCGGGGCATGGCCACCATCTGGATTGCTCACACCACTTTCTGCAGTGCCTACGTGGCGGTGGTGGTCAGCGCTCGCTTACGGGAAGTGGACCGCTCCATCGAGGAAGCCGCCATGGACCTGGGCTGCACACCGTTAAAAACCTTTTTCCTGATTACCCTGCCGGTGATCGCACCGGCCCTGGTATCGGGCTGGTTGCTGGCGTTCACCTTGTCTCTGGATGATCTGGTGATTGCCAGCTTCGTTTCCGGACCTGGTGCCACAACGCTGCCCATGGTGGTGTTTTCTTCGGTGCGGATGGGCGTATCACCCAAAATCAACGCATTGGCCGCGCTTCTTATCCTGGCGGTATCGGTGATTGCGTTTATCGCCTGGTACGTGATGCGCAGAGCGGAGGCCAGGCGCAGAAACGGCCTCCGCTGAGGGCTGAGGGGTCAGATCAGAACGCCCACAGGAAGTTGAGACCCACGTGATTACCGCTCACGTCCCGGTCGTCGCTTAACGCGAGGTCCATGCCATTCACGTTGAAGCGTTTGACTTCGTATTCCTCCTGCACGGCCCGGAGGTTCATCCAGAAGTTGTTGGCGACCTGGTAACCCACTTCAACAATGAAGCCGGTGCCGTTCTTGAATTCCACGGTCACCTCATCGCCAGCGGCAGACACATCGGCCTCGGGGCTCAGGGCCAGACGGGCGCCGGCGCCAAAGCGCCAGTCCTGGACACCGGTGTAATACAGAATGCCTTCCAGCGGGTAGCGGTCAAACCCGGCGTCGCCGTTATCGGCGAAAATGGTGTCAAAGTGGTAGCTGATGGTGATCTGGGCCGCCAGTGGCATGGTGGGCGACTGGTAGAGGGCACCGGCACCGACCTGCAGGATTTCACCCGCTTTGATCTTGTCACTGTCGCCGTCGGCAAACTGAACCTTGAACAGATCATCACCACCCAGAGTCAGCCCGCCTGTAAGCGCGAATTTCAGACCGCCGGGGCTTTCGTTGGCAAGTGCCGGGCTGGCAACCAGCAGTGTGGAGAGAATAACCGCCGCCGAATGTGGAAATACCTTTTTCATAATCATCCCTGTTTCAAGTTTTGGGAATTCAACCACTTACAATCTGAAAAAGGAAGACGATACCGGCCCGGAAACCGTAAATGTCAGTAAAAGATCCTGCGTTTGTGGAACATGACGCAAAAATCGACCCACTACCACTCTCCAACGACAAACCCCAACTGCTCCGGCAGCCACAGGGCAATGGCGGGGAACAGCATCACCAGCAGCAGGCTGACCGACATGGCCAGGATAAACACCAGGGCCCAGCCCAGGGTGTGCTCCAGGCGAATATTGGCGATACGGGTGGTCACCATCAGGTTAACGGCCACCGGCGGCGTGAACTGCCCGATGGCGATGTTCATGGCCAGCAGAATGCCGAACCAGACCGGGTTCCAGCCAAAGTGATTCATCAGCGGAATGATGATGGGCGTCAGGATCAGGTAGATCGAGACCGCATCCAGCAGCATGCCGGCAATCAGCACCAGCACCATCACCAGGCCCAGCAGTACCCAACTGTTCTCGGACAGGGACAACAGGGCGTTGGCCAGATGCTGGAAGGTGCCCAGGGTCGTGCCCGCCCAGGCAAAGATCCCCGCCAGGGCAATGATGAACATCACGACCCCGGAAGTAACGGCCGCGTCCGTCACCAGGGCGTAGAGGTCCTTCAGGCTGAGATTGCGATAGACCAGGCAGCCGACAATTACCCCATAGGCAACCGCAACCACTGCGGCCTCCGTGGGCGTAAACAGTCCGGAGCGCAGGCCACCAAGAATGATCACCGGCGCGAACAGGGCCGGCAGCGCCGCCCTGAAACTCGGCCAGAATTCCGGCCGCTCAACGTCTTTCGGGTCTTCCCAGCGATATTTACGAGCCAGGTACAACGCCGGCACCAGCAGCGACAGGCCCGCCAGGATGCCCGGGAATAATCCGGCGGCGAACAGCGCACGCAGATCGACACCCGGCACCACAATGGAATAGAGAATCAACGCAATGGAGGGCGGAATCAGGATTGCAGTGGATGAGGACGCAGCAATCAGGCTGGCCGAGAACGCCTGCGGGTAACCGGCCTTGCGCATGCTGGGCAGCATCACCATGGCCACCGCCGCCGCATCTGCCGGCCCGGACCCGCTCATACCGCCCATGATCAGACACACCAGCACGGCAACCACGGTGAGGCCCCCGTGCCGTGGGCCAATGATGGACTGGGCGAAACGCACCAGGCTGGCCGCCACGCCGGCCCGCTCAAAAATCAGACCAGTGAGTATGAACAGGGGGATGGCAATCAGCGGGTACTTGGCTACGCTGTTGTAGGTGTTGGTTCCCAGGGTCGCCAGCATCACCGTGGGCAGGCCCGCAACAATCCCGATCACGCCACCCAGACCCAGTGCAATCGCCACCGGCACTCCCAGCAGCAAGGCAATCAGGAAGCTGGCGATCATCAGCAGATCAGGACTCATGAATAACCTCCGGGTCTTCCTTCCCGCGCAATCGGTCAATGAAATTCTGGGTCATGCGGATGAGGATGGAGGCCGAGAGCAGGGGCAGCCAGATCACGTAGATCCAGTTCGGCAACCCCAGGCCCGGCGACAGGGACTTCCATTGATATTCCTCAAGGGCGAACTTGCTGCCGTACCAGGTTGTCAGCGCCAGCACGACAACCCCGGCCAGCCACTGCAGCGTAAACACCACGCGCCGGGCCCGGGGTGGAAGGTGGTGTTCAATCAATTCGATCCGGATGTGCTGGTTATGGCGGGCGGCCACAGACGCACCGCCAAAGGTCAGGACAACCAGCAGGAACACGGAGAACTCTTCCGTAAAGGCAAACGAGGCGTCGGTGGTGTAACGCACGATAACGTTACCCAGGCTGATCACGCAGATAATGATCAACGCCAGGGAGGCCAGCCAGGCGTCCGGCCGGAACTTCGGGGGGCGTGAAGACATGATGACTCCGGTTCAAACAACGGTGCCCGCCGACTCAGGCAGGCACCGGACCCTGACGGAACTTATTGCGGACGGTTGGCGACAGCGTCCTGGGCCATTTTAACCAGATCTTCACCTATCTGGGGTGTCCATGTCTTGTAGACGGATTGGGTCGCCTTCACAAAAGCGTCGTGCTGGGCATCGGTCAGCTCAGTGACCTGCACACCGCGTTCCTTGATGGCTGCCAGGGTCTCATCCAGCTCGGCGCGGGACTTTTCGATTTCCCACTGGCCAGCGTCCATGGCCGCCTGCTTCAGCAGCGCCTGGTCTTCCGGGCTGAACTGCGCCCAGATGCGGTTGCTGACCGCGAAGACCAGCGGATCGGCCACGTAGTGCCAGAGCGTGAGGTGGTTCTGGCCTACCTGGTCGATGCGGGCTACGTCAAATACCGACAGCGGATTCTCCTGCCCGTCCACGGCACCAGTGGTTAGCGCCGGCTTGGCATCGGCCCAGCTCATCTGCGTGGGGTTGGCCCCAAGCGTATTGAACGTGTCCTGGAACAGTGGCGAGCCCACCACCCGGATCTTCAGGCCATCGAGATCAGCAGGCTCATCAATCACCCGCTGGGAATTGGAGAGCTCGCGGAAGCCATTCTCGCCCCAGGCCAGGGGTGTGACACCGCGCTCCTTGATGGCGTCGAAAATCACCTCACCGGCCTCACCCTGGGTGATGGCATCAATGGCAGCATAATCCGGCATCAGGAACGGCAGCGAGAACAGGTTGAGCTGTGGCACCTGGGGCGACCAGTTGATGGTTGAGCCGACCGCCATATCAATCAGGCCGGACCGCATCGCCGAGAACTCTTTGGTCTGATCGCCGGAGACCAGTTGCGAGTTGCTGTAGATCTTCATGTTGATCCGCCCGTCCGAACGTTCCCGGACCAGCTCGACCCACTTGTCCGCCGCCTGCCCCCAGGGGAAAGCGGACGGCAAAACCGTGGACACGGTGTACTCGTCCTTGTACTGGGCCGCCACCCCAGAACTGAACAACACTGAAGCAGCAACAGCGATAAGCACTTTGGATTTCAGCATCAGACCTTCCTTTTTTGGTTGGGGTTATTACCCCATATTCTTCCTCATGAATTTCTGAATTTCACCCACAATTCCGCTCTGGAAGGCAATCACCGTCAGCACGAAGATGCCACCAAGAATCGCATCCACCCAGTCACCCAGCGGCCCCTGGGATAATTGATACTCCAGGTTGACCACAAAGGTAGCGCCCACCACCGGGCCCAGCAAGGTGCCGGTGCCCCCCAGCAGTGTCATCAGGATAACTTCGCCTGACATGTGCCAGTGGGCGTCGTTCAGTGACGCCAGCTGAAATACCACGGTTTTCAGGGAACCGGCGAGGCCGGCCAGCCCGGCGGAGATAACAAACGCGATCACCTTGTAGCGATTGACGTTGTACCCCAGGGAAACGGCCCGCGGTTCGTTCTGTTTGATGGCCTTGAGAACCTGGCCGTAAGGGCTGGTCACAATACGCTGAACGAACAGATAGGCCGCCAGGAACATCACCAGCACAAAGTAGTACATGCTGAAGTTGTTGCTCAGATCGATGAACCCAAACAGGTAGCCCCGGGGCACCCCGTGCAGCCCGTCCTCACCACCGGTGAATTCCGATTGCACGAAGAAGAAAAACACCAGTTGCGACAATGCCAGAGTGATCATCGCGAAGTAGATGCCCTGGCGGCGAATGGCAACCAGCGCGAAGCCCAGCCCCAGCAGGGTGGAGGCCGCAGTGCCGACAAAGATACCCATTTCGGTGCTCAGACTGGAATAGGTACTGAGCAGGTAGCCGGTGGTGTAGGCACCGGTGGCCAGAAACGCCGCATGCCCGAAAGACAGCAGGCCGGTGAACCCGAGCAACAGATTGAAGGCCACCGCGAACAGCGCGAAGCACAGGATTTTCATCAGGAACACGGGGTACATCACCGCCGGCGCCAGAATCAGCAGAACCAGAAGTACCAGATTCAGAACATGTTTACGGCGGCTATCGGCTTTTTGCTGGTTCAGGATGCTTTGCTGGATGTCAGCTTGATTGACGGAATTGTCCATGATTACGCCTCCTTACCGAACAGGCCCGACGGGCGAATCAGCAAGACCACCACCATGACCAGGAAAATGACGGCGGACGATGCCGGCGGATAAAAGGTTTTAGTCAGGCCTTCGATAACCCCCATCAGAATACCGGTGATGATCGCGCCGGATATGGAACCCATACCACCGATAACCACCACCGCAAACACCACGATGAGAATGTGTGAGCCCATAACCGGGGTTACCGAATAAATCGGCGCGACCAGCACGCCGGCAAACGCGGCGAGCATGACCCCGAATCCGTAAGTCAGACTGACCAGCAAGGGCACATTGATACCAAAGCCCTGCATCAGTTGGGCGTCTTCGGTGCCCGCACGCAGGTAGGCACCCAGTTTTGTCTTCTCAATCACGAACCAGGTACCGAAGCATACAAGCAGTGCCACCACGATCACCCAGGCCCGATAATAGGGCAGGAACATGAAACCCAGATTCGCTCCGCCCTCGAACACTTCCGGCATGGAATAGCTCATCCCCGAGACGCCATAGATGTTGATCAATACACCCTGAATCAATAACGCGATGCCAAACGTCAGTAGCAGGCTGTAGATATGATCCTGCCCCGAAATTCGGCGTAGCAGGAAATACTCAACCAGCATGCCAAAGCAACCGACCAGCAACGGAGCAAGGAAAAGGGCGACCCAGTAGCTGATGCCGAGAACGTCAAACAGGATGACGGTCACCATGGCGCCAAGCATGTACATGGCCCCGTGGGCGAAATTAATGATCTTGAGCAAACCAAAAATCACCGCCAGCCCAAGGCTCAACAGTGCGTAAAAAGCACCGTTTATTACCCCGAGCAAGAGCTGGCCAGACAGCACAACTACGGGGACTCCCAAAATCGTTAACATGTTGCAAACTCCAAAGGCAGAGCAGACGTTATGACCGGCTTGCGATTCCGCATGACTCAGAGGTCGCCCGACCGGGGTTGCCGGGCGACCAGTTCATCGGAATATTACTTGCTGGTTACAAGCGGACACTTGCTCTCGGAAAGCGGACGGAAAGCTTCCTCGGCAGGAATGGTGCGCACGATGTCGTACAGATCCCACTCACCCTTGGATTCCGCCGGTGTTTTCACTTCCGCCAGGTACATGTCGTGCACCATGCGGCCGTCTTCGCGGATACGACCGTTCTTGGCAAACATATCGTTGATGGGGGTTTCCATCATCTGCTTGCGAACGGTCTGGGCATCGTCGGAATCCGTGGCATCTACGGCCTTGAGGTACTGCATGGTACTGGAGTACACGCCCGCGTGAACCATGGTCGGACGAACACCGGTTTTTTCCATGAAGCGATCAGACCAGGCTCGGGTTTCGTCGTTCATATCCCAGTACCAGCCCGTAGTCAGCTGAATACCCTGTGCGGCTTCCACACCCAGGGCGTGCACGTCACTCAGGAACAGCAGCAGGGCGGCCAGGGTCTGGCCAGACTGGGTCACGCCAAATTCACTGGCGGTGTTGATGGCGTTGGTGGTATCGGCACCGGCGTTCGCCAGGGCCACCACATCGGCTCCAGAACCTTGCGCCTGCAGGATGAAGGACGAGAAATCCGGCGTCGGGAACGGATGACGGATGGTACCAATGACTTCTCCACCGTTGGCCTCCACAACCCGTGTCACGTCCGCTTCCAGGGCATGGCCAAAGGCGTAGTCGGCGGTCAGGATGAACCAGGTCTTGCCCCCTTCCTTGACAATCGCGCTGGCGGTACCATTGGCCAGCGGATAGGTGTCATACACATAGTGGATGTGGTTGGGCGTGCAGTGCTCGTTGGTGATGCTGGAGGCAGCGGAGCCGGACACAATACCGAGTTTATCGTTCTCCTCCAGGATATCGCTCACTGCAATGCTCACGGACGACGCCACCAGGCCGGCCACCAGGTCCACATTCTCGTTCTCGACCCAGCGGCGAACGGTACTGGAAGCCACGTCGGGGCTGTTGCGGTCTTCGGCACTCACCACTTCAATCTTGGCGCCGTTGACGGTGCCGCCAAAATCAGCCACCGCCATTTCCAGGGCAATCAGGCCATTAGGGCCAGCCAAATCACTGTAAGTGCCGGACATATCGGCGATGTAGCCGATCTTGACGGTATCGTTGGAAATAGCCGCCTGGGCGCCACCCACCATGACGGCGGATGCAATCGCTGATGTCAGAAGCTTTTTGGTCATTGTCATTGTTGTATCTCCGCTACTGTCGTGCGTTGGTTGTTCAGGTTATTGTTGCTTTTCTTTTGGTTGCTTTTCTGGTTTTCGCTCTCGTTCTATCCGGTGCTACACACCCAAATAGTCGTTTAGCACCGACTGCTTGGCTTCAAGCTCGTCGGCGCTGATCTCTTCCACAATCTGGCCATGCTCCACCACATAATGGCGGTCTGCCAGGGGGGCGGCAAAGTGAAAATTCTGTTCCACCAGTACAATGGTCAGACCCTTGCTCTTGAGTTTGAGCAGAACCTCCCCGAGCTTATCAACGATCACCGGCGCCAGGCCTTCGGTAATCTCGTCCAGCAACAGCATGTTGGCACCGGTACGCAGGATGCGGGCCATGGCCAACATCTGCTGCTCCCCCCCGGATAGTTTGGTGCCCTGGCTGAACCGGCGCTCGTAGAGGTTCGGGAACATGGAGTAGATTTCTTCAAGGCTCATCCCGCCACTGCGCACCACCGGCGGCAGGGTCAGGTTCTCCTGGACGTTGAGGGCAGAAAAAATGCCCCGGTGTTCGGGGCAATACCCAACACCCAACCTCGCAATATGGTGCGGCGCGCAGGCCATGGTTTCTTCGCCATTGATCATAATGGAACCGGTGCGCCGGCCCACCATGTTCATAATCGCCTTCAGGGTGGTGCTGCGCCCCGCGCCGTTGCGGCCGAGCAGGGTCACCAGCTCGCCCCGGTGCACCACCAGGTCGATGCCGTGCAGGATGTGGGACTCACCGTAAAATGCATGCAGCCCGGACACCCGAAGCTGTTCGTATTCTTTATCCGAACCGTGGCTCATTGCGCTGGCTCCTGCTGTTTCCTGGTGGTTGAGGTGCTGGCACTTCCCATGTACACCTCACGCACCCGAGGATCGTCAGACACCTCGCTGTAGTCACCCTCTGTCAGCACTGCACCCTGTGCCAGCACCGTTATCCGGTCACACAACTTGCTGACCACGCTCAGGTTATGCTCGACCATCAGCACCGTCCGGCCCTTAGCCGCCTTGCGCACAAGCTCCACAACCTGGTCCACGTCTTCACTGCCCATGCCCTGGGTGGGCTCATCCAGCAGCAGCAACTGTGGCTCCATGGCCAGGGTGGTCGCCAACTCCAGGGCCCGCTTGCGTCCGTAGGCCAGTTCCACGGTGGTGGTGTTCGCGAACTCGGCCAGGCCCACGGAATCCAGCAACTCCATGCAACGGGCGTTGAGCTTGTTCAGGGATTGGCCGGATTTCCAGAACCGGTAAGAGGTGCCCTCGAAACTTTGCAGGGCCACGCGGATGTTCTCCAGCGCGGTCATGTGCGGGAATACCGCTGAAATCTGAAAGGAGCGCACCACGCCTTTACGGGCAATGGCGGCGGACTTCATCGGGGTGATGTCCTCGCCTTTGAACAGAATCTGCCCGCGGGTGGGTATCAGGAATTTGGTCAACAGGTTGAACACCGTGGTTTTGCCGGCGCCATTGGGACCAATCAGGGCATGAATGTGGCCTTCCTGAACCTTCAGGTTCACGTCGTCGACCGCAACAAAGCCCTTGAACTCTTTGACAAGGTTGCGGGTCTCCAGAACGTACTGTTCACTCATGAGCCAATATACCTTTGTTATTGTTGTATCTTAAAACTACTTCACAGATTAAATTGACGTATACGTAAACGTCAACAGTTTATTCCGCTTTTTTGGTAACAGCACTCTTCAAAAAGTCGCACATCAGGGCCAACACCTCGTCCGCCCTTTCAAGGTGTGGCGAATGGCCAGTGTCTGGTAAAAACACCGCCCTGGCCGATGGCCCGATACCCGCAGCAATATCGGTGACCTGCTCCGGCACACCGTATTCGTCGCCCTGCCCCTGAATGATCATAGCCGGACATTCGATGGCCGCCAGCGATGGACCAAAATCCATGGCCTGCTGGAAGCCTTCGTCCAGCCAGACCTCTTGCCAGGCATTGAAAATCGCGTCGGTACGGGCACCGTGATGGCGCTGGAGCTTTTCCCGGATATCGGTTTCCCGATACCGCACTGCCATCTCTTTGATGCCGGCGACAGTCAGGTGATCGGCGTAGGTATGCGCCGCCATGGTGATCAGCGCGACAGCCCGACTGCGCAGGGCACCAGCGGCAAGAAGTGCCATGGAGCCACCGTCGGAATGGCCCACCAGCACCACCTCGTCAATAGCCAGTTTGTCGAGCAGACGGGGCAGCCAGACGCTCCCCTCCTGCTCCTGGTAATCGTATGGGCGCGGCAACGGCTCATCCGTGGATTGCCCATACCCCCGGCGGTTGTAGATCAGTGCGTCATAACCCGTGGCTTTGGCGAGCCGTTCCGGAATCTTGCGCCACAGCGCGATGCTGCCGAGGGATTCATGGAGAAACACCAGCGTTGGCCCCCGGGACTGCTCATGCCGGATCCTGCGCACTTCCAACACCACGCCGTCACCGAGCGGCACCATACTGTCTCGAATCTGCATGGCGCTACCGGCTGGGAGGTATGGAGTAGGTCATGGTGGAATGGGCCACCGGCTCGTCCGCGCCCTCGGAATAGACGAACACCTCCCCAACGCCCATGGTACGCCCGACCTTCAGCATTGTGGCCCGGGCCCAGATCGGTTGATGGGCCACCGGCTTGCGCAGGAAATTGATGTTGAGGTTGGTGGTTACCGCCAACGGCACCAGGCCTATCTTGCTGAGCAGCGCAGCGTAGAGGGTAACATCTGCCAGCCCCATCATCGCCGGCCCGGACACGGTCCCTCCGGGCCTGAGATGCTCTTCATCCACATCCAGCTTCATTTCGGCCCAGCCATCCCCGAGCTTTTGCAGGGTGCCGTAGGCGGCACCCTGGGGAAACTGCTCGCTCAGGAAGGCCTGCAGCTCTTCAAACGTGATCATCATTCGTCGACTTCGTCCTTCGCCCGGTTGCGCAGGACAAAGCGCTGGATCTTGCCGCTTGGTGTTTTCGGCAGCTCGTCGACAAACTCGATCTCACGGGGGAAGGCGTGCGTTGAGAGCCTGCGGCGCACCAACTCCTGCAGCTCGTCCTTCAGGGCCTGATCCTCCGCCGGCTCCTGGCCGGACTTGATCACCACGTAAGCCTTGATGATGGAGCCGCGCTTTTCATCCGGCTTGGCCACCACACCGGATTCGGCCACGGCAGCATGCTCCAGCAGGGTACTTTCAACGTCTGCTGGCCCAACCCGGTAACCGGCGGTGGTGATGATGTCGTCGTCCCGGCCGCTGAAGGAGAAGCCGCCGTCGCCGTGGCAGATCACCATATCGCCGGTCAGGTAGTAGCCTTTGACGAACGGATCCTTCTCACCCCAGGTGTAGCCGTCGAAATGGAACAGCGGCGAGGCCTTCACATCCACCGCCAGTTGACCGATTTCCCCCTCACCCACTTCTTCATTCTTCTCGTTCAGGGCCACCACTTTGTGGCCAGGCGAAGAGAACCCCATGGAGCCCTGGCGTACCGGGTGTTCCAGACCGTGGAAGTTGCAGCAGGTCATACCGGTTTCGGTCTGGCCATAGTGGTCCTTCACAGGGCAGTAATGGCGATTTTTGATCCAGTTGACCACTTCGGGGTTCAGCGGCTCGCCGGCACTGCTGGCCACCCGCAAGCCAAGGTTCTCGCCTTCCGGCAGCACACTGTCGTTGGCCTTGAGCAGGCGATACGCGGTGGGCGCCGCCGCGAGGTTGGTGATTTTGTACTTGCGGATCATGTCGTAGGTGGATTCCGGCGTGAAGGCACCCGGATTGAAATGGGTTGCGTGCCCCATCAGCAGTGGCCCGACCACGGCGTAATAGAGACCATAGGCCCAGCCCGGATCCGCCACGTTCCAGAACTTGTCGTCGTCACGCAGATCAATGGCGTACTTCATGTAGACATAAAAGGCCATCAGCGCCTTGGCCGGAACGGCAACACCCTTGGCCTTGCCCACGGTGCCGGAGGTGAACATCTGCAGGAACGGGTCTGAGCCCTTGATCATGACCGGCTCAAACTCGGGCGCCTGCTCTTCGAGCGTCTGTTGGAAATCCGGGACTTCGGGGCCGGCGTCCTTGGCATTGATACACAATACCGGCGGGCAATGATTCACGTCGTTCAGCTTGGGATAGTTCGCCGGGTCGGTAACCACCAATCGGGTGCCAGCGCGCTCCAGCCGATACTCTATGGCACCGGAACCAAACGCGGTAAACAACGGCTGATAGACGGCGCCAGCTCGCAACGCGCCCGCAATCACAACCAGCAATTCAGGGCTTCTGGGCAACAGGCCGGCCACCCGATCACCTTTGCCAATACCACGGGACGCCAGGTAGTTGGCAAACCGGGCAGACTGCTCTTTCAGCTCGGCAAAGGTCAGGACACCATCGCCACCCTCACCGGTCTCATAGTACAGGGCAACCCGCTCGGGATCTGAGGCCCACTTGTCGCAGATTTCATGACAGACGTTCAGCCCGCTGTCCAGACGTCCATCCAGGATTTCCGCTTCCAGGGCAGCGGGATCGAAGTTGTTGTAAACGTCAGCGTATTCCGGAAGGCTCATGATCAGCTCCTGTTGTTTTTGTCGTAAAAATCCAGAGTCAAGGTTTAGCACAGGCTTCACTTTACGTAAAGGTAAACTTTAGACCAATCAGGAAGAAACCCCAGGCGTTTTATGAGGAGAGAACCGGGCACGGCCAACAGGCCGCGCCCGGCGGGAAGGTCAGGAGACCGGTGTGATTTTCCCGGTGTGGCGACTGGATAGAATGTGATGCAGGGAGCCGCACTCCACCATGGGGTCATCGCAGTTTACAACGATATCGGAGCGGGCAATGACGTAGCCTTTACCGGTGATGCTGTTCTTGATCACCTGATATTCACCCTCTTCCTCGACGGTCGTGAATTCACCGATAAACCCGGTTTCCCGCAGGGAGATCGTTTCCAGTTTGTCGCCGGGCTGTATGCTGCCCTCGTAGTTCATCAGCGCCAGCCGCGCCGAGGTACCGGTACCGGTGGTACTCCGGCAGATCACACCCGGGTGCACGTAGGTCGCGGAACGTGAGCGGTAATAACCTTCAGCCACCTGCTCCACCGGGCCCATGAAGTGCAGGAACGGCAGTGGCCCGACATCCCCCAGAGTGTAATGGGAGAAACCCCGCTCGGCCTGCACGGCCTCAACAATGGCATGGGCCGCTTCCGCCAGTTGACGCTCTTCGTCCAGCGTCAGATCAAACCCCATCTCGGCGGCATCCACCAACGCATAAAACCCGCCACTGTAAGCCACGCTGTAGGTGACCTCCCCCAGCGAAGGCACATCAACAGTGGCTTTGTAGGTGTGAATATAACTGGGCAACCCCTCACAGGTGATGGCCTCCACCACGCCATCGTGGACGGTGGCTTCGATCTGGACCAGACCCGCAGGTGACTCCAGCATGAAACTCTGTTTGCCCTCCTGCTTGGGCACGATACCGGATTCGAGCACGGCCGTGGCAGTACAGATGGTGTTGGAACCGGAATAGATCGGATAGCCCATCACTTCCATGATGATGTAACCGGCTGCCGCTCTGGGGTCCGTTGGCGGCACCAGCAGGTCCACCGACATCTCGGGCACCCCGTAAGGCTCCTCCAACAGGAGCCTGCGCAGGCCATCGGCATCGTCCCGCAGGTATTCCATCTGGGCCCGAACGGTGTCCCCGGGCAGCAGATCAATACCGCCGGTCACAATCCGGCTGACGTCGCCCCCGGCATGGGTATCCATCAACTGAATGGTCAGTTCGGGTTTCATCAGGCGCCCTCCAGGGACCAGGGTTGGCCGTGATCTTCCCACTGTGAGTCGGGAACAATCACGATCTTGCCGAGATAATGACTACCCCGGTTCACAAAGTACTGCTCTGCCCGGTGCAGGTCCGAGAGCCTGAACGCGCCGTGCAGAACGGGTTTTAGCTGTCCGTCACAAATCCAGGCCATCAGTTGCTCTGCTTCTTCCCGGGTGCCATGGGAAACACCGAATATCTGCACCTGGTACAGGTATATCCGGGTCCACAGGATTTCGCTGATGTTGCCGCCACTGGCGCCGGCAATACTGAGGCGTGGGTAGGTATCCCGGGCATTCATATCGAAAATCATGGCATCGATGAAGCGATCGGTCATCTCGCCACCCACCAGATCCATCACGGCATCAAATGGCTTGCCACCGGTTTCAGCTTTCACCCGATCCACAAAGGTATCCATATCGGAGCGGTCGAGCACCGCTTCAGCACCCAGTTTCAACAGCAGCTCGGCCTTGTCTTGCTGGCTCAGGGCATAGGGTATGGCGCCGATGATACGGCATAACTGGATCAGCGCAGTGCCAACGCCGCCGCTGGCGCCCGTCACCAGGACCCGCTCACCAGACCGGAGGTTGGCGGACGTCACCATATGCATCGCTGTCTGATAGGAACACATACCCATGGCCGCCACTTCGGCGTCGCTCAGCTCCGGGTTGGGAATGTGGTGAAACTGATCGGATGGCAACGCCACGTATTCAGCGTACCCACCGTCAGCGCCGTGGCCATAATAATCCGGAGTCAGGTTGATATCCCGGCGGTCATTGGCGTAGATATTGAAGTCCAGTAGGCCACGCTCACCGACACGCGTGCCGGCAACACCCTCACCCACGGCGACCACGCGCCCGGCAATATCCGCGCCCTGAATCCGCGGAAAGGTAAACGTGGGATCGCCCCCCATCCTGAACGACGTCATCTCGCCTTTTTTGGTGGGATACAACCCTTCACGGGCCTTGCGGTCGGTGTTGTTCTTGGCGGTGGCAGTAACCTGAACAAGAACCTGCCCAGGCCCGGGTTTGGGGGTGGGCACGTCCTGATATTCGAGTTTGTCGATATCACCGTGGCCGGTGAGAACCATGGCTTTCATGGTGTTCGGGATCATGGGCGGATGATCCTCCCTGGCTGCTGAATGTCGGGTATCCAGACAGAATAGGTGAGATTGCCGGGTGTGTCAGTGCCTGTTGCGGGTATCCATTACCTGGCCTATCGCGCGATCACCCTGTATACCGGCCGCAGCGTCGGAATCTGCTTTAACACCACCTGGATAACGGTCATCAACGGCACCGCCAGAAGCACACCCACCGGGCCCCAGAGCCAGCCCCAGAAAAAGATCGAAACAAAGATCACCACCGGATTGATGGCCATCCGGAACCCGTGCACCCAGGGCTCGATGAAAAACCCGACCATGGTGGTCAGCGCCAGATACCCAAAGGGCGCAATGGCCATCAGCCAGAGCGCATCCAGGCTGATGGCGGAGACCACCGCCAGCAGGGCAATGGTGAGAATAACGCCGAGATACGGGATGAAGCGTGCCAGCCCCGCCACCAGCCCCCAAACGGCCGGATCCGGCAGACCAACCGCCCAGCAC
>CBIHLH010000068.1:0-19987 GCA_966210405.1 uncultured Marinobacter sp.
AAACAGGGAATCGAATAATAAACATGAACCCAATCTGGCGAAACCCCAAATACTTACATTTAAAACTTTTTTCCATCAGTTTATTTGCAGTTGCATAACGTCGGCCTCGAGCATAAATTGTTGCAAACCGCATATACATTGCAGCATAACCAGCCTTAATCACTGCAGAATCGACGCCAGCATCCAGCGCTGCCCTTAACGCACGATGGTTTGCGTAAAAATTACGCCACTTTGTCTCAATCGGAGCCGAGTCCACACCAGCGCCGTGCTTTCTGTAAGCGCCAAGAACTTGGTCAATGTATATAATAGAACCGAACGACGCATTAACAATATTGCAATAATAGTCAATCGCTCTAGCGCTGGAGTACTTGGAAAACCCAAGATTGGACAAAGCAGAACGTCGATAAGCCTTACTGCTATGAGTAATATAATTACCGTAAATCACTAAATCTTCTATCGAAGATATACGCTTTTTTGTTCTATTTCCGTTAAAACCTAAAGTCTTCCCGAATGAATCAACAATGCACACTTTATGGAATACTAGTGCACACTCGGGGTGCTTTCGGAAAACGTCTACCTGGCTCTGAAGTTTTCCTGGATAAAAGTAATCATCACCATCACAATAAGCGATATAATCACCTCGGCTAACCTCGATCACCTTGGCCATATTTTTCTTTGCACCAACATTCACATCCCAGAAAACAGTTTTTATTAGATCCGGATATTCACGAGCGAAATCTTCAATTATTGCCCTAGAACCATCTGTTGAATTATCGTCCCCAATGATTATCTCAAAATCAAAATTCGTTTTTTGCTGAACCACACTCAAAAGGCAATTTGATATATAATTTTCGAAGTTATAACAAAGAACGGTGACGCTTACTAACGGCTTATTTACCACATCTGGCCTTTAAATTAAAATTAATTACCAACTTTTTGAGTTGACGATCGAGATTGTTCACGAATAAAACCAATAAAAATAAGAAAATATTTTTTGTTGAATAAATAGCTGAAAGATATAAACAACAAAGACATTATAAAAACTACCAATACTATTGAAATTGCAGGATGCAAAATTACCTCGTGAATGAAAAGGTATCCTGCACCTCCACAAACCACAGAGATGATTAGCACTGGAAGAAAATCTTTGATTTGCTCAAAAACACCATAATCAAGTAACTTTCCTGAAAAGTAGCTATTAGGAATGTAGTTGATTACGGAAGTCGCCACCTGCCCGAAAAGTATCGCATGAATACCAAAACGGTAGGTCAAAAAGAGCGTCAAAACATTTATGATTTTTTTTACTACTTCAACATATAGGTGCAAGTCCGATCGACCTTTAACCTTTAAAATATTCAAATTAATCGAGTGCAGCGGTAGCAAAACCGTTGCGATGCACATAAGCTGGAAATAGGGCACTGAGGGCCACCATTTTTCTGGTAACAATAGTTCAAAAACTGGACCGGCGACCACTGCAGTAAACAAAATGCCAGGAAACAGTATCATGCTCGCGACAATTACGATTTTTTTATAGCCCTGTTTTAGCCGTGCATCATCGTTTTGAATGCTCGCGAGAGCCGGATAGGTTACCTTCTGGTTAGACATAACCAGTTGCTGAACAATCAATTCCTTGATCTTCTGAGCAAAGAAATACAATCCTGCGAGCGATGCTGAAAAAACTTTTGCAATAACAATTACGTATATATTCTGAAAAACGGTATCCAGCAAACTTGAAAGAAATAGTTTGTAGCCAAAGTTATACATTCCTTTAACCGAAGACCAACTGAACTGCAGCGTGGGCCGCCACCCTTCTAAAACCCATAGTAAAGCGCTGTGAAAAACAGCGTTTAATAGTATCTGCCCAATCAGTGCCCATACACCAAAACCGAACCAGGCTAGGCAAACCGCTAAAATTCCAGAAATGATGCTCGCTGGTAAGCTTGCTTTTAACTGCGCCTTGAAATTTAGCTCCCGACTGAGATTAGCGACCTGTACTACTTGGAATGACATGGCGATTATGGTCAAAGACACAACCCTGATCAGGTCTACAAGCCTTGGTTCATCATAAAATTGGGCGATAAGTGGAGCAGTAGCAAAGAGTAGGCAATAGGAAATCAGCCCCAAGACCAGGTTAGCGTAAAAGGCCGTTGCGTAGTCTACCTGGGTTATACTTTCAAGCCTGATTAAAGCCTCACGGAAGCCGGAATCCATCAGTGACTGGCCAAGCGCCAAAAATACCGCCATCATTGCCACTAGTCCGAAATCTTCCGGCACCAGGAACTTTGCGAGTAGCAGGGTTACTAATATGCTTACACCGCGCCTGGCAAACTGTTCAAGCAGATTCCAGAGTATTCCGGTAGTTGTTCTGGCAGTGAGCGACATTACGATTACTGGTTTCCCGGACAGATTAATCTTAAATTTATGACCTTTGACAGAGCACGACCGAAGCTACGTTATCTTGCACGCTTCATAGGCCCTATTCGCATCAATTTGACTGTATTCTTCTAGCCTCCAAGAGTTCGTGTGGGAAAAAGAATCTTGGCCAGCATAAGCGGCCGGAACCTCGACTTCACCAGCCCCCTCCTGTTCTCGAAGCCGCCGGACTATGTCATGATAGTAATGCTCCGGTTGTGCGCAAAAGTCTTCGTACTGCACTATTAATTTTTTGTACTCAGGAAGCTCTGCTATCCCCTGCTCTACAGACCGATTGATCGCAAAAATCTGGCCAGCCACGGATTCCAGCGGATCAAGATGTTTCAGCTCGGGATACTCTTTGATTTTGAACGAGTACCAAGTGTTAATATCGCCATACTGGCGCTTTCGGGCTTCCAGCGCTGACTGGATGTTGAAAATCGGGTCGCGGCGAATCCAGATAAACAGGGCCTTATCGAACTGTTCTGCCAGTTCGGGGATGTTCTGATTCATGATCATGGCTTTCATGGCGAACGGTTTTTCGAAGATATTCGCCAGAGCATTTAATTCGTCCCGGAGTCCTGAGAGGTTCGCTTTTTCCCGTAGTTCCTGGCCAGGCATGTAATCCAACTCATCAAAGGGCAGAAAACGTCGCCAGAAGTACCAGAATTCATTTGGCGCCAGTGCGCCTTTTGTTTTTCCGTTATCCGAACTGAAATTGATATCAGAATTAAAATCCAGGATTTCATTGCGGAAGTTATAACGGGGATCTGTCAGCAATTGCTGAATTTTTGCGCCCACTAGTGGAGCACCAAAGAAACGGGACAGTAGATTGGTCGGATTGGCGACCAGACCGGTGTTTGCCAGCCATTGCATAAACAGCGTACTACCAGACCGATGGGGGCCGACAAGAAAAATCTTGGAGTGGCGCTCCGACGCGTCTTTCAGGTACTGATCATTTGCACTCTTGAGATTTGTGTTTAGATCCCACAGCAACTCTTCCAGAGCAGACACCCGGGTATATTTCTCTGTTCGGTTTTCAGGGGCAGCCATTCAAAAAATACCTTTCAGTCAATTCCGAAGAGGCGTATCAGCCTGTCCATATCTTTTTCGGTATAACGTTGATCGCAGGGTAGGAACAAGCCGTTACTGACCAGCTCCCACTCGAAACTCGATGCATCAACACGTCCAAGAACTTCAGGCCAGTAGCGTGGAAGAAACACTCTTTGCGTGACGAGATCGGACCGATTTGCCATTTTTCTTTTCGGAAGCAGTGGGTAGCAGAGTGGCGCGGTTTTCGTCGTGATGCTGAGGTCCAGCTTGTTGTACTCTTTAAGCCGGCCATGAAGGTAGCTGGCGTTCTGGCTTCTCGCCTGTTTTGCAACCTGAAAGTCTACTGATTCAAGCAACCGTTCGGTCAATCGGGACATCCCCAGCACCGGCATTTCTGCTATGGATTGCTCAGCCTCCAGATACTTTCCGTAAGCCTGCTCCGGGCGGTTTGTGATACGGCTTATCAGGTGAGCCATTCGATTCTCAGAGCCCTCATCCCTTACATCGGGCTGGTGGATATCAAGCACTGTCGAGTGCAGCAGCCCGCCGTCAGGGACACCAAAAAACTTCCGCGGAGACCAAATCGTTCCCAATGCTCTCGTTTCTGGTGCAAAGAAGGCTTGGGAGCAGTCGACTATCGTGTTTTTGTTTCCGAATCGTTCAAGACCTCGAGCTACGGCCCGATCGCTTAATCCGTAATAATCCACGATTAGAATGTAATCATTGTCACCAAGCCTGAGCTGGGCATCTACATCAAAGGTTGGCTCAATTTTGTAAAAGTCGTATTCGATGCCAAGATCTTGAACGGCTTTTACAACAGCATCGCAGGTATAGGCGGGTAGCCAGATTTTTTTGATATCCGCCGCTTCCAGAATGATTTTCAACGCTGATCGGGCAGAATTTGTTCTTATGTCATCTTGATTCAAATTCCCTGGATAGCGCGGCAGTTCCAATCCCTGATATCCACCGATGGCCTGATCCGGAGTTGTCATTTTCTTTCTTCCCACGCCAAGAACGTAGGGATAAGCAAAAGGTCAGTCAAGATCATACTGTTCCAGTAGCGACACCACTTTCTCGGGTGAACAGTTCATCAATACGTCGATGATCGAGAGGTTCGGAACGAAACCATCTGCGCCCTGCCTGTATTCCACAGGTAGAGAGCGGATAAACCTGAGCTCAATTCCATTCTCTGAAAAGTCGGATTTTGAATAGAGTGCCCGGCCTCCCGGAGCATTGATGTAGCAGTCGGCATCAAACTGATGGCACAAAGCAATGAGCCGATCTCTCGCGCTGGCACTCCGGTCATATTCAAGATCGCTCGTTTTCATGAAACGCCTGGTCAGACCAAGGTATGTAAAAATGGCCTCGTAACTTTGAATGCAAACGGAGGTAATCGAGCGATCCTCAATGGTCATGATCTGCTCAATCATCGGGAATACTTCTCTGAAAAATGGTGCCTTGGAGTAGCTCTGGGTAATGGTTCTGAGAACCTTGGTTACGTCTTCTGAGAACTCAAGCTCCGAGATCAGTTTATTCGATGAAGCTCCGGGTACGGGTACGGTGAACCGTGTTACGCCGTTGGGCGACAAGACGCTGTTTCGATTAATGAACCCCTGTTTTATGTATGAAACATCGTCGTACAGGAGGAACAAATCAGATGCATAGATAAGCTGAAAGTAGCCGATGTATGGGAATAGGTACGGCTGCATGACTGCCAAATTCATGCGCGGAGCTCCGCCTTAATCACGTTAATAACGACGTCCTGATCACTTTCGCTGAGTTCGCTGAAAATTGGCAGACACAGTATCCGTTTAGCAATGTCGCTAGACACTTCCTGGTGAACAAGTTCCCCCAAACACACAACAGAATCCAGAGAGGGGTAAAAATACCTCCTGGCCAGTACGCCTTGCTCCTTCAGAGAGACCGCTACGCGAGTCGTTTGGTCTTCGCTTTTGAACACCACCGGCGCGTAAGCACAATTGTATTTAAGGTCTGCTGGCTTCTTTTGAAGCTGTACGGAATGTTTGAGCGCGTCTTCATAGCGCTGCCAGATTCCGGCACGTGCCTTCAGATTTCCCTCAATCTCATCCAATACGCATAACCCCATCGCCGCCTGGAGCTCATTCATCTTGGCATTGATACCCAGTTCGTCGATGGTCTCCGGCCCAGCAATGCCGAAGTTAATCATTTTCTTGGCGCGCTCCAGATCTTCCTTTCGCCTGAACACTATCGCCCCACCCTCTCCCGTGTGGAAGAGTTTGGTAGCGTGGAAGCTCAGGGTTGCGGCGTCTCCCCAGTTGAGCAGGCTTTCGCCTTGATATTTAACACCGAAGGCGTGAGAGGCATCGTAGATGACTTTCAGCTTGTGCCTGTTTGCGATGTCGTCGATGGCCTCCACGTCGCAGGCATTGCCGAATACGTGCACGGGCACAATGGCACGGGTATTGGGCGTAATCGCCGCTTCGATGTTTTGGGGGCCCAGGCACCAGGTATCCGGATCAATATCCGCAAATACCGGTTGTACACCGTCCCACTTGAGGGAGCTTGCCGTTGCAATGAAGGTGAACGGCGTGGTGATCGCTTCAGGCTTCTGATCTCGGTTGGCATCGCTGACACCAAGCGCGCGGTAGGCGATTTGCAATGCCAGAGTCCCGTTGGCAACGAGTAACAGGTTTTCTACCCCCAGGTAGTCTTCAAGGCGGTGGGTAAGTTCCTGTGCCAACTGGCCATTGTTGGTAAGCCACTGGCGCTCGTAGATGCCGTCGATGTACTTGTTCAGTTTCTCCCGATTTGGGAGGTAGGGCTTGGTTACCGGGATCATTTAGCGTCTTCCAGGAGGTCATTCAGGTATTCGCCATAACCATTTTTTTTGAGTTGGTCAGCCTGCATCCGCATCTGTTCCGCGCTCAGCCACCCTTGATTGAACGCAATTTCTTCAAGGCACGCGATTTTGTAACCCTGCCGCTTTTCAATGGTTTCCACAAACTGCGCTGCTTCCAGCAGGCTCTCGTGGGTACCGGTATCCAGCCAGGCAAAGCCACGGCCAAGCAGTTCTACGTTGAGCTTGCCCTGTTCGAGGTAGGCGCGGTTTATGTCCGAGATTTCCAGTTCCCCACGGTGGCTGGGCGTTACCTGTTTGGCAATGTCTACCACGCTGTTGTCGTAGAAGTAGAGGCCGGTAACCGCGAAGTGAGATTTGGGTTTTTCGGGCTTTTCCTCGATGGAGATGGCCCGTTTGTTGTCATCAAACTCCACCACGCCGAAGCGCTCCGGGTCTTTTACCTGGTAGCCGAATACGGTGGCGCCCTCAGAGCGTTGTGCGGCCTGTTTGAGCTTTGGGGTAAAGCCCTGGCCGTAGAAGATGTTGTCGCCCAGCACCAGGCAGACGTTGCTGTCGCCGATGAATTCTTCACCGATGATGAAGGCCTGGGCCAGGCCGTCCGGGCTTGGCTGTATTTCGTAGCTCAGTTTAATGCCGAATTGCTCGCCTGTACCCAGGGCCCGTTTGAAGCCTGCCTGATCTTCCGGGGTGGTGATGATGAGGATGTCCCGGATGCCCGCCAGCATGAGTACGGAGAGCGGGTAGTAGATCATCGGCTTGTCGTACACCGGTAATAGCTGTTTGGAGGTGCCCAGGGTTATGGGGTACAGGCGGGTGCCGGAGCCGCCGGCGAGGACGATGCCTTTCACATTTGTTCCTTAGAGATTAAAGACTTTTTTACTAGAGACACTTGCGGATGCCCTACCCCCGCTGCCGGCGGCGGGGCACCTTGGCGGGAGCCGAAGGCTGATAGGCTTTCAGGCCTTTGTCACCAGTGAGTATTTCAACCTTATAGCCACTTTCCGCGTAGTACTCAGCAACATCTTTGATGGTGGCATCGCCCAACGACATTTTTTGTCTTGCCAGTGCAGGCCACTCTCGTGCCAGTAATCTAAGCTTCTCCGGCGACCACAATTCCGCCTGGTGTGCGAATGCGGCCCAGGGGGTTTCTTCCTGAGCACTTTTTTGCATTAAGTCAGCCAACGCCTTTGCCCTTTCTTCTTGGCTGTGCCTGGCCTGCGCAATGTGATTACCGGTTTCAATAATGGTCGCCAGTGGCAACACAAACGTGGCGCCGGCCGTGCGCTCGTCATTAATTTTTGCTTCAACGCGTACTTTGTCCCACTTGTCGTTGTCAGGCCCGCAGTTATTCATTCCCGGTACATCAAGCCAAACACATAGAATCGAGGTGTCGATTACCAATACAGATTTCATTGATTATCCACCCTGCTTGACATGCCTGAGCGCATTCTCAATTCGGCCTTCGGTGGACAGGCGCCCAAGGCTTCCGGCTGCCATCAGCTTGGGCAGCTGGCTGATATCCTCAAGCTGCGTCAGCTCGCTGAAGCCGGTACTTACATGACGACTTGCCACGGTGATAAAAGGCACCATCATTGGGCCGGCAGCATCCAGCAATGCCGGGTTGCGAGTGGTCACCAGCACATCGATATTGCGTTCCTCACCCAATGTTTGCAGCATTTCAACCAGCATTTGAGCCCGGGAGGGGTGAAGACCGTTGTCCACCTCTTCGATAACCAGCAAGCTGCCGGGCTCCCGCGTTAACAGTGCAGTAACAATCGCCAGATAACGCAACGTGCCATCCGACATGCCCCGGGCGTCTACCACGTGCGATGGCTGGCTATCCCAGCCTTCTTCACAGTACAGCATGGCATCCGTGCCGAACTTGCCCACTGTTTCTGTCCAGATTCGTTTGATATCCCTTTCCGGCAACTGCTTCAGGTATTTCGTAATCGTTTGCTCTACCTGAACTTTTCGCTCACCTTCCAGGCCTGCCAACACACCCGCCAGGTTTGCGCCATCTTCCATCAGGCTGTCAGAGAGTGCTGTGTAATCCCTCATGTGGCTTGGGATGGGATCGAAAACAAATATCCGCACCAGTTTTGCCAAAACGTATCTCGCTGCCTCCTGCACTTCTTTGCGTACGGATAACGTCTCGGTTTGGGCAAGAATGGTGTGGCTACGGCTTAAATCCAGGCGCTTTCCGCGGCCTTGCGTGCCCGTTGAGAAGTAGACAGGGATTGCCGGTGAGTCGGCCTCTTCCTGTTTACTTTGAAACAGGGCTTTTTCCTGCGGCTTGTTCGATCTGGGCCGGTAATTCAATGCAACCAGCTCTTCGGCGTGCACTTCCGCTTTGGTGCCGTTCACCTGCACCGTGAGGCTATAGCGATAATCCTGTTTGCTGTTTGTTCCACTCGTTACGATCGTCAGAGTGAACTGCTTTTCGGGCTTTCGGCAGACCCATTCAATGCCACCTCTCAAGGGAGGCAGATTCACATCTCCGGCAATCGCTGGGAAAAGGCCCACGCCATGGCTAACGCGGTTGAGAAAGAGCAGCGCATCGAGGGCATTGGATTTGCCGCTGGCGTTGCTGCCAATTAACACCGTGAGGGGGTCTATATAAAGCGTGGCCTCTGTAAAACTTTTCCAGTTTTTGAGAGACAATTCTTTAATCATGGCCGGCTTATCCGCATTGTTGAGATGCCGAAAGCATCCTGAAACATTTGTTGGTTCAATTCATTCAATGTTAACTCAAGTTGGCTTTGCCAGTCTGGTGACTGAAGCTTCAAAGCGTCTTCGAGTTTGGTCAGTGCCATCCTGCACCCGCTGGCACCATTCCAGGTTATCAAGGTACCACTGTACCGTTTTACGAATGCCGGTTTCGAAGGTTTCTTCCGGCACCCAGCCCAGTTCTTTCTCGATTTTTCTGGCATCAATGGCGTAGCGCCTATCGTGACCGGGGCGGTCTTTTACGGTGGTGATCAGGTCCCGGTAATGCGCTGTCTGCGGGCGGAGTTCCTGAAGGATGTCGCAAAGAGCGTGGACTACCTCAAGGTTCTGTTTCTCGTTGTGGCCGCCGATGTTGTAGGTTTCGCCGGGTTTGCCTTCGGTGACTACTTTGTAGAGAGCTCGGGCGTGGTCTTCTACGTACAGCCAGTCGCGGATCTGGTCGCCTTTTCCGTACACGGGCAGCGGCTTGCCTTCCAGGGCGTTGAGGATCACCAGCGGGATGAGCTTTTCCGGGAAGTGGTAGGGGCCGTAGTTGTTGCTACAGTTGGTGACCAGAATGGGCAGGCCGTAGGTTCGGTGCCAGGCTCTAACCAAATGGTCTGAGCTGGCTTTGCTGGCTGAATACGGGCTGCTTGGGGCGTAGGGCGTTTGTTCGGTGAATAGGGGTAAGCCTGGTTGTCGGATTTCGCTTTGCTCTATCCGACCTACGGGGGCGGTGCCGGCTGCTGACTCTGCCAAGTCGCCGTAGACTTCGTCTGTGCTTATGTGGTGGAAGCGGAATGCCTCTTTGTGTGGAGCTTCCAGAGTATTCCAATAGGCTCTGGCGGCTTCCAGCAGGGTGTAGGCACCTACGATGTTGGTTTCTATGAAGTCTGCCGGGCCGTCTATGGAGCGGTCTACGTGGCTTTCGGCGGCCAGGTGCATGATGGCGTCTGGCTGGTGTTGGGCCAGTACGCGGTCCATTTCGGCGCGGTTGCAGATGTCGACGTGTTCGAAGGCGTAACGCTGGCTGTCGCTCACTTCCGCCAGGCTTTCGAGGTTGCCGGCGTATGTGAGTTTGTCGAGGTTGACCACTTCATCTTGAGTATTCTGGATGATGTGGCGGATGACGGCAGAGCCTATGAAGCCGGCTCCGCCGGTTATCAGGAGTTTCATTTTTCGATTGCTCTGGGTTTGAGGTTGCTTGCTGGCTTTTGAGTGGGCGGTCTAAGGTGGGGTCTGACCCGGGGGGGGGCAGACCCCTTATTCAAACCCCTTTTTCAGGATTCAGGCTGTTTGCTTCCGGCTCTTTTCCGCTGCGGATGAAGGCTCGGATGAATACGATGAATACGCCGAGCATGCCGCCTAGCAAGGTTGCCACGATGGCTATGAGCGCACGTTTGGGCTCGCTCTTTTCCTGGGGCACCACCGCCGGGTCTACGGTCTCGAACACATACTCCTGTTGAGCGTTGGCCAGCATCACCGTACGGGTCTCACTTTCGATAAGCTGATAGAACACTTGCTGCATGCCCGCCACGTTGGTGTCGTTCAGTTTGTCTTCGAGGTAATCGATTCGGGCGCTGGCTTCGGCCACGTCTTCCCGGCGCATGTGCTCGTTGATATCCGCCACCAGCCATTCGGCCCATTGCTGTGCCGCCGGGGGGGAGAGGCTTTCTACGCTGACGGTGATCATGCCGTTGTCTTTGTTCTCACTTACGTTCAGGTGGTTTTCCCTGAACGCTTTCACCAGGTCCCAGTCGATTGGCTTGTAGCTTTCACCCTCTTCGTCGGTGAGCCATTCGTTGGTGTCGGGGTTGTACACGTCGCGGTCATAAACCCAGGTTTGGTTTTTAACATTCCACCCTTCGGTGGCCATGAGTGGCACTTCCAGGTTATGGCGCCGGATGAAATCCGCCAGGAAGGCGCGGGATTGCAGCACTTCCCGGGCGATGACCGTCTGGTTGGAGCCGCCACCGCCGAGGCTGATGCCCGCAAGGCTGGCCAGGCCACCAAGTTGGCCAGCGAGGCCGCTTACGCCGCCCTCTTCGTTGGCGGGCGCGAGCAGTACGCTGGCCTGGTAGATATTGGGCTTGTAGAGGGCGTAGGCGACGCCGGCGACGGCGAAGACGAAGGTAATGGCGATGATCAGCCATTTGCCGGCCCAGAGGGTGGCGAAGAGTTCGCGAAGGTCGATTTCGTCGTCTGGGTAGTGCTGGGGGTCTGGTGTTTGGGTCATAGAGATTTTTTAGCCACGGAAGGGCACGGAAAAATTAATAAAAACTAGAAAAGCTCACTGTGACTGCCGATTCTGGCGAGCTGTAAGGCACCATCATGCAATCTGTAGATTAGCACCAGATCCGGCATCACATGGCAGTCCCTGAAGCCTTGCCAGTTGCCTATAAGAGGGTGATCAACGTGCTTTTCGCCCAGTGGCTCGTCGCGCTGTAACATCGAGATGACACGGCACACTTCAACAATGTCTGGAATGGACCGTTTCGTTATTTTTCGGAAGTCTTTTTTAAACTGCGTCGAATACTCAAGGTTGTGCATGTGTGACTTTGCCATCCGTGACGTCTGTTACAAGGCTATCCAGTGACTCCGCACTGTGCCCTTTGCCTTCCAGCAGTTCCTGCATGGCGGCAACGCTTGTTTCGTTCGGTTGGGGCGCTTTCAGTTCAAACGGGATTCCCCCGTAATTGATCACGGCCCGGGCAAACAGCTTGATTGCCTGTGAAGGGCTAAGCCCCACCTCGTCGCAAATAGTTGAGAACGCGACTTTGGTGTCGTGGTCGATGCGGGTGCTAAGCATGTCGGTCTTCATTGGGCTCTCCGTTTGTGCTGCCATGTCTTACATTGTACAACATTTGTCGTGCAAACGCAGTCTTAAGACCGGTCACAATGTCAGATTGACCTGAGTGCGGTTTTTGCCACGGAATCCACGGAAGGGCACGGAAAAATAAAGAGACAAATTGGTTCTAATCTTTTCTTCCGTGCTCTTCCGCGGATTCCGTGGCAAATCAGCCCTTAAAGGTTGCCTACGGCGGCAGCACCCAGGGCCATCTGATAGACGATCTGGCTGACGTTGGTCCAGAGTTCGAGCTGGTTCAGGCGGTCTACGTCGATGGGGACGATGATGGTGTCGCCAGGCTGCAGTTGCTGGCTGCGGCCGCCGAACCAGGCGCTTTGTTCCGGCAGCATCACGGAGCCGTCGGCTTTCACGACGTAGATCCGGTCTTCGTCGGCCTGGCGGGTGGGGCCGCCACTGCGTTCGAGGTAGTCATCCACGGTGAGGCCGGCGGTGTGCAGGTGGCTGGTGGGGAACTGCACTTCGCCGAATACGCTCACGGCCTGCGGGATGGCCGGTACGGTGAGTTCGTCGCCGTCCTGCAGGCGAATGGGCTGGTAGCCGCTGTCGGCCAGTACGGCGGGCAGGTTGATCACCATGCGGCCGACGGGGCGGCTGCTTTGAACATCTTCGAGCAGGCCACGCACCTGGTCCACTTGCTGGGCTTTCTTGCCACCGAAGCCATCGCCTTCCAGCTGTACGCCCAGCAGGTCGCCTTTCAGCCGTTCCTCGGCCTCCCTCAGTCTCTGGGCTTCCAGTTGGCGGAGTTTTTCCCGGGTGAAGACGGCGCCCCGTGGGAAGGCGTTGTTGGTGAGGCCGCCGGCACGTTCAATAACGTGCTCAAGGGTTTCGCCTTCCCGGAAGGTATATTCGCCGGGGTAAAGTACTTCGCCGCTCAGGGTGACGGTTCGCGTTGTTCCGAACGAGGGTACGGATTTGATCAGCAGCCGGTCGCGGCTTTGCAGTCGGATATCGCTGGTGTTGAGCATTGCCTTGGTAAGGTCTACCTCTATGATGCGGGTTTGCTCCACGCCGTTGTCGTCGGTGTAGCGCCGGGCCAGTTCGGCGGAATACAGGGAGGCGGAATCGGTGAGCCCGCCGGCCACGAAGATGGCGTCTTTCACGGTGCCGGAGACCGGCAACGGGTATTCGCCGGGGTACCGGACCGGGCCTGAAATGCCCATGATTTGTTGCGGGCTGTTGGGGCCTGCTTGGGATTTCAGGCGTTTGATGACTGGCGCGAACAGTGTCTCTCTCGAATAGTTCCGGGCTTTCCTTTTTAGCTCTTTCTGATCGCGAGCCTCCTCTTCCGATATATCTGTCTGCTGATTCCCTTCCGGTGGAATGCCTTCCGCTGACTCTGACTCCCTCTCTCTCTGCCTGTCTCCCCGCTCTGTGATATCAAGCTCAAACGACACTTTTCCGGCGTTGGTGAAGAACAGTAACTGGTCTTTTTCCTGCAGGATCAGGTCTTCCGGGCTGCCCGGCTGGGTGACGGCGGCTTTCAGCTCCAGGTTGAGCACGGAAATACGGTGGGTCTCCGGGTCGGTTCTCACGATGGCGGCGTAGTTGGTGTCTGCGAAGGAGAGCAGGCCTGCATCCAGGTTGCGGATAACGGAGCTCACGCGCATGCCGGGCACCCAGGCGTATTTACCGGTACGGGTGGCGGCGCCTTTGATTTCAATGTACTGGCCAGTCACGTCGGCGATGGAGGCAACGGTAACCCGGTCTCCGGACTGCACCCGGGCGTTTTTCCCGGTGGCCTGGGTGAGGTCTGCTTCGGCAATGATGCGCAGGTAATCCTCGTTGGTGCGTTCAATTTTGGTGATCTGCGGGTAGGCCTGGGGGGTGAGGCCGCCGGCCAGGCGCACCAGTTCCTGGAGGCTGGTTTGCGTGCCGATTTCGTACAGGGCCGGGCGATACACTTCACCGCCGATGCCCGCCCGGGGGCCGACGGGGGGAATAAAGATTACGTCGCCGGCCTGCAGGCGGGCATCGTCTGAGGTGTCGCCTTTCAGCAGCAGGTCGTAAAGATCCAGGGTGCCGATCAGTTTGCCATCGCGCTTGTGCTGCACGTTACGGAGGGAGCCGGTGTTTTTAATGCCACCAGAGACGTACAGCGCGTTGGTGATGGTGGAAAGCGAGCTTACGCTGTAGGAGCCGGGCGTTCTGGCTTCGCCCAGGATAAACACGCGCATGCTGCGTAACTCCCCCAGGGACACCGCCGCTTTTACGCCAATGTACTGCTCTGATACGAGCTGGGTAAGCTGGTCCCGGACCTGCTGAAAGTTTTGCCCCGCCACAGACACCGGGCCGCGTTCCGGGAAATCGATGGTGCCATCGCGAGACACCGGCAGCTCAAGCTGCTTGTTCTGGTTGCCCCAGAGTTGAACCCGGAGCACATCGCCCGGGCCGAGGGTGTATTCGGAGGGTACCGGGATTTCGGTAACCGGCGCAAAGGTGGTTGGTTCGCCGGCAAAGAGGTTGTAACCGAAAGGCTTGAGGCCTCCCGGCTCTTCACCACCTTTTTCGCTGATTTGCCGGTTCTGTTCTTCGTCGCCGGTGCCGTTCTGGCCTGTTTCCCCTTGCTGGTTGCCGTTGGCCGGCCGAACCACATCTATCTCCTGAGGGCGCTGGTTCTGGAGGTTGCCCGCTTGCAGGCTGTCCAGGTCCACGCCGTATTGCCGTGCCAGGGCTTCCTGCTGTGCCTGCGGGAGGCTTTTGAATTGTTCGATCTGGGCGGGGGTGATGGACTGGGCGCTGGCTGCCATGGGGAGCAGGAAGGCCGCGGTTGCGAGTAGGCTTTTCAGGTTCACGGGTTATTTAGATCCGGGAGTTGGGAGTTTGGACGGTGGGGTCTGACCCCTTGTTCTGGGCTGGGCAAAGTTGGGGTCTGACCCCAAGGGGTCAGACCCCTAATTCAGCCCCTGATTCTAAAATCGGTAGCGCCAGGTGGCCTCTGCGGACCACTGGCTTTGCACACCGTTGATGAGCTGCAATTTTTTATCAGTAAAACTCGTTGTCAGGTCGAGCCAGCCATTCAGCAATGGCAGGCCGTAGCCTATGGTCGCGATAACAGCTTGCTGATTGCCTTCCGCCACGGCGTATTGAATGTCGGGGGTGGTCACGACCGTTTGGTTGGCACCGTCTTTGTTGAAGTCCACGTAGCTGAGCCTGGCGGAGGCGTTTCGTCCGTCGGGAAAGAAGTTGAACAGCCCCAGAGTGATGGCCTCTGAATCGCCGTCGACGCTGGCACCGAGGGTTCTGCCATTATAACGATAGCCACTTCTGTAGCGAGAGTGATCGTAGGTGATATTGGGCATGGCATCGCCGGGAAAGTCGTCTGCCAGGGTATTGGTGTACTCGGCAAACCATTGCTGATCATGGCCGAAGAGTTGACCGGTCATGTCCACGCCCAGGAGCCAGGATTTGCGGGCCGGGAAGGCACCGGCTTCGTCTTCGCCCATCATTTGCCCGTACACGCCCATGGACTGTTGGCCGAGGGCAAAGCCGTAGCGAACGTCGATACTGCCGAGCTGGTTGCCGGGGTCGTTTTCCTCGAGTTGGCCATTGTCACGACCGATCAGGGCGTTCCAGATGGTGGACGCGCCTTCCGGGCGGCCCTGGCCACCAAACATGATGGCCCGGGAAAAGCCAATATCGAGCCCTTGGATCGGTCGTACTGTGAGTCGCATTCCAATCAGCTTTGCGTCTGGAATGGCGCGTTCTTCCTCAAACTGGCCGGCAAATACCGTGAACTGCCAGGGGCCTATCCATTCCAGCCAGTCTGTTTGTGGCGCGTTGGCGTCCTTACGATTGAGCCACACCGCCGGCAGTGGCCGGGCGTTGTCGGAAAGAATAAGGCTGGACTGCCAGCCCGGCCCCCACCAGCGATCAATGGCGCCGGCGCCGAACACCCAATTGCCCGCCGTGGCGGCGAGGTAACTGTTGTCCAACCGCAACGATTCGTCGTCTTCCGGATTGTGGGCGTATGTTGGGTTCAGGCCGGCGGCCCAGTGTTCGCCTTGCCACTGGAGATTCACGGAGGCCAGGCCCTCGGCGGTCACTGCCTGTTCGAAGCCCTGAACTACCGGTACGTCGTTGGTGGCGGCAAGTGTTATTTCCGCCCGAAAGCCCGGCGAGGCCTGCTGTTCTTTCTCGAATCGCAGATAAGCCGCCGCGCTGCCAACGGACTGATGGTCACCGGCGATTCCAGACCCAAGCCCGTTATGAACGGTTGCCCACATAAGCGGCCAGGTAGTGACACCACGATCCAGGTGACCCCTATCCGCCAGTTTCTGCGCCGCAAACCGGGCTCTAGGGTCTCCGGGCTCCAGCCAGGGTGCCGCGGCTATCGAAAAACTGAACAGGCACGCTACCGCCCCACCAACCAGGGCCCAGTGTTTTGAGGTCATGACGTTAGATTATCCGCAAAGCGACAGGGAGACGACAATAACGACAATAACGACAATAAGGAAGGGAACAACTGAATCCCAACTAAGTCCCTGTCGGTCAGTGAATGTTCTGTTTCAGAAGCGTGACGATTCTACGGCATCCCATGTGACACGCAAGTGACAATATCCAATCTGGGGTCAGACCCCAATGCATTTCGCCCGGTGAAATACCTTGGGGTCTGACCCCAGCTTAGCGTTCAGGTTTTAGCGCAGACACCGGCACTTTTACCCGTTGCTGCTTTTGCATGAAGCTGATCAGCACGATGGCGCGTTCTTCGCCATCGTAGGCCTGGAAGATGGCGCTGACGCCTTCAAAGGGGCCTTCGCTGAGATGGACCGCCTGGCCGGGTTTGATGCCGCCCTGCTCTGCTACGGAGTCGAGGCTGTTTTTGATGTGCAGGATGACATCGTCGCTGATGGCGGCGGGTTTGTTGGAAAAGCTGACAATTCGCAATACGCCCCGGGAGGAACGCAGCTTGGACCACATGGGGTCGGTCTGATCAAGGTTGACGAACAGGTAGCCGGGGAACAGGGGCTCCAGCTTTTTGCTGCGCTTTCCGGCCTTGATCTTCTCTACAGTGATTTTCGGGTAGAAGCAGGCGATGTCCTGGTTCTGGAGGTGCGTAAGGGCGCGGTCGCCCTGGGCGGGTTTGTGTTGGAGTGCGTACCAGGTCATGCGATTAACGATACCAGCTTCCTGACGCAATAAAATACGGATTTAACACATCTTGTTTACCGTATTTGAGCGGCTCACCGCCCAGGGTTTGCACCTTGCCACCGGCCGCCATCAGTACAGCCTGGGCCGCTCCGGTATCCCATTCACAGGTGGGGCTCAGGCGCGGGTAGATGTCGGCATGGCCCTCGGCGATGCGGCAGAATTTCAGGGAGCTGCCGGCCTGCACCAGTTCGTGCTCGCCCAGGCTGTCGATGAAGGTTCGGGTTTCGTCATTCAGGTGGTTTTTGCTGGCAACAACGCGCCGGGCGGCTTTGGGTTCCGCCACCTGGATGCGACGAACTTTGCCGTTACGGTCCCGCTTGTGGGCACCCTCTCCTTTCACGCCCCAGTAGGCTTCGTGCTGGGCCGGCGCGGTGACCACGCCCAATATGGGCTCGCCGTTCTCGATCAGCGCGATGTTAACGGTGAATTCGCCGGTGCGCTGGGTAAAATCCCGGGTGCCGTCGATGGGATCAATCAGCCAGAACCGCCGCCAGTGCTTGCGCTCCTCCCAGGGAATCTCCTTGCCCTCTTCCGAGAGAATGGGAATGTCATGACTGATGCCGCGCAGGCCACGCACGATGATGTCATGGCTGGCCAGATCCGCCGCCGTGATGGGCGACTGATCTTCCTTGTAATTCACCTTGAAGTCAGACTGATAGATATGCAGAACCCGCTCACTGGCTTCGTCTGCCACTTTAATTACATCCGGAAGAATGGCGCTGTAATGCATGGTCACATCCTGAATGTTGGGGTCAGACCCCAGTGCATTTTGCCGGGCGAAATGTCTTGGGGTCTGACCCCAACTTGAAATTGGCGGTTGGGTGAGGCAAATTATCACGCTTACAATTCAGTTCACAAGGAATGTGAAATGCCTCGCCGACCAAGGATTTGCCCGGCCGGGATGCCCCAGCATGTGATTCAGCGGGGGAATAACCGGCAGATGTGTTTTCAGGATTTTGCAGACAAAGCCACCTACGCGACGTTTCTCTCCCGCTACCGTGAAGAGCACGAGGTGGATATTCATGCCTGGGTTCTGATGGACAATCACACCCACCTTCTGGTTACGCCACATACCGATCAGTCGCTTTCCCTGTTCATGAAGGCCGTCGGCCAGCGCTATGCCCAGTACTTCAATCACAAATATGAGCGCTCCGGCACTCTCTGGGAAGGCCGATTCAAATCCTGCCTGGTGGATACCGAGTGCTATTTTCTGCAGTGCCAGCGGTATATCGAACTGAACCCGGTGAAGGCAGGCATGGTGGAGTATGCAGGGGACTGCCAGTGGTCCAGCTACCGGTGCCATGGCTACGGACTGCGATCAAAACTGCACACCCCCCACCCCTGTTACCTGAACTACCACCCAGACCCGGCCAAGCGCCTCGATAGCTACCGGGCCTTTGTGGCCAGCCCGACACCAAAAGGCATGGACGATGCCATTCGATACGCCGCCATTGCCGGCACGGCCCTCGGCACCCGGGAATTTCAGGAAGACATGAAGGCCCGATTCGGAATCTGAATTTTTTGGGGTCCGACCCCGGTCATACTTTTCGAACGGGCCCCGGATATTGCGCAACCTGATCGTCACTGGTAATTAGCAGGAAACCCTCGAATTCTGCCTGAGCCACCAGAATTCGGTCGAACGGGTCTTTGTGAATCGGCGGTAAATGTGACACACCCAACGCATGTTGCGCAGTGATGGCGAGCTCCCGGTAGTCATTTTCGAGGAGTCCCCTGCGCAGCAGGTGTGGATCAACCTGGAAATCGTCCCTACCCAAACCGTTCTTGATCACAATTTCCCAGATACTCGCCGAGCTGAAATAAAGCGTTTGCTGCGGATCAGCCAAAAGTGACAAGGCCTCAGGCGCCAATTGCTCCGGCGCGCCAGCGGCCCATAAAAGGATGTGGGTGTCCAGAAGGATATTCAACGGTTACCCCCCGAACATGTCTGCAATTTCCTGCTCCGCCATACGATCAAAGTCGTCCGGCACTCTGATCTGACCTTTCATAAAACCCAGACGACGCTCGGAACCAGGCTCAGGACTTTTAATCGCAGTAACACGCGCTACCGGCTTACCCGCTTTGGCAATGATAAAAGACTCCCCCTTCATTGCTTTATCAACCAGAGAGGAAAGCCTGGTTTTGGCTTCATGCATATTGACGGTTTCCATGGCTCACCCAAAACGTAAACTTAGTTTGATTAGCTTAGTTTACTAAAGTGCATTCCTCAATCCTATTCCAATGCTATGAATAAAAATGAGGGCCAGAATTCTGGGGTCAGACCCCAGGGCATTTCGCCAGGGCAAATGTCTTGGGGTCTGACCCAAGCACAAGCACTTACCAGGTACCGGTATTGCCCATGCTGGCCCAGGGCTCTTTCGGAGAAAGCGCTTCGCCTTTTTGCAACAGTTCAATGGAAATGCCGTCGGGCGAGCGTACAAACGCCATGTGGCCATCCCTCGGGGGGCGGTTGATGGTGACGCCATTCGCCTGCAAGTGCTCGCATAACGCGTATAGGTCATCCACCCGGTAAGCCAGGTGACCAAAGTTGCGCCCGCCGGAGTAGGTTTCCGGATCCCAGTTATACGTCAGCTCGATCATCGGCGCCTTGTCTTCCCGGGCACGCACCTCATCCTCCGGCGCCGCAAGAAACACCAGGGTGAAGCGGCCTTTCTCGCTATCCTTCCGGCTGATTTCTGTCAGGCCAAGCAAGTCGCAGAAAAAGTGCAGGGAATCATCCAGGTTGCTGACACGAATCATGGTGTGAAGGTATTGCATAGCGGCTCCTGCTTGTCGTTTGCTCGGAACCGCTAGTGTACCGGACAGCCATGCCCGGGGTCAGACCCCCGTGCATTTTACCGGGCCAAATGTCTTGGGGTCTGACCCCATTTTGCTGGGCACCGTTATGCGGTCATTGAGGGTTGCCCGGAAAACTCTTCATCAATCTGAGCAAAGATCTC
>CBIHLH010000069.1:0-19700 GCA_966210405.1 uncultured Marinobacter sp.
GGCAGCGGTACTGCTCCCCGGTATAGGGCAGCTCGTCGGTTCCTTCGAGTTCAATACCGATGGAAAAGTCGTTGCACTCGTCCTGACCGGCAAAACGGGATCGCCCGGCGTGCCACGCCCGGTCCAGCAGGCTGACAAACTGCACCAGCGAGCCATCCCGGCGAATCAGTGCATGTGCGGAGACCTGCATCCCGGCGATGGTTTCAAAGTAGGGATGGGCGGAGTGGTCGAGACAATTGCAGAAAAACGCTTCGATTTCCGGCCCACCAAACTGCCCAGGTGGCAAACTGATGTTGTGAACCACCAGTAGGGAGATGGCTGTACCCTCCGGCCGGACCCCGAAGTTGGGCGACGGGCACCACCGGGACGAGGGCAGCAGGCCGGTTTCCCGGAGGGAGGCCGGATCGGCTGGGGGCATGTCGTGGTCAGGGAAAACGTCAGGCTCGGGCAAGGGAAATCCGTGGTGATCAGAGTGTTACACAAGCCCTGATTGAATCACAAAGTCGCCCGGGTTACCAAGATTCAGTCCTTGCGACTGTTACGCAGGTTATCAATGATCGATTCCAGCGCCCGATCAAAAATCAGGCCGTCATCCAGCATACCGATGTCGCCAGCGGCCATGGCCTCGGCCAGATTCTGGCGATGGAATTCCGCGACCTTGGCACCGCTTCGATTCACAAAAATGTATTTACCCGTGGCCTTTATGAAGGCTGCCAGCTTGCACCGCACCTTGGTCGAATCCCGGGTCAGTTCAATCCAGGAGCCTACCCGCAGGCCATCCGCCTGATCCAGCCAGCGCTGGTCAATCGAAGGCGCATCGGCCGCATCTCCGGCATCCTCCCCGGATATGACGGTGTCTGTGGCAGGCTCCGTCATCGACCCGGAGGCGGGCACGATCAACGGCTCAGGGGTGGCCAACCCGGACGCATCCGGCTCTGCCGGCTCCGCGGATCGGAGCTCAGGCTCCGGCCGGTCGGCCCGGGCCACCACTTCCTGTGGGTCGTCGACGGGCGTCGCTATAACCGGTTCAGAGCGGGAAGGCGCCGTAACCAGCCGCTGGAACACATCCACGTGGGCCAGTTCCAGGTCGCGGATGGCGGCATCGGTGGCAAACGGGTCCCAGGCGATCTCCAGCAAGGCTTTCCGAAGCTCGTCAACGATGGACGGGATGGCCCTGAGCAGCTCGCTGCGAGTCCCCTCCGCCACTGGCCGCGGATCAACACTCCAGACCAGGCGCTCGGTCAGATCCCGGGCCTCAGCCCAGCGCCGACTGTCTTCGCCTTCGCGCAACACCACCCACTGCAAATACTTGACCCAGGCCTCATTCAGCAACTGGCTCACCGGTTGCGGAACCTCGCGTTCCTTTACCAGATGACCGATCAGGTCCTGGGCGGCTTCGGTCGCCCGTTCTTGCCGCGCCCTGCCCTCTTCCGCGTCCCGGAGCCGCTGCTCCACCAGTTCCCGACGCCGACGGTCGAGATCCATAAAGTGGCTGAAATCCTTGAGCAATTCCTCAAACAGCGACACGTTGTCGATAAACTCATTGAGAATCCGGTCCACCACCGATTCAATCTTGTCGCGCAACGGATCACGCTGGCCCTCACGCTTTTCGCTCCAGCCCATGGCAGACAGTGCCAGCTCATTGAGCAGCTTGCGGACCGGATGCCCCCCGCGATTGAAGAAATTCTTGTCGCTCAGTGCCACTTTCAGCACCGGAATCTGCAGTCGCCCGATCAGAGCCTTCATGACCGGGTTGAGCTGTCGGTCTTCCAGAATAAAATCGAACAACATGGATACCAGCTTGATCACATCGCCGTCGACTTGCCCGACACTCAGTTTCTGGCCGCTCTCGGTCAGCAAAACCGGCTGTAGTTGCTGGTTCAGCGGCACCACCTTACCGGTCTCCCACTGTCCGCAGGAGGACTGGGCGTCGCTCAGCCTCGCCATCAGTCGCTCCGTATCCAGATAACCCTCACCGGCGACCGATCCGGGCGTTGCGCCTCCCAACGCCTCCTCACCACGGTGTAGCAGGGCACTCAGCTCGGAAAACGTTGCCTGGGAACCCCCGCCGTAGCTCGTTCCGCCCGCCTCGCCCACCGGCGCTTGCGGGGGCGACACCGGCGCCGACGCTTTGCCTCGGTGCCCGGCCGGTTGCGACCGACCAACCGGTGGTCGCTTCATATCCGGCAGAACGCCCTCACGAATCAGCGTGCGGTTTGCTTCCTGATAGAACTCCCCGAGGGTGTCGGCCAGCAATCGGTCAAACAACTTCAGGACCACCAGCTTGGCACGAATATCAATATCAAGATCCGCGCAGGCCTCCGCAACCCCACCGCAAATAACCTCCGGGCTCAGTGGCATCTGACCATCGGACAGTTCAGTGCCTGGCACCAGATGGTTGACCCGCAGGCACAGCAGACGAATGGCATCGGGGTAACGATTGCGAAGTTTGTTAATCAGGTTGTCGATGGCCACCTGCTGTTCCAGCTCCGAATGATCCAGCAGGCTCAGGGAATCCTGATCCACGTCGTCCAGGGAGCTGCCCGATGTACGAGGCTGGAAGCGGCCAATATCATTGAATGCCTGGCTGACATACTGCAGTACGGATACGATCATCGCCTTGCGGCGCAGGCGCAACTCGCGCATGGCGTCGAAATAGGCCGTCTGGTCCAGATTGGAGCCGGCCCTGTCAGCCAGTTCAAACAGGGCGTCATCCGCCCGGTCGAAAAAGCTCCCAAGTACGGCCTTCAGCGACTGACCCGATGCGTCACGCAAACGCACAAGCGCCGGCGGCAGGGCAAGCCTCCGGCTCTGCTTCTGGCCTGAAAAGCTGACAACCTTGTTATCCTGCGCCATTGGGCTGCTCCGGATCGGACATTGCGGAGATGTGAAATACACCTGATTGCACATCATACGAGCTGCGAACGTCACCTTGTGTCAGATTTTGTCACCTTTTGTGTAGATCGAACCTGGGTCACAGTTTAGCACTGACACGACGAATGTTTGGCGAAACCCGCCGCGGGCTTTAGAATCAGCTGCCCGAACCAAAACTCCCGACACCACCGGACGCCACGCCATGATTTCCGCCGAACAGCTTCACCAATCCCGGATCGAAACCGTTGCCCAGAGCCTCCGGGAGGATGTGGGCGACGGTGACATCACGGCCAGACTGATTCCCGACGGCACCCTGGCCACGGCCCGGGTTATCACCCGGGACAATGCCGTCATTGCCGGCCAGGCCTGGGTCAATGAAGTTTTCCGGCAGGTAGACAAGAGCGTGGCGGTCCATTGGGTGGTGCGGGATGGTGATCAGGTGGTACCGGACCAAGTCCTGTTTCGCCTCGAAGGGCCGGCCCGAAGCCTGCTGACCGGGGAACGCGCAGCACTGAACTGGCTGCAAACCCTGTCCGGGGTGGCCACCACCTGTGCGGACTATGCCGCCCGAGTGGCGCACACCGGCGTGAAACTGCTCGATACCCGGAAAACCCTGCCGGGGTTGCGTCTCGCCCAGAAATACGCCGTGACCTGCGGCGGTTGCTACAATCATCGGCTGGGCCTGTGGGATGCCTTCCTGATCAAGGAAAACCACATTGCCGCCTGCGGTTCCATCGCCCAGGCCATTCACGAAGCCCGACGCATTGCCCCCGGCAAGCCCGTGGAGGTGGAAACCGAAAACCTGGACGAACTGAGCCAGGCGCTGGACGCCGGCGCCGACATCATCATGCTTGACGAGTTTTCCCTGTCCGATATGCGCGCCGCAGTATCCCTGAACGCCGGACGGGCGAAGCTGGAAGCCTCCGGAGGCATCCATTCCGAAACCCTGGTGCCGGTTGCCGAAACCGGCGTGGATTACATTTCCATCGGCGCGCTCACCAAAGACCTGCGGGCCACCGACCTCTCCATGAGGCTCGACTGACCCGGAAGCGGGCTAACCGCCAGAGAGCAGCCGGTCAATGGCTTCCAGCTCACGCACCAGAGCCGCGCCGGACTCGGGGCGGTTACGGAAATGCTCTTCCGCCATCGGAGCGATGCCGGACACCGATGGCAGCGGCTGATCGTTCTCGATCAGCCCCTTCATGCGGGCCACGAATACAAACTGCAACCACTGGGTAAACTCAAGGGTATCAATACAGAAGGGCTGGGTACTTTGCAGCGCCCGGTCGGACGGCGGCTCCATTTCCCAAACGCCCAACTGGCGCAATTCAATTTCCACCCTGAGCAGGCTGTCGGCGACCTGCCCAAGCGTTCGACTGGACTCTGTCATGACCCTAACGCCCTAATCCGCAAGTGGCTCCAGCTCCACAGCCTCGCCGTGCAGAACACGAAACAGGTCTTCATACTGACGGGTCAGTGGGTGGCTGGGGGCCATGTGAATTAATGGCTGCCGGCTCTGGTGGGATTCCTTCATCTTCACCGAGCTCGACAGGCGCACCGGCAGCACCGGCAGGCCTTCCTCGATCAGTTCTTTTACCAACTGACGCGGCAGCGTGGCACGGGGCTGGAACTGGTTGGCAATAATACCCTCCACCACCAACTCATCGTTGTGATCTTCCTGAAGATCACGAATCTCATTGAGGATGCTGTACAGCGCCTGACGTGAGAAATCATCACAGTCAAACGGAATCAGACAGCGCTGGGCAGCGATCAGCGCGGAACGGGTATAGAAGTTCAGGGCCGGCGCGGTATCGATGTAGATCTCGTCGAAGGATTCGCCCAGCTTTTTCAGGGCCTCGCGCAACTTATAGATTTTGTGTTTGGCTTCGAGTTTACGCTCCAGGTAATCCAGTTCCGGGCTGGACGGCATGACAAACAGGTTGTTGAAGGGTGACGCGTGCACGAATTCGTCCGGACGGCGGTTGAATACAGTGAACGCGACGGTCTGCTCCAGCAAATCGGCCGCGGTGTCCCGGAGCTCGCTGGCGGGCTTGCCCAGCAGATAGTGTGTGGAATTGCCCTGCGGATCAAGATCCACAACCAGGGTGCGCTTGCCCCGGGCCGCGCTGATGGCCGCAAGGTTGCATGTGATACTGGATTTTCCCACACCGCCTTTCTGATTGAATACAACCCGTCTCATGTCACCTCTCCCTTTAAGCCGTTATCGTTTATCACCGGTGTCCCCTGCGGAACGGATTCCATCCGGCATTCGCCTTTATCACCAGCCCATAACCGTTTTCACGAAGGGTATCGTCAGCCGTCGCTGGGCCTGCAGAGAATTCTCATCCAGGGTATCGAGAATGGCCAGCAACTCCCCCAGTTTCCTTGGAGCCCGGCGCAGAATATAAACGGCCACATCGTCCGCCATGGTCAGGCCCCTCTGTTCTGCCCGGGCGGTCAGAATTCTGAGCCGGTCGTCGTCCCGGTAGATGCCCAGTTGGATGATCAGGCCATGGCTCAGGCGCGACACCAGGTCGGCCAATTCAAAAGGCAGTTCTCCGGGCACCCCGGACAGACTGACGATCAGCAGACCGCCCTGATCCTGTACTCGATTGTACAGGTGAAAAACCGCCTCTTCCCACTCCCGAAGTCCGGCAATCCGGTCCAGATCATCAAGACAGATAAACTCCCGGGAATCCAGACCCGCCAGGGCCTCCGGACCGAATGGCTCCAGTTCGGCGAGACTGATGCACACCGCCACGCGCCCGTCGCGTTCGGCATGGTGACAGACCGCTTGAAGCAGATGACTCTTGCCGGTATCCGGCACGCCGCAGATCGCGACCACTGGCAGACCCGCCGGCTGCCGGCAGACCGAATACAGGCGCTCCATGGCCGCCCGGTTGCGGTCACCATGAAAATTGTCAAACCGGGCATCGTCCCGGAGCCGGACGCCCAGGATCAGTTGTGACCTATTCACGACCGGGTTGCCCTCCATGCCCTCAGTCCCCACACCACCAGATAGTGACCGCCGCTGACCACCGCTGACACTGCAACCAGCATAATGCCGGCGTTGAGCACCCAGGGTTGCATGGGCATGCCTGCCTGCAGAATGATAATGGCGAGCACCACGAGAATCTGCACGAACGTATTCACTTTCCCGGGCAAACTGGGCTGCATATCGAACCGGCCAACACCGTAATGAAACGCCAGTGCCCCACCCACGATCAACACATCCCGGCCAAGCACCAGGGCAAACAGCCACAGGGGTAAGACGCCCGTCAAGGTCAGCATGAGATAGGCAGTAAGCAACAGCGCCTTGTCCGCCAGGGGGTCGGCAATGGCACCCAGGCGGGTCCGCCAGTTGAAATGCCTGGCCAGAAAGCCGTCGCAGGCATCTGTGGCGGCGGCCACGAAAAAAATCACCAGAGCACGCCGGTAATCCTCCATCAGCAGGGCCGCCGCAAAAGGAACGATCAGAAGCAGGCGCAAAAACGTCAGGGCATTGGGAATCCAGCGCCAGCGTTGCGTTTTCACAAGACTCCCTCCAGCTTGCAACGTACGGCGTTACGTTGCCGTCGTGTCGTGCAACGGCGTTTTACTTTCCACCACCATTGCTGATAACCGGTTCCGGCTGCCAGCGGTAATAGAGCACCTGATACAAGGATTCAAAGGCCTGCTCCGCTTCCTGCTCATCCACCGGCACGGGCTGGTAACTGAACATGGCCTGATCCGCCGGACCTTTGCTGTCAATGGCCTCCGGGCTCCCGTCGTCGGTCAGGCCCGGATCCGCAGGCTGCCCTGATGGCGGAGGTGATTGCGGCTCCGGCTCCGGTTGAACAGGGGTTTCACGGGTCAGATCCGACGGTGCTGTGGACACCGCCGCGCCTTCGATCGCGACAAATCGCGGATCCAGTGCAATGTATTGCTTGAGCTGGTCCAGTTCACCGGAAAACGCCACTGTCAGAGTAAGCTGATTGCCTTTGACCCGGGACGCCCCCACACTCACCACCGGCGTGAAACTCTCCAGTGCCTGGCTGGCTTTGCCATAATCAGCGAGCGTTGTGACCCCTTTCAGAACAATATCGACCTGAGGCAATTCACCAATGTCGCCCGCAGCCACTGCATAGCGCTCGGCGTAGAGTTCCGCCCAGCGATTCACCACGGCTTCGGCCAGCGCCTCCGGAGTGTTGGCGCTCAGGGATTCTTCGCTGTCGGTCAATTGCACACCGTCAAAAACCCAACCGGCACGCCACTGGCCGCCAGACTGATTGACCCGAACCAGGGCAAGAACATCGTGATCAATGGCCGAGGAAGCCCTTCTCACGCTGTCAATGAACTGCCCCCAGATTTCGGACAGTAACTGCCGGTCTCCCTGAACGCTGGCCGGAGGCAGGACAATGGGCAGCCCCCGCTCGCGGGCGGCACGATGAAAGGCAGACGACCAGACCTCGGACGCCGTTGTCGGCGGACCACTCTCTACAGACTGGGTAATCAGCGTGCGCGTACCACGGTCCTCTACCGCAACCCACGCCAGAGTCAGGGGGCGGTTGGCGCCCCAGACCGGCGCTTCAATAGAGGCCAGGGCGCGATTCACACCGACCGCGCCAAAGGCCATGCTAAGGCGGCTGTTACCGTCCGCACCGCGCAACACCTGGTAGGACAGAAGCAGGGACTCAGCGTCTGCCAGAATAGCGTCGACACCTTCCAGTGACAGCACATCACGGTTGCCGGAAACCCGCACCAGAACCCGGCTCAGGCCGGCCGCGTAGCCTTCGGCCAGTTGTTCCGGGTCCGAGCCGGCTACCGGCACCTCCACCGTGTACAGGCCGGAGACGCTGACCGCCGTCGCCGGTGCCGAAGCAAAAACCCAGATGAGCGCAAAAAAATACGCCGCCCACGCGGTCGCTGCTGACTGACGTGCCGACGTTTGTCCTGATACTGACATGAAACACCCTGCAATTCGCATGAATGGCGCATAGGATACACCATGCCCCCAGGCGTGAGTAGCGGGCCCGGGTTTCGGAAAAGCAATATACATTTGGACCGTCACAGCGCACCTGTTAAAATCCGCCGCCTGACCCACTGGCCAATGGTTAAGAACTCCATGAGCGAACAGAAGCCCTCCCTGACCTACCGCGACGCCGGCGTTGATATTGATGCCGGTAATGAACTTGTCAGCCGAATAAAGGCAACCGCTGCCCGGACGCGTCGTCCGGAAGTGCTGGGCGGCCTCGGCGGCTTTGGCGCCATGGTGTCCATTCCCGCGGGTTACCACGAGCCGGTACTGGTTTCCGGTACCGATGGTGTCGGCACCAAACTCCGGCTGGCCATGCAGTTGCAAAAGCATGACAGCATCGGCATTGATCTGGTGGCCATGTGCGTGAATGATCTGGTTGTGGGTGGCGCCGAGCCCCTCTTCTTTCTGGATTACTACGCCACCGGCAAACTGAATGTCGACGTGGCTGCCCAGGTTGTCGCGGGCATTGGCGAGGGTTGCGAACAGGCGGGCTGTGCCCTGGTGGGTGGCGAGACCGCTGAAATGCCAGGCATGTATGAGGGTGATGACTACGACCTCGCCGGGTTCTGCGTGGGCGTGGCCGAACGTAGTGAGATTATCGATGGCAGCCGGGTGCAGGCGGGCGATGTGATGCTGGCACTGGGCTCCTCGGGCCCCCACTCCAATGGCTACTCGCTGATCCGCAAAATCCTTGAGGTGAGTCACGCCGACCTGAACCAGACCGTGGGCGACACAACCCTCGCAAACGCGTTAATGGCGCCCACCCGGATATACGTGAAAAATCTGCTGCAACTGATTCGGGAAGTGGATGTACGTGCACTGTCCCACATTACCGGCGGCGGCCTGCCGGAAAATATTCCGAGGGTGCTGCCAAAGGGCGCCGTCGCGGCCATTGATACTGAAAGCTGGTCACTCCCCCCGGTGTTCCAGTGGCTGAAAGACACCGGAGGCGTCGCCAGCGAGGAGATGTACCGTACCTTCAACTGCGGCATTGGAATGATTGTCTGCGTTCCGGCCAACCAGCGCGAGCTGGCCCTCGATACCCTTGGCGCACTGGGCGAACAGGCCTGGCAGGTTGGCCTGATCGAGCGGGCGGACGACGCCGACCAGGAACCTGTTGTGCGTTACGCGCCCGGGCTGCTGTCGGCATGAAGGCAGATCCCGCTCCCCAGCCCCGAATCCTGGTGCTCGCCTCCGGCAGTGGTACCAACCTGCAAGCCCTGATCGACGCCAGTCGCGAGCGCGGCTTTCCCGGGCAGATTGTCGCGGTGGGTTGCAACCGCCCGGGGGCGTTCGCACTGGAGCGGGCCGCCCAGGCCAATCTCCAGACCTTCGTGGTTGATCACACCCGATACGACAGCCGGGAAGACTTTGATGCCACGCTGATGGCGGAGATTCTGCGCCATCATCCGGACCTGATCGTACTCGCGGGCTTCATGCGCATCCTCACCACGGATTTTGTGCGCGCCTTCCGGGGCAAACTGCTGAACGTACATCCATCGCTCCTGCCCCGCTACACCGGGCTGAATACTCATCAGCGGGCACTGGATGCAGGTGATAAAACCCACGGCGTGTCCATTCACTTTGTGACCGAGGAACTGGACGGCGGCCCGGTGATCGCCCAGGCTGAGGTGTCAGTGGCCAGTAATGACGATGCCGAGAGCCTGGCCGAGAAAGTCCAGGCCAAGGAACATCTGCTCTATCCTATTGTTGTGCGCTGGTTCTGCGAGGGTCGGATTCAACTGGGGACGGATTGCGTCCTGTTTGACGGGAATCCTCTGACGACCCCCATGCGCCTGCCGGACAACTGATCGCGTCTGAACAGATTGTCATCCCGGAATCCGGCCTGACCAGCTAGACTGTCGCCATCAATGACAGCTTCGAGGTCAACATGATGCCTTTTCCCAGCCGGTTTCTCGCTCCGGGACAACACATCCTGCTTACGTTTCTGTTGGTCCTGGGGCTGGGCTTCCCGGTCGCCGCTCTGGCCGCCGGCGACGCCGGGCTGACGCCGTTCGAGGCCAGCTACTCCGCCTCCGTGGACAAGGGGGTGTCCCTCAATGGCAGCGCCACTCGCTCCCTGGCCCCCCATGGTAACGGTATCTGGCTGTACCGGACCGACGTAGATTCATTCATCGCAGATATTGACGAATCGCTGATTCTTGAATGGCGGAATGGCAAGGTCATCCCCATTCGCTACCGGTACCGGCTGTCGGGCTTCCTGATCAGCGACAGGACGGAAACCATCGATTTTGACTGGGAGGCGGGCATCGCCACCGGACAGTACCGGGGCAAGGCCTTCGAGGTGACGCTGGAAGACGGTGTGTTGGATCCATTGGGGTACCAACTGCAGTTGCATCAGGATATCAAGAACGGGAAACGCACCATGGAATACCGGGTGCTGGATGGCGCGGACATCGAAACAGAGCGCTTTGAGGTGCTCGGCGAGGGCTCAGCCTCCGGCCAGGCGGACACCCTGAAGGCGGAAAAGGTTCGTGAGAACTCCAAACGCGAGACTTTGATGTGGTTTGACCCACAACGACATTACCTGCTGGTCCGCCTGCTTCAGGTGGAGCCCGACGGCAGCCGGTACGAACTGACCCTGAAGCAGGCCGAGATCGGTAATTAGCCGGTTGCACCGGCCTCCGCCCAGATCCGCCTGACCTCATCCGCGATGATCCGGAGCCCTTCCGCAACGCGCTCGTCGTTCTGGGAATAGGTCACTCGCAGGCACTCATGGCGGTGGCGCCAGTCGTCTCCCGGCAGTCCCGGGAAAAAATAGTGCCCGGACACCACCAGCACACCCCGCGCCTTCAGCCGTTGGTAGAGCTCCAGGCTAGTGATGGGCAAATCGGGAAACCACAGCCACAGAAACATCGCCCCTTCGGGCTTGTGAATATACCAGCGGCAACTGTCTTCCCCCATTGCGTCGCGGAACGCCGCCACCGCCTTTTGCATTTTTGCCCGGTAGAATGGGCACACCACATCCCGGCTCAGGCTCAGGATTTCGCCGGATCGCACCAGCGGTTCGGCCAGCATGGCGCCAAAACTCCCGGTAGCGAGATTCATGATGGCGTTGATGCCGGACAGAGCCTTGATAACGGGTTCAGCCGCGATCACGATACCGGTTCGTGCCGCTGGCAGGCCCAGTTTTGAGAGACTCAGGCACAGTATGATCTGATCATTCCAGGTGGGGGCCGCGTCCACAAACAGCAGGCTCGGGAATGGCGTACCGTAGGCGCCGTCCACAATCAGCGGAATATCATGCTGGCGTGCGAGCTGCTCCAGCCGGGCAAGCTCCTGATCGGTAATGACATTTCCCGTGGGGTTGGTGGGCCGGGAAACACAGATGGCCCCCGTTTCGCCGGTAACCTCCACCGCGTCAAAATCCACCCGGTATTTGAACTCGTGGGCACCCGTGAAGGAAATATCGGGCTGTACCGCACGAAACAGTCCCGGTTCGATACCGGCATCGGCGTAGCCAATGTACTCCGGAGCCAGGGGCAACAGAATATGCTTCCGATGGCCATCACCATAATCGCCGCCAAACATGTTGAACAACATGAAGAAGGCGGCCTGACTGCCATTGGTAAGTGCGATGTTCCCGGGCTTCAGCCCCCAGCCATACTCCCGGTTCAGCAGTTCGGCCAGTGCCGCGATAAACTGCTTCTCGCCCTGGGGTGGGTCATAAACACCAACCAGGCGCCTCACGTCCGCCTCGCTCCGGCTCATGTCCGCCAGAATCTCCTGCACGCGCTGCTGGATCTCGGGAATATGCCCGGGGTTACCACCGCCCATCATGATCATGTCGTCACCGGCGGCCATGGCGTTGCCCAGGTCATCCATCAGCGACGTGATACCGGCATCGGCGGTAAATTTGCGACCAAAAGCAGAGAGTTTCATCGGCTGAAATCCATCGGACCAAATCGGAAAATAACAGGTAACACCGAAAGTGTAGCCTGCCTGCCCGTCACGGGGTTATTCGTTGAGCGAGATACCGAGATTACTGATGCCTTCGTTGGCGGCATTTTCCCGCAGGCGGGCCACGAACTGGTCGGTGGGTGTGCGCTGGCGTTTTAAATCAAGCAACAGTTCCCGTTGGAAGGTCTTGTCTTCCTTCATCAGGGGGTGGTGATCGAGCAGGCGCACCAGCCCGTCCTCATCGAGGTCTTCACCCTCTGACAGTTCAATGAAGTTCATGACTGTCGACGTCGCCATGAGTGAGGCATCGGTGGCCCGGTGTTTGGCCGGGTTCAGGCGGTTGAGCAGAGCCTGCTCGAGCAGTTGGCAGAAGTCGAAGGCCGGGTACACGCCATAGGCGTCATAGGCGTTCACATCCGGAGACAGGGCTTCCAGTTTGGCCAGCAGTTGGGGAATACCGGATTCGGGGACGTTTTTCTGGAGCAGGTCCCAGCCGAGGTCGAGCATCTGGCGCATCTTGGCGCCGGTTTTCAGGCCAACGGCGTCAGCGAACAAGGCGTAGTTGGGAAACGAGCGTTCAGCCAGCGCAAGCAGGAAGGCGCATTCACGCCAGCCCTGCAACTGTGAAACGGCTTTGAGAAACTGGTTGGCGTTCATGTCCTGGGCAGGGTCACGCCGGTCTGGCCGAGGTATTTGCCGCCCCGGTCTTTGTAGCTGGTCTCGCAGATTTCGTCGGACTCGAAGAACAGCATCTGGGCCACGCCTTCGTTGGCGTAGATTTTCGCCGGCAGGTTGGTGGTGTTGGAAAATTCCAGGGTGACCTGGCCCTCCCACTCGGGTTCCAGCGGGGTAACGTTGACGATGATACCGCAGCGGGCGTAGGTGGACTTACCGAGGCAGATGGTGAGGACGCTGCGCGGGATTCGGAAGTATTCCACAGTGCGGGCCAGTGCAAAGGAGTTCGGCGGGATAATGCAGACGTCGCCGGTGTAGTTAACGAAGCTGTTTTCGTCGAAGTTCTTCGGGTCCACGGTGGCGGAGTGGACGTTGGTGAAAATTTTGAATTCGTTGCTGCAGCGTACGTCGTAGCCGTAGCTGGAGGTGCCGTAGGAGATCACGCGGCCTTTTTCGGTTTCACGAACCTGTCCGCTTTCGAACGGTTCGATCATGCCCTGTTGTTCGGACATCCGGCGAATCCACTTGTCGGATTTGATGCTCATTGGCGAAGTCTCGTAATCACTGGGAAAATTGGGGCGTAGTTTACCCGTTAGTAGGTGGTCTGTCGAAGGCTCCGAACGTTCCACCCACAGGCCTGGAGGTGCGGGGGCTGCGGTGCCAGGAAGTCCTTTCCAAAAACCGCTACGAGCACATCCATGTGCGCTTCTCCCAGGCCTCCTTTGGCGACGTAAATTTTGGCAAAGGACTTCATGGCACCGCGCTCATACTTCGGAGATATCCTACGCTAACTGAAAAATTCAGTGCTCCGTCACCGAAACGCTGGAGATTGAACCGCTCAGGTTCCGCTCCCGGGTGGACAACTCAGCCCCCACTCTTCTGGCGATATCGCGATACCGGCGCGCAACTTCCGAATCCGGTTCGGCAACCACGGAGGGAGTACCGCCGTCGGTCTGTTCGCGGATGGTCATGTGCAGCGGCAATTGGCCGAGGAGTGTGGTGTCGTATTCTTCGGCGATGCGGGCGCCGCCGCCGTGGCCGAAGAGGGGTTCTTCGTGGCCGCAGTTGCTGCAGATGTGGACGCTCATGTTTTCGACCACACCCAAGACCGGGATGTCGACTTTCCGGAACATTTCGATGCCTTTTTTGCCGTCCAGCAGGGCGATGTCCTGAGGGGTGGTGACGATGACGGCACCGGTGACCGGGACTTTCTGGGCCAGGGTAAGCTGTATGTCGCCGGTGCCGGGGGGCATGTCGATGATGAGGTAGTCGAGTTCGTTCCAGAGGGTCTGCTGGAGCAGTTGCATGACAGCGCCGCTGACCATGGGACCGCGCCAGACCATGGGGGTTTTTTCGGTGACGACGAAGGCCATGGAGTTGGCCTGGAGGCCGTGGGCATCCATGGGCACGAAGTATTTGTTTTCGCGGGTGTCGGGGCGTTTGCCTTCGGGTACCCCGAGCATCATGCCGATGCTGGGGCCGTAGATGTCAGCGTCCAGGATGCCGACTCTGGCGCCTTCAGCCTGCAGTGCCAGAGCCAGGTTGACGGCGGTGGTGGATTTGCCGACGCCGCCTTTGCCGGAGGCGACGGCGATGATGTTCTTGACGCCCGGCACCGATGGCAGGTCTTTCTGGACTTTGTAGGAGTGGATTTTCTGGCCGACGTGAACGTCCGCGCTGTCCACGCCGTCGACATACTCAAGCGCGTTGGTCACGATCTGCTTGAGGGCGCCTGCGATCCCTTTCGACGGGTACGGCAGCTCTACCATCAGCGTTACTTTTCCGCTGTCATTGGCGTTCAGGGATTTTACGGCACCCAGTTCGTACAGGTCCTTGTTGAGGTACGGGTCGCGGTATTCGCGAACCGCTGTTTGCAGGGCCTGCTCTGAAATCTGTGTCATCGGGTTCTCCGGAATAAGCTCATGCGCGATTTTAAGTACGGAAACGGGTGATTCGGATGAAAAATATCTGCCCGGAAGGTATCATCTGTGCCCGTTTCTGACCATATGGGGTCTTTACCTGGCGTAATCCATTTCAACGGTCGCCAGCCCCCTGTCGTCTAACCAACCCGTATCAACACAAGGTTCGGACATCACCATGACGCAAGCGAGCAAGCAACAGCGCGATATTCTGGTTACCAGTGCCCTGCCGTACGCCAACGGCCCTATCCATCTGGGCCATTTGCTGGAATACATTCAGACGGACATCTGGGTGCGTTATCAGAAAATGCGTGGCCAGAACTGTTACTACGTTTGCGCCGATGATGCTCACGGCACCGCCATTATGCTCCGTGCCGAGCGGGAAGGCATCACCTCTGAGCGGCTGATTGACCGGATCCGTGAGGAGCACCAGGAAGACTTTGGTGGTTTCCATATCCGCTTTGACAACTACTACACCACCCACTCCGAGGAAAACCGCCAGTTCTCTGAGTACATCTACCACCAGTTGCAGGAAAACGGGCACATTGCCACGCGCAAGATTACCCAGTCCTACGACCCGGAAAAGAACATGTTCCTGGCGGACCGGTTTATCAAGGGCACCTGTCCGAAGTGTAAAACCGAGGATCAGTACGGGGACAACTGTGAGGCCTGTGGCGCCACCTACACCCCGGCGGAGCTGATCAATCCGCGCTCGGCGGTGTCCGGAGCCACGCCCATTGAGAAGGAGTCCGAGCACTATTTCTTCAAGCTGCCGGACTTCGCGGATTTTCTCGCCAAGTGGACCCGCAGCGGTACGCTGCAGCCACAAGTGGCCAACAAGCTGGCCGAGTGGCTGGACGCCGGCCTGCAGGAGTGGGATATCAGTCGCGATGCACCCTACTTCGGCTTCGAGATTCCGGATGCGCCGGGCAAATACTTCTATGTCTGGCTGGACGCACCGATTGGCTATCTGGCCAGCTTCAAAAACCTGTGCAACCGGGAGGGCATTGATTTCGAGCACTTCTGGAAGGCCGACTCCACCGCCGAGGTGTACCACTTCATCGGCAAGGACATCATCAACTTCCACGCGCTGTTCTGGCCGTCGATGCTGCACGATGCCGGTTTCCGCACGCCGACGGCGGTCTGGGCCCACGGTTTTGTGACGGTGAACGGCAAGAAGATGTCCAAGTCCCGCGGCACCTTTATCATGGCCCGCACCTATCTGGACCACCTGAACCCGGAATACCTGCGTTATTACTTTGCCGCCAAGCTGACCGGCAGTGTCGATGACATGGACCTGAATCTGGAAGATTTTGCCGCCCGGGTGAATTCGGACCTGGTGGGCAAGGTGGTAAACATTGCCAGTCGCAGCGCTAGCTTCATCAATCGAAGCTTCGATGGTCAATTGAGCAATATTACTGAAATAGATTTAATGAAACGATTCATCGATGCCGGAGACGAAATAGCCAAATTCTATGAAACCCGGGAATTTGGACGCGCAATGCGTCGAATCATGGAACTAGCAGCCGAAGCAAATCAATATTTCGATGAGAAGCAGCCTTGGACCCTGCCTAAGAAGGCAGCACTGGCCGGAAATGAAGTTGAGAAAGCTAAAGATCCGGAGCTTGGTGATCGAGATGAGATATTAGACGAGCTTCAAGCTATTTGCACCAATGCCCTCAACATGTTCCACCTGTTGATGACCTACCTGGCACCGGTGTTGCCGGAAACCGCCAAGGCCTCCGAGGCATTCCTGAGCGCGACACTGGACTGGAACAACCGCAGCGAGCGCCTGGAGAATCACGGCATCAACAAGTTCAAGCCCCTGATGAACCGCGTAGACATGGCCCAGATTGAGAAAATGCTGGACGCCTCAAAAGAGGAGCTGCCCGCAGCGACCGGTCAACCGGAGCCCTCGGCCAAACTTGAGCCTATCGCCGATGAGATAGAATTCGGGGATTTTGCCAAGGTGGACCTCCGGGTCGTTAAAATTGCCCGGGCGGAGCCTGTGGAAGGCGCGGACAAGCTCCTTCGCCTCACGCTTGACGTTGGGCATGGCGAGCGCAACGTGTTTGCCGGTATCAAGTCGGCATACAAACCGGAAGACCTCGAGGGCCGGCTGACGGTGATGGTCGCCAACCTGCAGCCCCGGAAAATGAAGTTCGGCCTGTCCGAAGGCATGGTTCTGGCGGCCGGCCCGGGCGGCAAGGACATCTTCCTGCTGTCACCGGATTCCGGCGCCACGCCGGGCATGCGGATCATGTAACGGGCAGGTAAAACAGAGTAGCTCCGATGACAGAGTATGTACTGATTCTGGTCAGCACCATTCTGGTGAACAATTTCGTCCTGGTGCAGTTCCTCGGGCTGTGCCCGTTCATGGGCGTATCGGGCAAGCTGGAAACGGCCATGGGGATGTCCCTGGCCACCACCTTTGTGCTGACGCTGTCATCGGTGTGCAGTTATCTGGCCTATACCTATCTGCTGGCGCCACTGGACCTGGCGTTCCTGAAAACCATCACTTTCATACTGGTGATCGCCGTGGTGGTCCAGTTCACCGAGATGGTGGTACGCAAAACCAGCCCGCTGCTGTATCGGGTCCTGGGTATTTTTCTGCCGCTGATCACCACCAACTGCGCCGTGCTCGGTGTCGCACTACTGAACCTGAACAAGAACAACAACTTCGTTGAATCCGTACTCTACGGCTTCGGTGCCGCTGCTGGCTTCTCGCTGGTCCTGGTGCTGTTTGCGGCCATGCGGGAACGCATCGCCGTAGCCGATGTACCAGTTGCCTTCCGGGGCGCCGCTATCGGGATGGTGACTGCGGGGCTGATGTCGCTGGCGTTCCTGGGATTCACCGGGCTGGTCAGCGTTTAGGGGGCAGCGTTTTATGTGGACAGGCATTGTAATCGCGGTACTGGTTCTGCTGGTCCTCGCCATGGTGTTTGGCGGTTTGCTGGGCTTCGCCGCCGAGCGGTTCCGGGTAGAGGGCAACCCGCTGGTCGATCAGATCGATGCGCTTTTGCCTCAGACCCAGTGTGGCCAGTGTGGCTTTCCGGGTTGCCGGCCCTACGCCGAATCCATTGCCGGTGGCGACGCCATCAATAAATGCCCGCCGGGTGGCGAGTCCACCATCAAGGCCCTGGCCGATCTGCTGGACGTGGAACCCCAACCCCTGGATGCCGAACATGGCGTGGAACAGGCCAAGCGGGTCGCGGTCATCCGCGAGGACGAGTGCATTGGCTGCACCAAGTGCATCCAGGCCTGCCCCGTGGATGCCATTCTGGGCGCCGCCAAGCATATGCACACGGTGATCGAAAGTGAATGCACGGGGTGCGACCTGTGCGTCGAACCCTGCCCGGTCGACTGCATCGACATGATCACCATTGAGCCGGACATCCGCGCCTGGACCTGGACGCCGCCGGCCGCCAGTGTTATCGCCACCGATCGGCAGGGAGTCAGTGCCTGATGGGTCAGTTATGGGATTTTTCCGGTGGCATTCATCCGGCCGAACACAAACACCTGTCCACCGGGCGCCCTATCCGGCCCGCCGGTATCCCTGATCGCTTGGTATTGCCGCTGCAGCAGCACATCGGCACCCCGGCGGAAGCCCTGGTTTCGGTGGGTGACCGGGTATTGAAGGGCCAGAAGCTGGCCGACGTCAGCCGTGGTACCGGTGTGCCCATCCATGCGCCGACATCGGGTACCATTGAGGCGATTGCCGATTTCCCGGTGCCGCATCCATCCGGCATGACCGATCGCTGCATCGTCCTGAAGCCCGATGGCGACGATCAGTGGGGGCCGCGTTCACCAATTGCCGACTACCACGGCATGGACCGGAACGAAGTGCTGCAGGTGATCCGTGAGGCCGGTATCGCCGGGCTCGGTGGCGCGGGGTTCCCCACGAATATCAAACTGCGGCCGCCGAAGGACCGTAAGGTAGCCACCCTGATACTGAACGGCGCCGAATGCGAGCCGTACATCACGGCCGACGACATGACCATGAGGGAGCAGGCCGGAGAGGTGATCGCCGGCCTCAAGGTAATGGCCTGGATCCTGCGGCCGGAGCGCTGCGTTATCGGCATTGAAGACAATAAACCGGAGGCCATCGCCGCGTTGCGGGCGGCGTGCGAGGGCACCCGGATTGATGTGGCGGTGATTCCCACCAAATACCCTTCCGGGGGCGAAAAACAGCTGATCCGGGTTCTCACTGGCATGGAAGTGCCCAGTGGCGGCATTCCCGCAGACATTGGCGTGATGTGCCAGAACATCGGGACCGCGGTAGCCGTTTCCCGGGCTGTTTTCGAGGGTACCCCCCTGATCTCGAGGGTTGTGACCATCACCGGCGAAGCCGTCCGGGAGCCGCGCAATGTCGAGGCCCTGCTCGGAACCCCGCTGGACTATCTTCTGGCCCAGGCGGGGCTCGATCAGGCCGCCGTTAGCCGCCTGGTTCTGGGTGGCCCGATGATGGGCTACACCCTCACCTCTCCCGCCGTTCCGGTGGTCAAAACCACCAATTGCGTGATCGCGGCCACCGCCAGTGAATTACCGGCACCGCCGCCGGAGCAACCCTGCATACGCTGTGGCGAATGCGCGGAAGTCTGCCCCATGGAATTGCTGCCACAACAGCTGTTCTGGTATTCGAAAGCCACCGAATTCGAAAAGGCCGAGCACCTGAACCTGTTCGACTGCATTGAGTGTGGTGCCTGTTCCTATGTCTGCCCCAGCGCCATCCCGCTGGTTCAGTACTACCGCTATGCCAAGGGCGAGATCCGTGTGCAGCGGGCCGGGCAGCTCAAGGCCGATCATGCCCGGGAGCGTTTCGAAGCCCGACAGGCGCGCCTGGAGCGGGAGCAGGAAGAAAAGGAGTTGCGCCGCAAAGAGCGGGCGAAAGCCGCTGCCGAAGCCCAGGCCCGGAAACAGGCCGAAGCGGAAAAAGTCGCTGAAGCCGGCGAGGCGGTGGATGAGCGGGCCGCCAAGGCGGCCCTGGTGGAACAGGCCCTGGCCCGCAAGAAAGCGGGCGCCAACGCCGAAAAGCCGGCGCCCGCCACCCAAGCTCCGGGCCAGGGTCAGGAACAGCCCGACATCGAGGCACTGGAAAAGCAGCTCGCCCAGGCGCAGTCCAAGCTGGAGACCATGCAGGGCATGCTGGAAGACGCCAGAGCCCAACAGGCGGACAACGTCGACAAACTGGAGCGGGCTGTTGCCAAGAACCACGACCGGGTAACGCGTGCCGAGCAGGCGCTGGCGGAAGCCCGCCAGCCATCCAACACCTCGCAACCCGATTAACCCGACTC
>CBIHLH010000070.1:0-19326 GCA_966210405.1 uncultured Marinobacter sp.
AAAGCCGGAGCGGGCGCGCCCGCTGGCTCTCAACGGCCGGGGCCGAAAGGCAAGCCGGCCCCCAGCAAGAAAAAGCCTGCGCCCGGCAAACGCCCCAAGGCCGGAAAACCCCGGCAGAAAAGCGTTAAACGGTAGTTCCGGCCCGGCACTCAGCGCGCAAGGCTATTTTTTTACCCACTGGCCATTCACCTGAATGTACTGGCCATCCGGCGTTTTCTCGATGGCCTTCTTGCCGGCAACCGTTTCAACCTGGGTGACCGGAATGTTGTGCTTCTCGGCAATGCGCTTGTACTCGTCCCGGCGGGCACTGTTGATCGCTTCAACCACTTCCCTGGCCTGGCCTTCGGCCCGCACCACGTCCAGATACCCGGTCGGTGTTTCTCCAACCAGTCCCTGCTGTTTGACGGTATCCAGCTTCTGTTTGGCCTCACTCAGCCCCATGGCAAATACGGACAGACTGACACCGAACACCAGAACCAAGGCAAACATCTGCAGTAATCGTTTCATCATTAACCCCTTACGCTATCCCGATTCGGTCAGAACAACCCCTGTTCGCTGAATACGTCTTCCACTTCCTTGTCGACTTTCACGTAGATTTCATGCTGGATCTTCACGTTCAGGTTCACCGTAATGGGCTCCTTGGGTGCCGCCATCTGCACCGTTGGCGTACAGGCAACCATGGCCACCGGCAACATCAATGTCATCAACACGTTCGCCAAACGCGACCCCGCTGGCCGCAACGTTCTTATCATGGTTCTGCCTCCTGGCCGGACTTTCGCAACAACTCCCGGACCCGTTCTGTCACCGCTTCATTTACCCTGCCACTTAACTGAAGACTGGTCAGCAGTGCGGGAATGTCTTCTTCGAGGTTCACGTTAAGCACAACCGGTTGTCCGCCGCGGAGTTCCGGGTTCTTTCCCTCCAGGCGAAGATCCAGCGTCAGCTTCCCCGTCTCATCGTAGTCTATCGTGCTGGACAGCACCGAATAGTGAAAGTTTTGCAAGGCCTGCACCACCACATCCATGGCCTGGTTGCCGCCGAGCATGGCCTGGAGTTTATCGGCTGGCACTTTCAACCAACCGCCCGGCGACTCCGCCGACACCCGCCCCTGCGCCACCTGGACGCCATCACCGCTGATGCGGAGGGGAATGCGACCGCTGATCAGGCCACTGCCATCAAGTCCCTCGGCGGGGTAGACCTCCATCAGGCGCCCCAGCGAAATATCCTGTACCTGCACCGGTATCCGGCCGGCATTGCCTGCCAGGTCGTAGACGCCCGGCGGTACCCTGAGTGTGCCGTCCAGGAAGCGGGCCCTCGCCTGCTGCACGTTCAGTTTACCCTCCAGGGTTTTCGCAACCGGCGCCGTGTAATCGCCGGTAAAGCGTAGGGCATTCACCGGGATGCCTGGATTCACCTGCTCAGCCGTCAGATCCCTGAACCGGGCGGTCAACCGATTATCCTCCAGGGAAGCAAGGATCCGGCCGCTCAGCCCGGAGAAGGCGGTCCGGTTGAACACGCCGGTGACACCCTCGAGATGGGAACGGCCATCCACGTCCAGATCACCTTCCGGCCCCACACGAACCTCTGCAGACAGCCGGGCACTGCCGGAATCCACCGTCAGCATCGCCGGCCAGCCGGTCACGGTGTCGGCCAGGCTGCGGACGCCCTCCGGCCCCTCGATAACGGCATTGGCGGACACCAGGACTGCGCCCCCCGGATTGAGCTGAACATCCAGGTCGACCTCAAGCCCTGCCTCAGATACCAGGGTGCCCTCAATCCGGAGGGCCGTCAGGCGACCATCCACGTGGCCCTGAAAGCTCCACGCCTGCGGCACCAGACGCGGGTGCTCGGCGCGGGTAGCGTCAACCCTGATCTCGCCTTCAATGGCAATCCGCTCGGGCCAGTCGCCCGGTGCACCATAGTCAAGCGTGAGCGTGACATCACTGAGACTGGTGCGAAGATCCTCAAGCAGAAGCGCCTGTTCCGAGCCTGAATACGCCAGACGCTCAGTCAGAACCCGTGATGGAGGGTTGAATTCGATAACCGCAGACTCGCCACTGGCGGTGATGGAGGGCAGAACATTGGCCTTGCTCCCGGTAACCTCCCAGCCACCGGTGCGGATATCCGGCAACGCCATGCCGATCTTCCCCTGCTCCACCATCAGCGACCAACCGGCGGCGACGGCCGGCCAGAGCAACACACCCCAAGTGACCAGAAGGGTCCGTCGCATCATACGGCTCGGCTTTCCAGCTCCTTCAACGGGCAAAACGACGCTCCTGTCGGCTCGGGCTACACACCACGCCAGATCACGGTGTAGAGATCGTGACGACGATCCTGAAGTTTTTTACGGTACCACTATTGCGGGCCGTGATCAGCACGCCCGGGCGGAGATCGGCAAAAGCCACTGTCTCAACATTGGGTTCGGTGTCTGCGGCGATGCCATCCCGTGCAAACGGAAAATCACAAGGGATCAGAGTACAGCTCTGGCCGTACTGGTTCTCCATGTCCGGCACATTGGGCAGGTTGCCCACGTTGCCGGACATGACCACATACGATTCGACACGGCCAAACTTCTTCAGGCGCTGTCGCAGACTGGGTGGGCTCTCGTCAGGGGAAATCCGTTAATCAGCGCCCTGGAGCGGGAATCTCCAGCCCAAAGAACAGCCGTGGCATGGCGTCTTTCCTCATAGCGTTTCTGGCCGACCATACCACGCAGCAACCCACCGACGCTGAGCTGCGCTGCTGCCGGTGAAGCCGGCAACAGCAACAACGGATCAGGCTACCCGCTTGAGCGTGACGTCGATATTGCCACGCGTGGCATTGGAGTAGGGGCACACCTTGTGGGCCTCATCAATCAGTTGTTTTGCCTCGGCATCAGCCATGCCTGGCAGGCTGATGTGCAGCTCGACTTCGATACCGAAACCACCCGGAATCTGGCCAATACCGACAACACCTTCAATAGAGGCATCTTCCGGCATCTTGAGCTTGTCACGGCCGGCAACAAACTTCATCGCACCGATGAAGCACGCCGAATAACCGGCAGCGAACAACTGCTCCGGGTTGGTGCCCTTGCCTCCGGCACCACCCAACTCTTTGGGCGTGGTCAATTCCACGTCCAGAACGCCATCCGAGGAAATGGCACGGCCGTCACGGCCACCGGTTGCTTCTGCGTAGGCGCGGTATACAACTTGTTCAATAGACATCGTCACTCTCCTTTTCCCTTCTTCGCGGTTGACGGGGCAAACAACCCTGACTCGGTATCAGGCAGCCCCGGATTCCAGATGGCCGTATATCCTGTTTCTTAATGCACAGAGCTGGCCTTTCAACTCTTCAAGCTCCGCCAGAGAACACGCGGATGCACTGGCCACCTGCTCAGGCACACGGCGGGCGAGGCCCTGCAAACTGCGCCCTTTGTCCGTGAGGTGAACCACAACCTGTCGCTCATCTTCCGGGGGGCGGGTACGGAACAGCAGATCCTGCTTCTCCAGTCGCTTTATCAGCGGCGTAAGCGTGCCATAGTCCAGATAAAGACGATCCTTCAAACGCGACACCGTTATTCCGTCCTGCTCCCAAAGCACCAGCATCACCAGATACTGCGGGTAGGTCAGACCGATTTCGGACAACAGCGGCTTGTAGAGCTTGGTCATGGCCAATGACGCTGAATACAGGGCAAAACACATTTGCTTGTCCAGTGTCAGAAGATCGGCCGTGGCGTCGCTGGATTGCATGGGACTTGATCCTTTGCGTTTTAAATCGCACACGATTGCCTCGTGCACAATCTATATTAGCGCAATCCTTTTCGGTATGGAAGCCGGTTCCCTGCTTCCCGGAATCAATCCTGCTATCTGGCGGCAAAGCCCATTCGTTCAATAGACCTCAAACAGCAACAAACCAACGATGGCAAGAGCCAGCAGGAACCACCGGGCATAGTGATCAGGACGATCGTCATCGGCATCCGGAACACGGCAGGCACTGCCGCCAGCACTGGCCTCATACTCGGCCACCAACTGGCGTGCCCGGTAGAAGTCGTCGTCATCAACATGAACATTGCTGAAGCCGGCGGCACCGATCTCGCCCATGGCCCCCTGCAGGTAATGGCCACCCACGAAAGCCTCGATACCATTGGCTTTCAGCAGGCCGGCCACGATGTGGGCCTCGGTAATGTCTCGTGCCCGATAGGCAATTTGCAACACGCGACTCCTTTTGTGACCGCGCCGGGCAGAACCGGGACAAATCTGCGAGTATTATCCCAAGGATAGTTCGCCCTGCCCGGCGGGGCCAATAACCGACGGATTGCCCATGCTCTGGATAACTCTTGCCATTATTGCGCTTATCGTTACCGCAACACTGTTGTTGTTCCGCCTTGAGGATTTCTCCCACCTGGATGAGGAGGATTATCCCGTCCGGGATGGCACGCCCAGCGAGGCAAACCGGGAGGTTCTGGTGCGCATTCGCGAGCTTGGACAATCATCGAAGGGACTGCGCGGCAAAGCGCGTCTGATGGCCCTTCGGAAGCACATGGACGGGCTCAGCGAGGGGCTGGAACTGGCGTCTGACATCCGCCATTGCGAGTCACCCCGTGGTGAGTGGGTGCTTGCCCCGGGCTATGATAGCCGCCGCCGAATTCTGTATATCCATGGCGGCGCCTGGGCCGCCGGCAGCCCCCGAAGCCACCGGGCAATCACCGATCGGTTATCACAGACCACCAGGGCGGCGGTGTTTGCCGTGGACTACCGGCTGATGCCGGAAAACCGGTTTATGGACGGTGTTCGCGACTGCCGGGACGCCTACACATGGCTGCTTAAGCATGGCCCGGATGGCCCAGGGCCCGCGGATTTCATGGTGGTGGCCGGCGATTCGGCGGGCGGCAGTCATACCCTGGGGCTGATCGCCTGGGTACGGGACAACGGACTGCGCCAGGCCGACGCTGCAATCGCGTTTTCACCGTCCACCGACCTGACCCTGACGGCGCCAAGCAACCGCAGCAACATCAAAACCGACCCTTTGCTGGGGCCGACCTTTGGCGGATTATCAAAAATCCCTCTGCCGGTGATCTGGTGGGCGACCCTGGCGGCCTTTCGGGTTTCGCCCGCCAGCCCGGTTGCCTCACCCCTTCGGGGCGACCTGCGGGACCTGCCGCCAACCCTGATCCAGGCCAGCGATTCCGAAATGCTGCTGGACAATGCCCGGCGTTATGCTGCCAGGGCAGACGCCGCAGGCTCTCCGGTCACCTTGCACACCTGGCCCGGGATGGTGCACGTATGGCAGATTTTCGTGCCGCTGCTCCCGGAGGCAGAAGAGGCTTTCGACGACATCAAGTCATTCCTGGGCAAGGTTGAACCGGAAAACGAGGTGCCCGCGCCAGCTGACGCTCACATCTGAACCTTGCCACGAAGCGCTTTGGTTTTGCCTTTTTTGGTTTTTTTGTCGACCCGTTTGCGCTGGGAGGAGCGAGTCGGCTTTGTGGGCCGGCGGGCTTTCCGGGGCTTCACCGCCTCCTGGATCAGCTCTTTCAGTCGCTCGAGGGCATCCTCCTTGTTCAGCTCAAGGGTGCGAAAGGATTGCGCCTTGATAATCAACACACCCTCCTTGCTGATTCGCTGGTCGTTGAGCGACATCAGCCGTTCCTTGTAAAACGGCGGCAGGGTGGAATGTGGGATATCAAAGCGCAGATGCACCGCAGAAGCCACTTTGTTGACATTCTGGCCACCGGCGCCCTGAGCGCGGATCTGGGTAATTTCGATTTCCCAGTCAGCGAGTTCAACAGCGTTGGATAGTTTCAGCATCGCCCAAGGTTACCAAATTCCGCGTTCCTGAGCCTCATCCGCAAAGTCTCACGAACCGTAACCTGACATCCTTGCCCATCGATAATAAAGTGAACGCAGGCAATCATCGTTCAGGGTTGAGTATGCGTCACTCCTTACAGACCATTGGTTTTCTGGCCTTCATCACGCTGATGTTGGGCGGCTGTGCCAGCAGCGGGCATTTGCAACCGGATCGGCGAGGCGAACCACGCCCCTTACCGACTGAATCAACGGATGCTTCCGGGAAAGCCCAGAAGCTCTGGCAGGTATTCGAGCGTTACCGGGGAACGCCTTATGAGTATGGCGGCACCTCTTCCGACGGCTTCGATTGCTCCGGATTCATCCGCACTGCCTTTCGGGAAGGCCTCGGCAAACAGCTGCCCCGGACCACCTCACAGATGCTGGCCAGTGGGGCCGTGGTACACCCCGGCGAGATCGAGCCCGGTGATGTGGTGTTCTTCCGGATCCGTGGCAAGGACCAGCATGCGGGCATATACATGGGCGGAGACCGCTTTATTCATGCCTCCACCTCGGTCGGTGTGACCCAGTCCTCGATCAGCGGTTACTATTGGCGGGGCCGGCTCACTCACGCACGGCGCTTTGACTGATCCAGACGACCCTGTCCGGGAATGCCCCGGGAAGTCCAGGCCCTACAGTCCGCCACCAACGGCCAGATGCAGCGCGATACCGGCCATCATAAGGCCAATAACCCCATCGATGATCCGCCAGGCCAGCGGCCGCGAAAGCACCGGGGCGAGGGCGGAACCACCCCAGGCCAGCAGGCCGAACCAGAGAATGGAGGCACTGCTCGCACCGGCCACAAACGTGGTGGAATCCGCCTGCTGGGCACCCACTGCCGGGATCAGCAGCAGGGTATCGAGATAAACCTGGGGGTTTAGCAGGGTGACCGCCAGCGTGGTGAACAATACCCCCTTCAGGCTGCGCTTTGTCACCTCACCGACCTCGAGGGCCGCCCTGCCCCGGCTGGCCCGCACAAACGCCTGAACCGCCAGCCAGCCCAGAAACGCCACGCCCAGCCAACGCAGGATTTCCAGGGCCTGGGGCATCGCCATCAGGGCGGCGCTCACGCCAAACATGCCGAGGGTAAACAGGGTGACGTCCGCCACCATGCATAACCCCGCCGACCACCAGTGGTGTTCCCGGCGAATAGCCTGGCTCAGCACGTAGGCATTCTGGGCACCGATGGCAATGATAATGCCACCACACACGATCAATCCGGTCAGGTAACTTTCCAGCACGTTCACGACTCCTCACTCAATGGCATAAGGTTACCTGTTTACCGCTATACTGGAAATTCATACTCATTATGTCGCATCAGTTTTTCTTATGATTGACTACAAGCTTCTGGAAGCACTGGCCACGGTGATTGAGAGTGGCGGGTTTGAGCGCGCTGGCCTGGCCCTGGGTATCAGCCAGTCGGCTGTCTCCCAGCGTATTCGTACCCTGGAGATCCGGCTCGGGCAACCGGTTCTGGTGCGCAGCCCGGTGCTGATGGCCACGCCGGCGGGGCAACGGTTACTCAACCATGTGCAACAGGTGCAACTGCTGGAACGGGATCTGGCGAAGTCGATTCCGGTGCTGTCCGAGCCGTCTGCCCGGTTGCGTATTGCCCTGAATGCGGACAGCCTGGCCACCTGGTGGGCAGCCGCGGTTGGCCGCTTCTGTGCGGCCGAGGCTCTGTTGCTTGATCTGGTGGTGGAGGATCAGGACATTGGCCTGCGCCGGATGCGTGAGGGTGATGTAGCGGCCTGTCTGTGCAGCAGCCCGCAACCGGTAGCGGGCGCCCGCTGTGTTCCGGTGGGCACCATGACGTACCTGCCTCTGGCAACGCCGGACTATGTCCAGAGGTATTTTGGCGGAGGCGTTACCGACATCAGCCTACAACAGGCACCGGCCATTGTGTTCGGTCCAAACGACCAGTTACAGCACCGGTTCCTGGCCCAATGCGGCTACCATGGCACCTTCCCCCATCACCTTTGCCCCTCCTCCGAGGGTTTTGTAAAACTCGCACTGGCGGGCATGGGCTATGGCATGATTCCGGAGGTTCAGGCCCGACCGGAAATCGAGGCCGAACGCCTGATCGGCATCACGCCGGGTCAGGCCCTGGAAGTACAGCTATACTGGCATTTCTGGCGCCATGGCGGCGGCGTGATGGATCGCCTGACCACGGCATTGCAAAGCGCCGGCACACTGTTGGAGACTGGCACACCGCTTGAGAAAAGGACAACCCATTGGACCTGACGACACCCGCTTTACTGTTCCCCGCCATCTCGCTGTTACTGCTGGCGTACACCAACCGGTTTCTGGTGCTGGCCCAATTAATCCGCCAGCTCCGGCAAATGGACACGGAAGAAGATCACGGATTGATCACCCGGCAGATTACCATGTTGCGAAAGCGGATCGTGCTCACCAAGCGGATGCAGGCCTATGGCGTACTGAGCTTCCTCCTGTGCACCGTGTCTATGTTCCTACTCTTTCTTGGCGCCAAAATGCCCGGCGTATTTGCATTCGGCGTCAGCCTGGTGCTGCTGTCCATATCTCTGCTGTATTCGCTTTACGAGATACAGATCTCAACCAATGCCATTAACGTTGAACTGGCCAGATTTGAGGCCAGGAAAGGCGTCGGCAGGGAAGATATCGACCATGGCTAATGCCCGATCCGGTCTTATCCCGAACCTCTGACACCAAACCAGTGCGGGTAACGAAGCAGGCAAAACAGGGCCACCATGTCGTACACGGCGTGCCAGGTCATCACCAGCACAACACTCTCCGACACCGCATAGGCCACACCGAGAATCAGCCCCAGACCCGTTGCCACCAGAAAGTAAGTGAACGACACATAGTGCACCAGGCCAAACAGGACGGAGGCACCCAGTACGGCTGTTACAGGGCCGGTATGCTCCAGCAGCCCACCCTGTACAGCGGCACGGAACAGCAGTTCCTCTCCGGCGCCGGCCAGTAACGACAGCAGAATCAGCACCCGGTATGAATAGCTGGATGCAAAGCGGTACAGCCCCCGCATCTGACGCGCGAGGTTATCCGGCAGTAACCCCGGGATCCGGGTCATCAACAACAGCAACGTGTAGGTTCCTGCAGCTCCCAGCGTCCCGTACACAATGCTCTGCCACAGGCCGGGGCCGACAAGCGGCACTGAAATATCAAAAAGCAGAATGGCGATCAGGCCGAGCACCCCAATGCCGCCCTGAAACATCAGAGCGGTTTGGGGGGCGATTCCAGGCTTGCGCGGGCTCCCCATTGCCACCTACTGCTCAAACAATGGCTTTACCGGAAACAGGTCCTCGTATTGAGGCGTCTGTTTCTGCGCCTTGGCCTGGAACGATTTCATCATGTCGGTCGGCCGGAACATGCCCGCTTGCCATGTGGCCATGTACCTGAGACTGTCCTCAACACTGTGATCGCGGCTGTAATTCAGCATTTCCTTGCAGCCGGTCACGGCCAGGGGCGAGTTCGCGGCGATCTGCCCGGCAATGCCCATGACCTCAGTGAGCATGGTGTCCTGATCCGGATACACGGCATTCACAAACCCGAGCTGCTGACATTCCCGGGCACCGAACGCTCGACCGGTGTAGGCCAGCTCCCGCACCACACCCTCAGGCATCAGTTTTGGCAGGCGCTGCAGCGTGCCGACGTCCGCCGTCATGCCCAGCTCGGTTTCCTTGATGGTGAACCAGGCGTCTTCGGTGCAGTACCGGCTGTCCGCCGCGCAGACCAGATCCAGGGCACCGCCGATGCAGCCACCGTGAATCGCCGCCAGCACCGGCAACCGAACCTTTTCGAGAGACGTCAGTGTGTCCTGAAGCTGGAGCACGACCCGCCGGAGGTTTTCCGCCATTCGTCCCGGATCGCCGGACATCGGCACGGCCTTCGGGTCACTGAACACGCCCAGGTCCATGCCGGCGGAGAAGTGCTTGCCAGTAGAGGAAATTACAATCACCCGTGCGTCGGTGTTGGCTTCAATGTCTGCCATACAGCGGGGTAATTCCAGCCAGAACGCCCGGTTCATGGTGTTCATGGCTTCCGGCCGGCTGAACTGGACGTGGGCGATGCCGTCCTTCACCTCGACATTGAAGCTCTCATAATGCGATAGACCCATTCCGTTAAACTCCTTTAGTCATCTTGAGCGACACTAGCGGCCCACCATGGAACGTTCACGTTTGGACCGGTACATCGCTTTGTCTGCGTGGCGAATCAAGGCTTCGTCGTCCGTGCCGTCGTCCGGAAATAGTGCATAACCGATGCTGGGGGCGCAATCGACCGAAACCCCCGCGCTCAGGAACACCGGGCCGGCCAGCGCGTGCGCAATCTTGTCCTGTATGGCAGACACATCCGCCTCGGCGCCGAGGCCATCCACAAGCACCACAAACTCATCACCGCCCATCCGGCCCACCGTGTCGGATTCGCGAATACAGCTCTGAAGCCGACGAGCCACAACCCGCAACAACTCGTCTCCGACGGAGTGCCCGTGGGTGTCATTTACCTGCTTGAAATTATTGAGATCCAGATACAGAACCGCCAGGTGACCGCCCGAGCGGTTGACTCTTGAAATCGCCACCTTCAAACGGTCCAGAATCAGCGCCCGATTGGGGAGATCCGTCAGTTGGTCGTAGTGGGCCATGTGCTCCAGACGCTCATAGAGTGCCTGCTGCTGCGATTCCGCCAGTTTCTGCTCAGTAATATCCCTGGCGACTGCAACCCGGATCTGTTCGTTCTCTGACCAGCGGGCGGACCACATGATGTGGGCAACAGTGCCATCCTTACGGATATAACGATTCTCGAAACAGGGTTTGACGACACCCCCCAGAATTTCAGTGATGGCCTGTGACGTCTTCCCCTGATCCTCCGGATGCACAAACTCCATCACGTACCGGCCGACCATTTCATCCGGGCGATACCCGAAGATTCGCTCCCCCGCCCCACTGACAAATAAAAACCGATCCTTGCTGTCGACAACGCAGACGGCGTCCAGCAGGAGATCAATGTATTTGTCAGCCGTGACCGGCGGGAGCTTCTTCATTCCGGCACTATAATGCGCGGCCGTGGACTTTGCCATTAGTCCCGTCACAGGGAGCAGCCGCGGCGTGCCACCAGATACTGTCACGCCAGGCAACGTTAATAAGATTGATTTGCATTAAAATTACATAGCATTTATCCTCCCGTCACCATGCGCGGCACGCTCGCTGCGTCCGATGCCCCCTTTTCCCGCTGTGAGGGTTCACCGATGTACCGCCCCGTTCTTCTTAATAAACACGTTTCCTTTGCCCTGATATCAGCCGTATCCGGCCTGGCCTGCTGGTCGGCGCCGGTGCTTGCCCAGGAGGAACCGCAATCCCTCGGCGAACTGGTGGTGTCATCCACCGCCCTGAAAGTCGAGGCACCGCTGGTGGAAACACCGCGTCCGGCGTCCGTGGTCAACCAGGAAGAGCTGGAAGAACGCAATGTGCAGTCCCTGGACGAGACGTTCCGCTATCGGGCCGGCGTGCTCTCGGGGCACTATGGCGCGGATAACGACACCGACTGGTTCAAGATCCGGGGTTTTGACCAGTCCACCTACCAGGACGGCCTGCGAATTTATCGAACCGGTTTTTACCAGTGGCTGCCGGAGCCCTTCGGTCTCGAGCGAGTGGAGCTGCTGAAAGGGCCGGCATCAATCCTCTACGGCGAAGCCCCTCCCGGAGGCGTGATCAACGCCATCAGCAAGCGGCCCACCGACACGGTTCAGGGCGAGGTGCAAATCCAGGCAGGCACGAATAAACACCGGCAGGTCGGCATCGACAGCTCCGGCCCGGTCAGCGGCCAGGACAACCTGAGCTACCGGCTGGTGGGGCTCTACCGTTACGGCGAGGGGGATATCGATTTCACCGAAAACGAACGCTACTATTTTGCGCCAAGCCTGACCTGGGAGGTATCGGGCGACACCTCCGTCACCTTCCTGTCGAGCTTCCAGAAGGACAATGCCGTTCCCTACAACGGCTTCAAACTGGCTTATGGCACCGTGCTGCCTACCCCGTTCGGCAAGGTGGACCCGTCCACCAGCTACAGCGAGCCGGACTACGACACCAATGAACGTCGCCAGGCGGCCATCGGCTACTCGCTTGAGCACCGCCTGAACGACACCTGGGAATTCCAGCAGGATCTTCGCTACAGCCACCTGGATCTGCTTCTGCGCAGCAGCTATATCCTCTTCCAGACCGGGCCACGCGAGGGCTCCCGCGGGCTGACCTACCGAGATGGCGAGATAGACAGCTGGACCATAGACAATCGCCTGGTCGGGAAATGGTTCACCGACCGTACGGAAAACACGCTGCTAATAGGTGTGGATTATCAGGATCTGGACAATACGGGCAAAGAAGCAAACCTGTTTTCCTTTGGCGCTCCCATTGACCTGTTCAACCCGCAATATGGCAGCTTCACGCCCGTTACCGAAGCCCAGTTGGACTCTCGCAGCATTACCAAAGAGCAGACCGGCCTGTATCTCCAGAACCAGCTCCGGCTGGATGACCGCTGGGTGTTCCTGGCAGGTGTCCGATACGACCAGGCCGATACCGACAATCTCAACAGGGACACCGGCGCCCGGGAGCGAGCCGACAACGATCAGGTATCGCTCTCAGGCGGCGCCATGTACCTGGCCGACAACGGCCTGTCACCCTATGTCTCGTACACCGAGTCCTTCCAGCCGATCACCGGTACCAACTCCAACGGCAACCTCTACAAACCGCGCACCGGTGAACAGATTGAACTGGGCGCCAAGTACGCGCCGGCTTATCTGGATGGCTACATTAACGCCGCCGTGTACCGGATTGAGGAAGAAAACGCCCTGGCCACGTCGCCTGGCGGCTTCCAGGTTCAGGAAGGCGTACGGGAAACCAACGGCTTTGAGCTGGAGAGCGTTGCTTACGCGACCGACCAGTTGCAGGTGACCGCGGCCTATACCTACAGCGATACGGTGACCGACAACGAATCGGACAATACCCCCGAAGCACGGGCCGCGCTGATTCCCCGCCACATGGCCTCGGCCTGGCTGGATTATACCTTCCAGAGCCTGGCCCCGGGGCTGAAAGTGGGCGGTGGCCTGCGCTACAACGGCGAAAGCAAGGACGGCAATATCACCGTGCCCTCTTACACCGTCGCCGACCTGATGGCGCAGTACGCGTTTTCCGATCACTGGCAGGCTCAGGTGAATGTGACCAACGTGACCGATGAGGAATACGTTGCCAGCTGTGATTACTGGTGCTACTACGGCGAAGCCCGCAGCGTGATCGGTACCGTCAGCTACAAGTGGTAAGCCGCCTGCCGGTGACGGCTGACGCCCCTCACCGGCGCCGGCCTCCCGGCTCGACAACCCACTCCGGATCGTCAAACTCGCCCAGCGGCAGGATCTCCACAAACGGCGCGGCACTGCGGATGATCTCCGTTATTCTCGGATCCTTCCGCGCTTCCATAGCATCCCGGGCGGCCTTGCTGTCCCAGGACGCGATGGCAATCAGCACGTCGGGGTCATCCAGTTTGCGATGCAATTCAGTACCCCGGGCCCCCGGGGCCTGCTGGATCAGCTCGCTGGCCCGGACCCAGGCCTCGGCATAGTCCTCGGCTGTGTAGCCGTCTTTGATACGCACTTCGAAAATATACTTCCTACAAGAAATAGCTTTGCATTTTCCGGCAGCTGGAGTAGAGTGAGCCTCGTTGGAAAGATTTAGCAAAGCATTTCATCAATAAGACCGCTCTGAGCTGTATAAGTAGCACGTCCTGTTTTTGATCACGCCAGTTTTTTGTTTCCCGCACACCGCTGATCTGGCATCAGAATGATGTTAGACGGCACATTAAAAGATTGAATTCAGGAAAGTATATTATGTCTACAGTTACCGGCAACGTTAAGTTCTTCAACGAAGCAAAAGGCTTTGGCTTTATCACTCGTGAAGGCGGCCCGGACGTATTTGTTCACTACAGCGCTATTCAGGGCGGCGGTTTCAAGACTCTGGCTGAAGGCCAGCAGGTCGAGTTTACCGTTACCCAGGGCCAGAAAGGCCCCCAGGCGGAAAACGTAGTCGCTCTGTAAATAGTAGACGACACGTTTAAGAAAAAGGCAGCTTCGGCTGCCTTTTTTGTGCCTGGCCTTTAATCCAACCCATCCACCGGTACCGTCTCGGTATTCTTGATCTCCCGCAAGGCAAAGTTTGAATTCACGTGGGCAATCCCCTGCAGCGTGAAGATCTTCTCATTCAGGAAGCGGTCGTAGCTGGCCATGTCCCGAACGACAACCCGCAACACGAAATCGGCATTTCCGGTAACCGCAAAGCACTGAAGCACCTCCGGGTAGCTGCTGACCTGTTGCTCGATCTCCGCCGTGCTGTCAATGGTATGCCGCTGCAATGACAGATTTACCAGTACACAAAGCCCCTGACCGATGCGCTCCGGATCCACCCTGGCGCAGTATCCCCGGATGATGCCGCTGTCCTCCAGAGTCCGTACCCGTCGCCAGCAGGCCGCCGGTGATAACCCTACCTGCTCCGCCAGCAACTGGTTACTGATGCGCCCGTCCTGCTGCAACAAAGACAGGATTCGCCGGTCCAGCTTGTCCAGATCAACCTGTTTCATTTGGTAACATCCGATTTTTATCAAATATTCTTTCTTATTATTGTGTTTTATCAAACAATATTTCGCAAATCTTGAAAACTCCCCTCCAATAAGCAAGCACCTTTTGCGCACTTATCTCTAAAATTCTGGTCATAAAGTAGACAATAAGGAGAGCGCCATGTCCGCCGACACCCCCCTGCTCGACGATTACCAGTTGGAAGACCGCTACCTGCGTCAATCCGGCCGGGTTTTCCTGACCGGAACACAGGCCCTGGTCCGGATCCCCCTGATGCAGGCTGCCCTCGATCGCAAACAGGGGCTGAACACCGCCGGCATGGTCAGTGGCTACCGGGGCTCCCCCTTGGGCGCTTACGACCTGGCGCTCTGGCAAGCCAAAGCCCTGCTGGACGACAATCGCGTCGACTTTGTACCGGCGATTAATGAAGATCTCGCGGCGACCATCATGCTGGGCACCCAGCAGGTGGAAACCGACGACGACCGGCAGGTGGATGGGGTATTCGGCCTGTGGTACGGAAAAGGCCCCGGTGTTGATCGCGCCGGCGACGCACTGAAGCACGGCACCACCTATGGTTCCTCCCCCCATGGTGGGGTTCTGGTAGTCGCTGGTGATGACCATGGCTGTGTGTCTTCGTCCATGCCCCACCAGTCCGATGTGGCATTCATGAGCTTCTTCATGCCCACCATCAACCCGGCCAACATTGCCGAGTACCTGGAGTTTGGTCTCTGGGGCTACGCTCTGTCCCGCTACAGCGGCTGCTGGGTAGGGTTCAAGGCCATCTCGGAAACCGTTGAAAGTGCGGCGTCCGTGGAGCTGCCGCCCCTGCCGGACTTTGTCACCCCGGATGACTTCAGTGCCCCCGAAAGCGGCCTCCACTACCGCTGGCCGGACCTGCCCGGGCCCCAACTGGAAACCCGCATCGAACACAAACTGGCCGCCGTGCAGGCCTTCGCCAGGGCCAATCCTATCGATCGCTGCCTGTTCAACAGCCCGGAAGCCCGATTCGGCATCGTGACCACCGGCAAAGGCCACCTGGACCTGCTTGAAGCCCTCGACCTGCTCGGAATTGACGAAGGCAAGGCCCGGGACATGGGGCTGGATATCTACAAGGTCGGCATGGTCTGGCCCCTGGAGCGCCGTGGCATTCTCAACTTCGTCCATGGCAAGGAAGAAGTCCTGGTCATTGAAGAGAAGCGGGGCATTATCGAGAGCCAGATCAAAGAGTATATGTCCGAGCCGGATCACCCCGGCGAGGTGCTGATCACGGGCAAACAGGATGAGCTGGGGCGCCCGCTGATGCCCTACGTGGGTGAGCTCAGCCCGAAACTGGTGGCCGGATACCTGGCCGCCAGGCTTGGCCGGTTCTTCTCAGTGGACTTCACCGAACGCATGGCCGAGATCAGCGCCATGTCCAACGCCCAGGACCCGGGCGGCGTCAGACGGCTACCCTACTTCTGTTCCGGTTGCCCCCACAACACCTCCACCAAGGTGCCCGAAGGCAGCAAGGCCCTGGCGGGCATCGGCTGCCATTTCATGGCTTCCTGGATGGGGCGGAAGACGGAATCCCTGATCCAGATGGGCGGTGAAGGGGTCAACTGGATCGGCAAGAGCCGCTATACTGGCAACCCCCATGTGTTTCAGAACCTGGGTGAAGGCACCTACTTCCACTCCGGTTCCATGGCCATTCGCCAGGCCGTGGCAGCCGGCATCAATATTACCTACAAGATCCTGTTCAACGACGCCGTGGCCATGACCGGTGGCCAGCCGGTGGATGGCCAGATCACCGTCCCCATGATTGCTCAGCAGGTGGCTGCTGAAGGGGTTCGCCGGGTAGTGGTGCTGAGTGACGAGCCGGAGAAATACCAGGGGCACGAGGCCCAGTTCCCGAAGGATGTCACCTTCCACGACCGCTCCGAACTGGACTCTGTTCAGCGGGAACTCCGGGACATTCCCGGCTGCACCGTGCTGATCTACTACCAGACCTGCGCGGCCGAAAAGCGCCGACGCCGCAAGCGCAAGCAGTTCCCCGATCCGGCAAAACGGGCGTTTATCAACCACCACGTCTGCGAAGGCTGTGGCGATTGCTCGGTGCAGTCCAACTGCCTCTCGGTTGTACCCCGTAAAACCGAACTCGGCCGCAAGCGCAAGATCGACCAGCACTCCTGTAACAAAGACTATTCCTGTGTGAATGGCTTCTGCCCCAGCTTTGTCACCATTGAGGGCGGGCAGCTGCGCAAATCCCGGGGCATGGACACCGGCTCTGTACTCACTCGCAAACTGGCTGACATACCAGCACCCGAATTGCCGGAACTGAGCGGCTCCTACGATCTCCTCGTGGGCGGTGTGGGCGGAACCGGCGTGGTCACCGTGGGTCAGCTGATCACCATGGCGGCGCACCTGGAATCCCGAGGCGCCTCGGTACTGGATTTCATGGGCTTCGCCCAGAAAGGTGGCACGGTTCTGAGCTACGTGCGCATGGCGCCATCCCCGGACAGATTGCACCAGGTCAGAATCAGCAATGGCCAGGCCGATGCCGTGATTGCCTGCGACATGGTCGTAGCGTCTTCCCAGAAAGCCCTGAGCGTGCTCCGGCCGAACCATACCCGGATTGTCGCCAACGAGGCAGAGCTGCCCACCGCCGACTACGTGCTCTACCGCGATGCCGACATGCAGGCCGACAAACGGCTGGGCCTGCTCCGGGATGCCGTGGGTCAAGACCATTTTGACCAGCTCGACGCCAACGGCATCGCCGAAAAACTGATGGGCGACACCGTATTCTCCAACGTGATGATGCTCGGTTTTGCCTGGCAGAAAGGGTTGCTGCCCCTGTCCGAAGCCGCGCTGATGAAAGCCATCGAGCTTAATGATGTTGCTGTTGAGCGCAACAGGGAAGCTTTCGGCTGGGGCCGGCTGGCGGCCGTCGATCTGGGCGCCGTCACGGACCTGCTGGACGACAGCCAGTCGCAGGCCATTGAACTGAAAGCCGAACCGACCCTGGAAGAACTGATCGAGACCCGTCACAAGCACCTGATCAACTACCAGAATCAACGCTGGGCGGACCAATACCGGGACCGTGTTGCCGGCGTCCGCAAGGCCGAGGAAACCCTGGGGCAGACCAACCTGCTGCTGACCCGGGCGGTGGCTCAGCAACTCTACCGCGTCATGGCCTACAAGGACGAATACGAAGTGGCCCGCCTGTTCGCGGAAACCGACTTCATGAAAGAAGTGGAGGAAACGTTCGAGGGCGACTTCAAGATCCACTTCCACCTGGCCCCGCCCCTGCTCAATCGCGAAACCGACGCCCAGGGGCGCCCGAAAAAGCGGCGGTTCGGCCCCTGGATGTTCCGGGCCTTCCGACTGCTGGCAAAATTCCGCAGGCTGCGCGGAACCATCGTGGATCCGTTCAGTTACTCCGCGGACCGCAAGCTGGACCGTGCCATGCTGAAGGACTACCAGAACCTGGTGGCCCGTATTGGCCGGGAACTGGACGCCAGCAATTACGAGACCTTTTTGCAACTGGCGGAACTGCCCGCCGACGTCCGGGGCTACGGGCCGGTACGCGAGCAGGCGGCAGACCGTATCCGGGAAAAACAGTCCCAGCTGATCAAGGCGCTCGACAGCGGCCGCCCCAGCCTCATCCGCACCCATCAGGCCGACAAGGAGGCGAACCATGTTTGAAGCCCTGAACGGCATGTGCCAGCGCACCCTGCACCTGCGGCATGGCGTGAGAAAATCAGCAGGATGAACTGAAAGATTTTCCTGTAAGCTATGCTCCGTAGTGGCACTCGCCCTGCCTATGCCCGGCCGTGCTCAAGATCCACGAACATGGTCGGCACGCTTACTGTCAGCCTGAAAGGTTTTATGAAAGTACCGAAACGATTACAACCCCTTGTCGATGATGGCATGGTGGACGACGTGCTTTACCAGCTTATGAGTGGCAAGGAAGCTCAGGTGTATGTGGTGCGTTGCGGCGACCAGACTCGCTGCGCCAAGGTATTCAAGGAAGCGTCAAAGCGAAGTTTCAAGCAGGCGGTGGAATACCAGGAGGGCCGGAAAGTCCGGAACAGCCGGCGCGCCCGGGCCATGAGCAAGAAAACCAGATACGGCCAGAAAGAGCAGGAAGATGCCTGGCTCAATGCCGAGGTCGACGCGCTCTACCGACTGGCGGCTGCCGGCGTCCGGGTTCCTGAGCCCCTGGGCTTTGTGGACGGCGTGCTGCTGATGGAGCTGGTTACGGATGGAGAAGGCAAGGCCGCACCGCGGCTGGATGACGTTACCCTGTCACCGGAGCAGGCACGGGACTTTCACGGGCAAGTTATCCGGGAGGTCGTCCGCATGTTGAGTGCCGGTCTTATCCATGGGGATCTGTCCGAGTTCAACGTTCTGGTCGATTCCGACGGGCCGGTCATCATCGACCTTCCCCAGGCGGTCAATGCCTCCGGCAACAACAATGCCGAACGCATGCTTGAGCGCGATGTCGACAATATGCGTCGCTATTTCGGCCGCTTCGCGCCGGAACTCCTGACCACCGATTACGGCAAGGAGATCTGGGCACTCTATGAATCTGGCGACCTGCACCCGGACAGCAAACTCACCGGCTGTTTCCAGCACGACGACACGGCTGCCAACGTCGACGAGCTGATGGAAATCATCGATGCCGCCCGGGAAGAGGAATGGGAGCGGCAGGAGCGCTTGAGGGACGCGGAGGAAGACTGAGAGAGGCCCGGCGTCAATCACCGCCTCACCCGGCTGGTTAAAGCGCCGTTTCCAGCTCCACACGGTTTCTGCCGCGCGCTTTACCACGGTATAGCGCGCGGTCTGCCCGGTTGATTGCCGCGCTCAGATCATCCCCCTTTCGCAGTTCACTGACGCCGGCGCTGACGGTGACAC
>CBIHLH010000071.1:0-18718 GCA_966210405.1 uncultured Marinobacter sp.
CACCTATCGGATCGATGGATTGCCCCCTACGCCTATCGCCTTACCGGGCCGGGAGGCTATTCATGCCGCTTTGCATCCGGACGATGGCGATGCCTTGTATTTTGTAGCCCGGGGTGATGGTACCCATAAATTTTCCCGCACCCTCGCCGAGCACCAGAAGGCGGTGCGTGAGTATCAGCTCAACCGGCGCGAGGACTACCGCTCGTCCCCCGCCCCCGAGAAAAACAGCGTCAGCGGTGAGACCAGCCAATGACAGCGCGTGGCCAGTTCATTACTATCGAGGGCACGGAGGGGGTCGGGAAATCAACCCAGCTCGGCAACGCCTCGGACACGCTCAGGCAATTGGGGGTGTCGCATATCGTGACCCGCGAGCCGGGCGGCACGCCCATGGCGGAGTCCATCCGGAAGCTTCTTTTGGCGCCCCGTGAGGAACCGGTTAACGAGATCACCGAGCTGTTGCTGATGTTTGCCGCCCGGGCTCAGCACCTGCATGGGCGCATACTGCCGGCACTGGAATCCGGCCAGTGGGTATTGTGTGATCGCTTCACCGATGCCACCTTTGCGTACCAGGGCGGTGGTCGTGGGGTTCCCCGGGAGCGCATTGCCGTGCTGGAAAACCTGGTTCAGGGGGAGTTCCGCCCCGATCATGTCATCTTGCTGGATGCCCCGGTCGAAACGGGCATGACACGGGCCCGCCATCGGGGCGACCTGGACCGGTTTGAACAGGAGGCGGTACCGTTTTTCCAGCGTATCCGGGAAACGTATCTGGCGCGGGCGAAAAAGGCCCCGGGCCGCTATCACATCATTCAGGCGGGGGCGCCTCTTGAACAGGTCAGCGGGGAGGTCCGGGGCCTGATTGCGACGCTCGTGGCAGGCAGCGGGGCAGGGAGTCCGCCCGTTTCCGTTCGATAACACCTCAGCAAAGTTCGTGCTTTTTGTGCAACTTTTCGGTGAATCTGCTTTAATCAAGCCTCATTCTCGGTTTTCGGGGCCGGTTGCGTCTATGCTCGATGCACGATTACTGAAACTGCCTGTTGCGTCCCATCATCACCGTCACGAGCACCACCAGATTGTGATTGGTGTTCGCGGGGAGGCCGATTTGAGCGTGGACGGTACAGGGTCCCACCTGGATACCTGGAAAGCCTGCCTGGTGCCCACCGACGCCCGTCACGACTATTGCGGCGACAACCAGAACCACGTGCTGGTGATTAATCTTGATCCTTATGTCCCCGCCCTGAATACGCCTGCCCACGGCGATTACGAGCGCTTTGCTCCGCTCTTTGAGCGGCCTCGTACCCTGGATATGGACAGCAGGCTTCAGGGGCTGGTGCAGTTCGTGGCCGGAGAGTTCGACCGGGCACCGGACAACGACAGCATGAAGCGTCACCTGGCGGCCAGCATACTGCACTGCATGGCAGAGCGCCTGAATGACCATCGGGTGGTGTCGGCCAATCGCAACGCTATCCGACCGGACACCATCCGGCGTTACGTGATGGAAAATCTGCACCGGAAAATCAGTGTGCAGGACCTCGCCGGGGTGGCCTGTCTCAGTGTCAGCCGGTTTCACGAAATGTTTCGCGACGTCACCGGCGTGACGCCCCATCAATTTCTGCTTCAAACCCGCCTGGATCAGGCGACCCAACTCCTGGTTTCCTCGTCTCTGTCGGTATCGGAAGTCAGTTATCGAACCGGATTTTCTTCCCAGAGTGCCCTCACCAACGCCCTGAGAAAATACAAGGGCACGACCCCGACCAAACTGCGTGTTGGTGAAAGCGCCGCCTGATTTGCCAAATTTTCCGCATTATCGGACGAATTTACAAAATAATCGTAGGATTTTGTAAGCCTTGAGTCCGTAGTAATACTAACTTATAGCAACAGATAGTCGCCATCAGGGCGCCGGGGCACGACGAGCGGTTGTGACCTGAACCAATAACGACAATACGATTCCGGGGCTCGCCCGGTTGCGCGCGCGAGGATTTCGATGTTCAACGCCAGCAAAGTGCTTGAACCTGCTTTTCAGGAACAGTCACGCTCCTTCTTCTGGCAGAGCATCACGGCGAACTTTGTCGTGGACGAGACCGCTTACCTGCAAGAACTGATCCCCCTGGCCCAGAGCGACGCCGCCGAGCACCGCGATGTAACCGAAATTGCCACCGGCCTGATCCGCCAGGTGCGTGAACAGGACGACGCGGTGCATATGATCGACGCGTTGCTTCAGGAATACAGTCTGGATACCCAGGAGGGTATTCTGCTGATGTGTCTGGCCGAGGCGCTGATGCGGATACCGGACAAACAGACGGCCGATGCGTTGATCCAGGACAAGATGTCAGTGGCGGACTGGCAGAAGCATGTGGGGCGTAGCGAATCGACGCTGGTGAACGCTTCTACCTGGGGGCTGCTGCTCACCGGTCGCGTCGTCAGGATGGACAAGCGCCTTGACGGATCACCGTCCAGTGTTTGGCGGCGCCTGGTCAAACGCAGTGGTGAGCCGGTTATCCGCAGTGCCATGTACCGGGCCATGGCCATCATGGGCAAACAGTTTGTGCTGGGCCGGGACATCAATGAAGCGCTGAAGAATGCCCGGGATTACCGGGAGCTCGGTTACACCTATTCATTCGATATGCTTGGCGAAGCGGCGATGACCGGTGACGATGCCAGTCGTTACCTGAAAGAATACCTGTATGCAATTGATGCGGTGGGTGATGACACCCACCCCGGCAATGGTGCTCCGCGTCCCTCAATTTCCATCAAGCTGTCGGCGCTGCACCCTCGTTATGAGACGGCACAGCAGGCCCGGGTCCTGACCGAGCTTTATCAGACGGTGTGCGAACTCGTTGCCTTCGCACGGGAGCGTAATGTTTCCATCACCATCGATGCCGAGGAAATGGATCGGCTCGAACTCTCGTTGCGACTGTTCGAAAAAGTGTTCCAGTCCGGGGCGGCCCGGGGCTGGGGCGGATTCGGTCTGGTGATGCAGGCGTACTCAAAGCGGGCGTTGCCTGCGCTGTGCTGGCTTACCAAGCTGGCGAAGGAGCAGGGGGATGAAATTCCCGTACGCCTGGTGAAGGGGGCGTACTGGGACACCGAAATCAAAGCCTGCCAGCAGTTAGGCCTGGAGAGCTATCCGGTGTTTACCCGCAAGGAAGCCACCGATACCTCCTATCTGGCGTGCCTGCGCTTTCTGCTGAGTGACTACACCGAGGGTGCTCTCTACCCGCAACTGGCCAGTCACAACGCCCACACCGTGGCGTCGGTGATGGTCATGGCGAAAAACAAGCGTCGTCGAGTTGAGTTCCAGCGCCTGCACGGAATGGGGGATGCACTCTACAACGGTATTCTGAAAGATCATGACATTCCTGTGCGGATCTATGCGCCGGTGGGTGCCCATAAGGATCTGCTGCCCTATCTGGTGCGACGCCTGCTGGAGAACGGCGCGAACTCCTCGTTTGTGCACCGCCTGGTGGATGCTGCCACACTCATCGATGATCTGGTTCAGAATCCGGTTCAGGAGCTGCAGAAATACGAGGCATTGCCCAATGACCGCATACCGTCCCCCCCGGGCATCTACGGCGGAGAGCGGAGGAATTCAAAGGGCCGGGCGCTGTATGCCGAGGCCCAGCTCGAACCGCTTCTGAGCCGGGTGGGGCAGTGGCAGGGCACCGTCTGGCACGCCGGCCCGGTGGTCAATGGCGCCCGGAGAAGCGATGGCGACAGGGTGGCGGTTCACATGCCTCACGATCATTCCCGCACGATTGGCTCGGTCGTCTGGGCCAGCGAGTCCCATGCGGAAGACGCCCTGGCGGCCGCGACGGCGGGCTTTGCGGCCTGGAGTGCCAGGCCGGTCCGGGAACGGGCTGGCTGCCTGGAGGCCTTTGCCGACCTTCTGGAGCAGCACATGGAAGAGTTCATGGCGCTGTGCTCCCTTGAGGCCGGGAAAACCTTGCAGGATGGCATTGATGAGGTCCGGGAGGCCGTGGACTTCTGCCGGTACTACGCCATCCAGGGCCGGGCCCGTTTTGGCGATGCGATCGCGCTTCCTGGCCCCACGGGCGAAAGCAACGAACTGTATATGGCGGGGCGCGGTGTGTTTCTGTGCATCAGCCCCTGGAACTTCCCGCTGGCCATTTTCACGGGCCAGGTGGTGGCGGCCCTGGTGGCTGGCAATACCGTGATTGCCAAACCGGCCGAACAGACCAGCCTGATTGCGCATCGGGCCGTGGAGTTGATGCTGGATGCGGGATTTCCCCCAGGCGTTATACAACTGTTACCCGGTGATGGCGCAACACTTGGCGGCAAACTGACCCCGGACCCCAGAATTGCCGGCAGTGCCTTCACCGGATCTACACAAGTGGCGCAGCTGCTGAATCGCACCCTTGCCCTGCGCAAGGGTGCGAATGTGCCGCTGATCGCAGAAACCGGTGGTCAGAATGCGATGATTGTCGATAGCAGCGCATTACCGGAGCAGGTGGTGCGGGATGTTCTGCAATCGGCCTTTGCCAGTGCTGGCCAGCGGTGTTCCGCGTTGCGTGTTCTGTATATACAGAATGATGTCGCTGACCGCATTGAGACACTGCTGGCCGGCGCCATGGAGCAGCTGTCGGTCGGTGATCCCGGGCTGTTGAGTACCGATGTTGGCCCGGTGATTGACCGGGCGGCGCAAAACGCTCTGCAGCAACACCTTGATCATCTGGATACCCATGCCCGGTTCATCGCTCGTACGCCGTTGCCGGCCACCTGTTCGTCCGGCTGTTTCATCGCTCCGACGGCTTACGGCATTCATCGCATGAGTGAACTGGACGGGGAACATTTTGGCCCTGTGCTACACGTGGTTCGCTACAGCGCCAGTGCGCTGGATGAGGTTATCGACGAGATCAACGGTTGCGGTTATGGCCTGACCCTCGGTATTCACAGCCGGAGTGAATCCACAGCAGCCTACATTGAGCAGAGCGTCAAGGTGGGGAACTGCTACATTAATCGTAATCAGATCGGTGCGGTGGTGGGGGCTCAGCCTTTCGGCGGGCAGGGGTTGTCCGGTACCGGGCCCAAGGCCGGAGGGCCGCATTATCTGCTGAGATTCGCGACCGAGCGAACCCGCACGATCAATACCACGGCGGTAGGGGGCAATGCGTCACTGCTGTCACTGGGAATTGAAAAGGTTTAAACGAGGAAGAGGAGAGGTCTATGCAGTGTATGTGGCCGTTGCTAGTCGATAGGAAGTGATCGTGCGATAAGAAGAACGCATTAAACAAGAATTGACGACGCTGAAGATTGCGGTGCTGATGGCGCGTCAGATAGTCGGAGCCAATTTCGACATAATAAACTGGAGGAGCCTCATGGCTATTGGTGTTTGGATAAGTCTGTTTCTGTACTTTGCGGCGATGATTGGCATCGGCATTTTTGCGATGCGCACATCAACGTCATCTTCTGAAGATTACATGTTGGGCGGGCGGGCTCTCAGTCCAAAGGTAGCGGCCCTCTCGGCCGGCGCCTCGGACATGAGTGGCTGGTTGCTTCTGGGGCTGCCGGGGGCGCTCTATGTGTCCGGTCTGGCGTCAGCCTGGATTGGTATTGGCCTGTTCGTGGGCGCGTTCGTTAACTGGGTTGTTGTGGCGCCCAGGCTTCGTGAACAGACCGTACATTATGGCAATGCCCTGACGATTCCGTCGTTCCTGGCAAACCGGTTCCCGACTCAGGCACTGTCACTGCGCACGGTGTCCGCGATTGTCATTGTTCTGTTCTTCGCGGTGTACACAGCTTCGGGTCTGGTTGCCGGTGGCAAGCTGTTTGAAAGTGCGTTTTCCGAAATCATCAACGTAGGCGGTATGAGCGACTACGCGGTTGGTATCATCATCACGCTGGGCGTCGTGCTGGCCTATACGGTGGTGGGTGGTTTCCTGGCCGTGAGCCTGACCGATTTTGTTCAGGGCTGCATCATGATGCTGGCACTGGTCATCATGCCGGCGGTTGTGCTGTTTGGCGAAGGCGGTGGAGGCTTTGCCCAAGCGTCCCAGACGCTGAACGAGGTCGATCCCACGCTGCTGTCCTGGACGGAAGGGCTGACCTTCATCGGGTTCCTGTCGGCGGTTACCTGGGGCCTGGGCTATTTCGGCCAGCCACACATCATCGTACGTTTCATGGCCATCCGTACTCTGGAAGACGTTCCCACGGCCCGCAACATCGGTATGTCCTGGATGGGCATTTCACTGATTGGTGCCATCTCCCTGGGTATTTTTGGTCGCGCCTACGCCGTGCGCAATGGTATGAATATTGAAGATCCGGAGACGCTCTTCATTATCCTGTCCGAGTTGCTGTTCCATCCGCTGATTACCGGCTTCCTCTACGCGGCGCTGCTGGCGGCGGTGATGAGTACGATTTCCAGTCAGCTGCTGGTTTCCTCCTCCTCTCTGACCGAAGACTTCTACCGTCTGTTCCTGCGCAAGGAAGCGACCGACCGCGAGTGTGTGAATGTTGGTCGTGTATGCGTTGTGCTGGTGGGTCTGGTGGCGGCGGTGATCGCGTCCGATCCGAACTCCCAGGTGCTTGGGCTGGTCAGTAACGCCTGGGCGGGCTTTGGTTCGGCATTCGGCCCGCTGATCATCCTGTCCCTGGTGTGGCAGCGAATGAACGGCGCGGGCGCGGTTGCTGGCCTGGTTGCCGGGGCAGTTACCGTGATTATCTGGATTTCCCTGGGCTGGAACGCTGAGTTCATGGGTGGTCCGGGTGTTTACGAGATCATCCCGGGCTTCATCGTGTCCTGGATTGCGATTGTGGCGGTAAGCCTTGCAACCTCCGATGCGGGTGAGTATCAGGCGATCACCCGGTAACGCCCACGGCTGACAAACGCTCGCCGAGCGGGTGAGGAATTGTCAGCCTGGCGCTTACCGTTTTTTGAGGCTGTCGCCCGCAGGGGCGGCAGCCTTTTTGTATCTGCCAATCCGCCAGGGCTTATACCTAGGTCTAGGCTGAGCCGTTTGCGCTGGCAGTTCGTGGATGGAGCCGCTACCTTATGAGGGTTATATCTCATTGGTAAAACCATAATAATGACGAGAGGACAACGGGTTATGAGCAACAACCGATTTCTTAAATCCGCCGTGGGCGTGCTGACAGCCGCCGTTTTTTCGCTCTCTTCCGGGGTTCAGGCCGAAGGGAATTACGTCATGGGGACCGCGACCACCGGGGGCACCTATTACCCCGTGGGCGTTGCCATTTCCACGCTGATCAAGGTCAAGCTGGAACCTAAAACCAATATTTCCGTGTCTGCGATCAGCTCCGCCGGTTCCGGCGAGAACCTCAAGCTGATGGATGAGGATCAGATCCAGTTCGGTATTCTGCAAGGGCTATATGGCGCCTATGCCTGGAATGGCACTGGCCCGGTTCCCAAGGCGTACAAGAACCTTCGTTCGGTTTCCATGCTCTGGCAGAACGTTGAGCACTTCGTCGTGTCGAAAGAGTTCGCGGAAACCGGCACCATCGCCGATATGACCAATCTTTACGGCGAAAGCTTCTCTATTGGTGCGCGGAATTCCGGTACCGAGGGCTCCGGGCGCTTTATCCTGGGCAACGTGGGAATTGACCTGGACAAGATCGATCTGGCTTATCTGGGCTACGGCCCCAGCGCAGACGCGCTGCAGAACGGTAATATCGAGGGCATGAACATCCCGGCCGGTGTTCCGGCATCCGCGGTGACACGGGCCTACGCCAACATGGGCAGCGAGATTACCACCCTGGACTTCACCGCTGAACAGCTGGCCAAGGTAAACAGTGATTTCGAGCTGTGGACACCCTATACCATCCCGGCGGGCACCTATCCCAACCAGGACAAGGCTATTGAAACGATTGCCCAGCCCAACATTCTGGCCGTGCGTGCGGACGTGTCAGAAGAGGACGTCTACCAGATTACCAAGACCATCTACGCCAACCTGCCGTTCCTGAATAACATCCATCCGGCAACCAAGGCGATGGCGCTGGAAAAAGCCATTGCCGGGTTGCCCATGCCGCTGCATCCGGGCGCCGTGCGGTTTTATCAGGAGCAGGGGCTGACCATTCCTGATCGACTGATTGCCAACTAATCGTGGCTGAACGGGAAACAGGCGAGCCTCCCCTGGAGGTTCGCGACGAAAGCGCCAGCGAGGCTGCTGAACGACTGGATCACCGGCTGATCGGGCCGGTGATTTTCTGGCTCGCCATTGGTGCCGCGCTGATTCACTTGTACTTCAACACCGTGTCTACGCTGTCGACCTTGTGGACATCGGCATTGCATTTTGGCCTGTTTGGTCTCCTCTGCGCACTGACCACCCCTATGCTGAAGACCCGCTCAGCCACTGGTCAGCGTGTGGTGCTGGGCGTGGATGTGTTGCTGGGCCTGGTTGCCCTGGCCTGTGCCTTCTACCTGATCTTCTTTGAGGATGATCTGTATCAGCGCGGCGTCAACTTCAACACTGCGGACTGGGTTGTCTCAATCGCTGCCGTGGCGCTGATTCTGGAGTTTGCCCGCCGGACCGTGGGCTGGTTCATCCCCCTGCTGTGCATGGTCGCGTTGTCCTACGTGGCCTGGTGGGGCCAGTATGTTGATGGCATCTTCAATTTCCCCGGGCTGTCCTGGGAAACCGTACTGTTCCGATCATACATCGGGGGCCAGGGCATGCTGGGCACCATCGCCCGGATATCCTGGACCTACGTGTTCATGTTCATCCTGTTCGGCGCCTTCCTTGTCAAATCCGGGGCTGGCGATTTCATTATTGAACTGGCGCGCTGCGCCGCCGGTCGTTTTATCGGCGGCCCTGGCTTTGTGGCCGTGTTTTCGTCCGGGTTGATGGGGTCGGTATCCGGCTCCAGCGTCGCCAATACCGTCTCGACCGGCGTCATCACCATCCCGCTGATGCGCAAGGCAGGCTTTCCGGCCCGGTTTGCCGCCGGGGTCGAGGCAGCCGCCTCCACCGGCGGCCAGTTGATGCCTCCGGTGATGGGCGCCGGGGCGTTTATCATGGCGTCTTACACCCAGGTGTCTTATCTCACCATCATCGGTGTGGCGGCGTTGCCAGCGTTGCTGTATTTCCTCTCGGTGGCCATGTTCGTACGCATTGAGGCCAAACGCAGTCACGCGGTGAAACTGGAGGACGAAGAAGCGCCTACGCTGAAGGACGTTATGAAAGACGGCTGGCATTTTTTGCTACCCCTGATCGTACTGGTGGCGGCGCTCATTTACGGGTTCACGCCCACCTACGCCGCCGGCATTGCCATCCTGTCAGTCATCGTCGCGTCCCGGTTGTCCAGGCACCCGATGGGGTTACGGGACATTCTGGATGCGTTGGCGATGGGCGCAAGAAACATCACCACCACAGCGATCCTGCTGATCACCGTTGGCCTGATTGTGATGGTGGTGTCCACTACCGGCATCGGGAATACCTTCTCACTGATGATCTCTGACTGGGCCGGTGGCAGCCTGATCATTACCATTCTGCTGGTGGCGCTGGCGTCGCTGATTCTGGGGATGGGTCTGCCGGTGACGGCAGCGTATATTGTGCTGGCAACCTTATCGGCGCCGGCCATTTACAACCTGATTGCCCAGGGTCAGTTACTGGAATTGCTGATGAACGGTAACCTGCCGGAACAGGCAAAGGCCATCTTCATGCTGGCCGCTCCGGACAAAATGGCGCTGCTGAATGCACCGATGGATATGGCCACGGCCCAGCAGCTTCTGTCGGTGGTACCGGACACGTTCAGCACCCAGTTGCTGGAGCAGGCGCTGTCTCCGTCGGCGCTGTCGATGGTCCTGGTGGCAGCGCACATGATCATTTTCTGGTTGTCCCAGGATTCCAATGTGACACCACCGGTTTGCCTCACGGCCTTCGCGGCGGCGGCGATTGCCGGCACCCCGCAGATGCGTACCGGGTTTACGGCGTGGAAACTGGCCAAGGGCCTGTATATCGTTCCGCCGCTGTTTGCCTATTCGCCGTTGATCACCGGTGATTTCACGGAAATGATCCGGGTATTCTGCTTCGCCCTGTTTGGCATTTACGCCATTATCGCCGGGCTTGAGGGTTATCTGGAGCATAAGCTGCCCCCGGTTGTCCGCCTGCTGATGTTCCCCATTGGCGCGCTGATGCTCTGGCCCCATGGCCAGATTCTGCTGGACGGTGCCGGGGTCGTGATCTTTGTGGCGGTGCTGGTCTGGAGCAGCCGTCGCGGCAGGTCCCCCATGACATCGGTTTCAGCGTGACGGAACTGATTTAATGACCGTGATCGATATACTGGCTCTGCTTGCCCTCGGTGGTCTTGCCGGGTTCATTAACGTGTTGTCGGCGGGTGGCTCCATGCTGACGCTGCCGCTGTTGATGTTTCTCGGCTTGCCGCCCCAGGTTGCCAACGGCACCAACCGGGTCGCCATTACCCTCCAGAGCATCACGGCGGTGGGCTCCTTCCACCGGATGGGGCATGGCAACCTGGTGGTCAGCCTGCATCTGGCGGTTCCGGCCGTACTGGGTTCGCTGCTGGGCGCCTGGGTGGCCACCTGGGTGGCAGACGCGGTCTTCGAGCTGGTGCTTGTGGTCGCCATGATCGGCGCCTCCGTGTTCATGCTGTTGCCGCAACCCAAGCTGAACACCCGCCCGCTGACACCGGACCGGCTTGGCCCGGTAATCTACCTGGCCATGTTCCTGATTGGTGTCTATGGTGGCTTCATCCAGGTGGGTGTCGGGGCGCTGTTCCTGGTGGTTCTGTACCGTATGTTGCGGATTGACCTGCGCCAGGTGAACGTGTTCAAGGTGTCCATCGTGTTGCTGTATACCTTGCCGGCCCTGTTGATTTTTGCCATCAGCGATCAGGTACGCTGGGGCATGGGGTTGACGCTGGCCCTGGGCAATATTACCGGTGCCTTCATCGCGGTCCGGGTCAACCTGAGTGACAAAGGCGCCCAGTGGGTCAAGTGGATCACCCTGGTGATGGTGACGGCCATTCTGGTGCGGCTTATCGTGTATTAGTGTTCAACCTGGAGGGAATAGCCATGAAAGCCATGCCCATCGCCGCCTTGAGTCCGGTCAGGCTGTGGGCAAGATTCTGCTTGAGCGCTGGGCGCTGTATCCTCGCCATAAAAAACGCCAGCCCGGAGGCTGGCGTTTTCATGAGAACTGGACCGTTCAGGTCAGGTCTTAAGCAACGTTCGCTTCAGACGCCTTGCTGGTGTAGTTCTCCATCTGGTCGAAGTTGAGATACTTGTAGATCTCTTTCGACATGCTGTTCAGATCCTTGGCGTACTCCATGTACTCCGCGGCGGAAGGGAGTTTGCCAAGCACCGCACCAACGGCCGCCAGCTCCGCAGAGGTCAGGTACACGTTGGCACCATCACCCAGACGGTTGGGGAAGTTACGGGTGGAGGTGGACAGCACGGTGGATTTGGCAGCCACCCGAGCCTGGTTGCCCATGCACAGGGAGCAACCCGGCATCTCGGTGCGCACACCGGCGGTGCCGTAGATGTTGAAGTAACCTTCTTCCATCAGCTGGGCCTGGTCCATCTTGGTGGGCGGTGACATCCACAGACGGGTCTTCAGCGGCTCCTTGTTCTGTGCCAGCAGCTTACCGGCGGCACGGAAGTGACCGATGTTGGTCATGCAGGAACCGATGAACACTTCGTCGACCTTGTCACCCGCCACTTCGGACAGGGTGCGGGCATCGTCCGGATCGTTCGGGCAGCACACGATGGGCTCTTTGATGTCGGCCAGGTCGATTTCCACCACGTGGGCGTACTCGGCGTCCTTGTCGGCCCGCATCAGCTTGGGATCCGCGATCCACTCTTCCATCTGCAGGGCGCGACGTTCCAGGGTGCGCGGGTCGCCGTAGCCTTCGGCAATCATCCAGCGCAGCATGGTGATGTTGGAGCGCAGGTACTCCGCCACGGACTCTTCCGACAGGTTGATGGTGCAACCGGCAGCGGAGCGCTCGGCAGAGGCATCGGACAGCTCGAATGCCTGTTCAACAGTCAGGTGCTCAAGGCCTTCGATTTCCAGGATGCGACCGGAGAATTCGTTGACCTTGCCTTTCTTCTCAACGGTCAGCAGGCCCTGCTTGATGCCGTACAGCGGAATGGCGTGGACCAGGTCACGCAGGGTGATGCCCGGCTGCATTTCGCCCTTGAAGCGCACCAGTACCGACTCCGGCATGTCCAGCGGCATAACGCCGGTGGCCGCGGCAAACGCCACCAGGCCGGAACCGGCCGGGAAGGAAATGCCCATGGGGAAGCGGGTGTGGGAGTCACCACCGGTACCGACGGTGTCCGGCAGCAGCATGCGGTTCAGCCAGGAGTGGATGATGCCGTCGCCCGGTCGCAGGGAAACGCCGCCACGGGTGCGGATGAAGTCCGGCATGGTGTGCTGCATTTCTACGTCAACCGGCTTCGGGTAAGCCGCGGTGTGGCAGAAGGACTGCATCACCAGGTCGGCCTGGAAGCCCAGACACGCCAAGTCTTTCAGTTCGTCGCGAGTCATCGGCCCCGTGGTGTCCTGGGAGCCCACGGTGGTCATGTGAGGCTCGCAATAGGTGCCGGGGCGAACGCCTTTGCCTTCGTCCAGGCCACAGGCCTTGCCAACCATCTTCTGGCCCAGGGTGAAGCCCTTGGTGCCGGCCTCAGGGTCTTTCGGCAGACGGAAAATGTCGGTAGCGCCCAGGCTCAAGGCCTGGCGCGCCTTGTTGGTCAGACCGCGACCGATGATCAGCGGGATACGGCCACCGGCCTGGACTTCGTCGAGAATGACGTCGGACTTGAAACCAAATTCGGAGATGGTCTCGCCGGCTTCGTTCAGGATCTTGCCTTCGTACGGGCGGATGTCGATCACGTCGCCCATGTTCATGTTGTCGACCGGAGCCTCGAACACCAGGGCGCCAGCGTCTTCCATGGTGTTGAAGAAGATCGGGGCAACCTTGTTACCAATACAGACACCGCCGGCACGCTTGTTCGGTACCCCCGGGATGTCCTCACCGAAGAACCACAGGACGGAGTTGGTGGCAGACTTACGTGAAGAACCGGTACCGACAACGTCACCCACGAATGCGACAGGCAGGCCCTTGGACTTGATGTCGTCGATCTGGCTCATCGGGCCGGTTACACCGGGCTCTTCCGGCTTCAGGCCGTCACGCTCCATTTTATAGGCAGCGCGGGCGTGCAACGGGATGTCCGGGCGGGACCAGGCATCCGGGGCCGGGGACAGGTCGTCTGTGTTGGTTTCGCCGGTAACCTTGAACACCACCATTTTGGTGCTCTCCGGGACCTTTTTCCGGTTGGTGAACCACTCGGCATTGGCCCAGGATTCAACCACAGCCTTGGCAACGGCGTTGCCGGCGTCCATCTTTTCCTTGACGTCGTTGAACGCGTCAAACATCAGCAGGGTGCGCTTGAGCTGCTCACCGGCCAGCTCAGCCAGTTCGGAATCGTCCAGCAGGTCAACCAGCGTGGCAATGTTGTAGCCGCCCTGCATCATGCCCAGCAGTTGAACCGCTTTGGGCTTGTCCAGCAGGGGAGAGCTGGCTTCGCCTTTCACGATGGCGGTCAGGAACGCGGCCTTGACATAGGCGGCTTCGTCCACGCCCGGCGGAATGCGGTTTTCCAGCAGGTAGACAAGTGTTTCCTCTTCGCCGGCCGGCGGATTTTTCAGCAAATCAACCAGCGCGGCAGCCTGCTCGGCGTTCAGAGGCTTGGGGGGAATTCCCAGAGCTTCTCGTTCGGCAACGTGTTCACGGTAGGCTTCTAACACGATATGGACCCTCATCAGTTGGTATGTCCCGCGCTCCGGACATGATGCCTGGCGGGAGTTTTATGGCGGAACGGCCACGGGAGCCTCTGAATAACGCCTCAAATCGCCGGCCGGGATGTTGGGGATTTATTCAGAGGCTCCCTAACTGGCGCAGTATTCTATAGGAAAGCCCCTATAAAGTTAAGTTGGACAGAGGTCGGACCAATCTGTTAGATGCGTTATACTGCCGCGCTCACTGTGACTGCCCCGATGCCACCATGAACGATGCCCTGCAACAGATTCACGATTTCCTGCCTTGTCGCACGCCCGGGCAGTGGATCGAAAACGCGCTGGCGAATCAGGACCTGATGCTGATTGACCACGCGCATTGCGAAAAAAAGGCCGCCTCAACCGCGCTCAGCCTGATGTACCGGTATGTGGATAACCCGGACCTGCTGAATCGCATGTCGCGCCTGGCCCGGGAAGAGTTGCGGCACTTCGAGCAGGTGCTGGCGATCATGAATCGGCGGGGTGTGGTCTATACCCATCTTGCCCCGGCCCGTTACGCCGCCGGCTTGCGACAGTCTGTGCGGACGGACGATCCCGGCCGGCTGGTGGATGTGCTGATTGTCGGTGCAATCATTGAGGCCCGCTCCTGCGAACGTTTCGCGGCCCTGGCACCACACCTGGATGATGTGCTGGCGGATTTCTACGCCAGCCTGCTGAAATCCGAGGCCCGCCATTACCGGGATTACCTGGCCCTTGCCGAGCAGGCCAATGGCGGTGCGGTGGATGATCGGATCCGGCATTTTCTGGCTATCGAGCAGGCGCTGATTGAAACGCCCGACAGCGAGTTCCGTTTTCACAGTGGTCCTGTGCCTCAGTAAGCCGGTGTCCGGTCAGAGGTTACGGCATAGCTCCATCCACGCGTGGATGCCGGCGCTACGATACTTCTGCCTGTGCAGTATGAAGTAGAACTGCCGGTCGAACTGCCGGTGTTCAGGCGCGCGCAGTGGAATCAGGCTGCCTCGCTGGAAGGCATCCTCAAGCACCACCTCCGACAGGCAGCCAATGCCCAGGTTGGCTTCGACGGCCCGTTTGATCGCCTCGGTATGTTCCAGTTCCAGCAGCACGTTCAGATTTGGAAGCAGCCCGTGCATGCCGCGTTCAAAACTCTGACGTGTGCCGGATCCCTGTTCCCGCATGATCCAGGTAGCCGCCAACAGATCCTCGTCGGTCAGGTATCTTTTGTCGGCGTAGGGGTGGGAGGGTGAGCAAAAAACCACCAGCTCATCACCGCGCCAGGGAATGACCTCGAGATCCGACGATTGCAGTTCGCCTTCGATGAGGCCGATGTCCAGTTCAAAGTCCATGACCCGCTGCGCAATCGTGCTGGTGTTGGCCACCTCCAGCGATACCTTCGGATGCGTAGGGATATTTATGTATTGAGCCATCACGCCTACGGCCAGATAGTTGCCGATGGTCAGCGTAGCGCCCACTTTCAATGCGCCAACTTCGGAGTGCTTGCTGAAGGCCTGCTCCAGTTCCCGGGCCTGGGCCAGCACGGCTTCGACCTTCGGCCGATACAGTCGGCCGAGCTCGTTCAACTGGAGCCGTTTTCCGACCCGGTCGAACAGCTGGATGTCGAACTGATTTTCCAGCTCCTTCAGCGCACTGCTGGCTGCGGACTGGGACATCGCCAGGGATTCCGCAGCCCGGGTAATGTTCTGGAAGTGCGCGGCAGCAAGAAAGACTTCTAGCTGGCGAAAACTGTATTTCATGAAGAATCGCTCTAAATCGACTGAACCGAATAAGGTTATGAAAATATCCCATTTCATCGATAGGTTAGTCGTGAGTTACACTTTGGGCAATGGAAATTTCAATTCTTCGCTGCCTTAAGCGAGACGAACAGGTAAGAGGTGCACATGAGTAACCTGATCAAAGAGACTGTCACCAGCGTTCATCACTGGAACGACACCCTGTTCAGCTTCAAGACGAGCCGTGACCCGGGGTTCCGGTTCAAGAATGGACATTTTGTGATGATCGGTCTGGAAACCGAGGGCAAGCCGCTGATGCGTGCCTACAGCATTGCCAGCGCCAACTACGAGGAAGAACTGGAATTCTTCTCGATCAAGGTGCAGGACGGCCCGCTGACCTCCCGCCTGCAGAAAATCCGGGTGGGCGACGAGATTCTGGTGAGCCGGAAACCGACGGGGACTCTGATCCTGGATAACCTGCTGCCCGGCAAGAATCTGTGGCTGATCGGCACGGGTACGGGCCTGGCGCCGTTCATGAGCATCATCAAGGATCCGGACGTGTACGAGGCCTACGATCAGGTGATCCTGACCCACGGTGTGCGTTATGTGTCGGAGCTGGCCTACCAGCAGGAAATCGAAGAGCTGCCTGAAAACGAATTCTTTGGCGAGATGGTGAAGGGCAAGCTGCAGTATTATCCTACGGTCACCCGTGAGGACTTCCGCAACCAGGGGCGTCTGACGGACGCCATGGAAACCGGGAAAATCACGAAAGATCTTGGTTTGCCGGATTTCGACGTTGAGAACGACCGTTTTATGATTTGTGGCAGCCCGAGCATGCTCAAGGATACCTGTGCCATTCTGAACAAGATGGGCTTTAAAGAAGCCCGGGGTGGCGACATGGGCCACTACGTCATCGAGCGGGCGTTCGTGGAACAGTAAGACGAACCGGCGTTCGCGACGCAGGTCATAAAAAACCCCGGAGCCGCGCTCCGGGGTTTTTTATTGCTACCGGAACATCAGAAGCGGAAGGTCGCGCCGACGCTCAGTACGTCGATGCTTTCGTAGGTGTCGTAACGACCGACGATGGCAAGGTTGTCGCGCAGGTTGTAGCGAGCGCCAATGCCAAGGCCGATATCAATGCTGGAATCGCTGGCAGACGCGGCAACAGAGCCGTTGCTGGCGGAGGCTTCAGCGTCTGTGTAGGTCAGGCCGAGGCGCCCGAGCACTTCCAGGCCTTTGATTTCATTGTCCAGGCTGTAGGTGTAGGTGGCGTAGCCGCCCAGAGAAAAGTAGCTGGCTTCCACAGTGCTGCCAAAGAAATCCGATTCTGCGTCGGCGGCTGTGATAGTGAGATCGGCTTCCGCGCCCAGTCCGGGATACACGTGGGCCAGGCTGGTACCAAAGGTGCCTGCTATTACCGTGGCGCTGTCATCCAGGCCCATGTCGGCAAAGCCGAGACGGGCCTCGACGTAGCCGTTCTCGATCAACTTCTGGGTAGTGAAAGCGTCACCTTGGGTATCGTGGGTGTCTGCGTGGACGACGCCGGTTGCCAGGGTGGCGGACAGCGCTGAACAGACCAGAATATGTTTCATATATCTTCCTTAGAATTTTACTTTTTTGCCCTACTTCAGCCGGCGGGCCGACCACTGGGCACCCTATAACAACACGGTTAATCAATCAGTAAACTTTACGTAATGTTTTGAAAATTCAGCTTAAAATGTGAACAGATGCACTATGTGCTGACCGGAGGGGGACGAAATTTCGTTGCGGCTGCTGAACCATTCGTAATGGTGCGCAGCATGATTTGCATCTATTGTGACTCGAATAGCGGGGGTAGCTTATGACGACTTTGCCAGATAACGTGCCGGTGCCGGTTGATGACGGCAGCTGTGATCACTTGACCGGTGCCAGCCTGCCTGCGGTCACACTTCCGGCCACTGACGGCCGGTCGGTGAATCTTGCGGCACTGACCGGAACCATCGTGCTCTACTGCTATCCCCGGACGGGCCGGCCCGACACGGCCTCACCGGACGGCTGGTCGCAGATTCCCGGGGCTCTGGGATGTACACCCCAGGCCTGCTCATTCCGGGATTTTCATGGAGAAATCCAGAGGCTGGGTGCGCAGGTTTTCGGGATCAGTACCCAGGAGACCGCCTACCAGCGTGAAGCGGTCGACCGTCTGGGCCTCACCTTCGCGATGCTGAGCGACCAGTATCTGGAGCTCGCCCACGCCCTGGCGCTCCCTCTGTTCACCGCCGAAGGCGTCACCCTGAACAGGCGCGTTACGTTGATCGCCCGGGAGGGTGTGATTGTAAAAGTCTTTTACCCGGTATTTCCGCCCGATGATCATGTCGAAGAGGTGGTTGCGTGGTTGAACGCACACACCGACTGATTGCCCTGTTGCTGCTCGTTGCTCTGGCCGGCTGCGAGGCCCGCCAGGATGAGCCCGGCGCGGGTGTCTCTGAACCCACACCCGCTGGCGGTCAGGGCATTGAAGCCACTGACATTTCCATTACCCTGGAACCCGCCGAACTGGACTGGATCGGCCAGAAAATCTTCCTTAATGAATGTGCCGGAGACATCCAGTGCCTGGTGCACTGGAATAAGGGCGAGGCGTTTCCCTCGCTGGGCATTGGCCATTTTATCTGGTATCCGGAGGGGGTGGAGGCGCGCTTCGTGGAGAGCTTTCCGGCCCTGGTGGAGTACCTGTCACAGCGCCAGGTCACGATTCCTGGGTGGCTGAGACGCCAGACTCCCTTTGATGCACCCTGGCCGGATCGCCAGGCCTTCCAGGCGGCGCAAGACACGCCCGAAATGGCCGAGCTGCGAGCCTTTCTCGCCGGCACCCAGGGGGCTCAGGCCGAATTCATCTTCCGTCGCGCCAAAGCGGCATTGACCCGGGTGGTGGACGCGGTACCGGCTGGCGACAAGGCGGTGATCCGCGAACGGCTGGCCGCGCTCAGCAGCACGCCGGGCGGTGTCTATGCGTTGCTGGATTATGTCAATTTCAAAGGCGAGGGGCTGGCGCCCACGGAGCGCTATCAGGGCCAGGGCTGGGGCCTGCTTCAGGTACTGTCGGCCATGTCTGGCGCCAGTGGGCAAACGGCACTGGCGCAGTTTCGCGCTGCCGCTGCCCAGGTCCTGACGAGGCGGGCCGCCAACGCTGACAATCCGATTGAGCGGGAACGCTGGCTGCCAGGCTGGCTGAAGCGTGTTGATACCTATCGCGAACCGCAACAG
>CBIHLH010000072.1:0-18640 GCA_966210405.1 uncultured Marinobacter sp.
GTTCCCGAGGGAGCCGCGTCCACGCACACGCCCTGACTGCCGTTGACCAGGTCCTGATTCCGGGTAACGCATGGGAATCCAGGATAGGTGGTCAGCGCAATGGGCGAGACAAAGGCTGCTTCCGTGCCGTCCCTGAGAGCTGGCAGGGCGAAGGTCAGTGTCTGCGACATGGCCTCGTTGCCGGCCAGGTCGGTCAGCGTGCTGTTGATCTGGACCGAATACTCCACGCCATGCTTCAGGCCGCCGGCAGGGTTGAGTGCCACTGCAGTGCCATCCAGTGTTGATTTGAGGTTTTCCGGAGTAACGACGGTGTTGCCCTCAAAAAGGGTAAACCCGTCAGCAATGGTCTGGCGGTCCAGCGGCTCATCAAAATTCAGCACAATCGGATCCCCCGGGCGCTGCATCTGGTCCCGGTTTCCGGGCGCGGCGCTGTCCGGGCCTGGCATCCAGCTCACCAGTTGCGGGCTGGTGGTGTCCAGTTCCCGCAGCTTTTCCGCGTCCAGCACCGAGTCGGCGTCGGTGGCAGCCTCAATCCGGAACGCGATGGTGGCATCGGTGTACTCCTGGCCCAGAAGCTCAGGTTCGACGATGCCGATGGCATCGATGGTCAGCACTCCGTCTTCAACAATAGCGATACCGCTGAGCTCTACCCCGAGCAGGTCCTGTGAAAGGGAAGCGTTGGGCTGGGCCTCTTCGGTGTTCATCGACACATCCATGAACAGCTTGACGTGCCTGGGCGCGTTGATGTCATCGGTGTAGGGATTGGGGCTCAGGTAACCGGTGGCATCGGAGATCATGGTGACCTTGATGTCACCGGTGGTCTGGGGCTGGCCGGTTTCGGCATTGAGGATCGGCACCGTACCATTGACCTTCACCTCCAGGCTGCTGCTGGTGAGCTTGCTGCCTTTCGGGATTCTCAGGGGCAGGGGCTCGTCCGCTTCGAAGGCGGGCGCGTAGGCCAGCTCGGCAAACAGGCCGCCGGTCTGCTGGGATGGGCCAGCGGTGCCCTGCAAGACGGAGTTCAGGGTGACGCCGTTGATGATCTGGCCGTTCAGGCGGGATTTTCGGGCCTCCGCTGAAGGCTCACCCGCCAGCAGGCCAGAGTCGATCACTTCCTGGAACAACACCACGGTCGGGCCGGTTTCACGGGGCGTGAAGGACTGCGAGTAGTCCAGTGTCGCGCCGGTGCTGGTCAGGCTGGGCAGGCCCTGGAGTCGCAGGGTGTAGGTTTCGTCCGTCGCCAGTTCGTCTTCCTTTGAACCGCAGAGGGCAGGGGTCCACGGTGATTTGTCGACCGTCGACGATCACCGTCGCGGGTACCGGCTCGCCGGCTTCGTTTTCCAGGGTGACCTGGCCACCCATGGCCCGCCAGTCCGGGTGCACCGGCTGGGTCAGGGTCAGGCGGAACGTGGAGAAATCCATGGGCTGGAACCGGCCATCCGGCGATGGAATCATTTCGACGACGGTAAAGTCGTCGCTCAGGTTATCCAGCCCGGCGATGCCACTGAAGTCCGCCCGTGTCGCGAACTGGATGCCGTCGGCGCCGGCAGCGTTGGGGGTGGTGATTTCCCGGGCACCCTTCGCAAGCAGCGGGTCGGTGAAGGAAACGGTAAAGTCGGTGCCGGTGTGCAATTCGGCCGCAGGTGTGAGTACCAGGCCCCGGCTCTCATCCACCTTGGTTACGGTAAAGGCGACCGGCGTAGTGCCATCGGTTACCAGAATCTTGTTCTGAAGATCGGTTTCCGACTCTGTGATGGCATGGGAGAACCGGATTACGATGTCGGCAGTGGGGCTGATGCCTCGCTGGCCGTCCGCCGGATAGGAATAGACCACCGAGCCGGGCGCGGCCGGTTCGTTGACTGTTTGTTGTTCACCACCGCAGGCTGCCAGCAGCAGGGCAGGAACGAATGCCAGGGTCTTGTTGTATTTCATGGCTAACCTCTCCTCAGAACTTCAGGGTGATGGAGCCGCTGATGACGTGAACGTCGCCGTCCGCCGTTACGTCGGTTTCGTTGCCCTCGTAATCCACCAGCGTGAAGTCGCGTTCCTGCAATTGCTGGTACTGGTAGCCAATATCCAGGCGTACCGGATAGGCGAGAAGACGGGTGCGGGTGTAGGTGGCGCTGAGGCCCAGCCCGACCACAATCTTGTCGGTATCGAGGTAGTTGATTTCCGGATTACGGGTGGACTTGAGCGGTGACTCCTCATAGGCAACCCCGGTGCGCAGGGCAAAGTGCTCACTGAGGGTGTACTCCGCACCGATCCGCGGTATCAGGATGTCATCGAACTCAATCCGGCTGGCGGCGGCCACGGACTCTTGATCCTTGATGGTGTCGTTGGCGAACTGGTCTTCCAGTTCCGACCAGTTCTGCTGCTCCACGCTGCCACCGATGCGCCAGCCGTCGGTTTTGTACTGGATCCCCACCCCGAAGGTTTCCGGCTGGAAGGAGTCAATGGTAGATACCGCGAGGCTCAGGCCGGGGTCGGGGATGGTCTGAGTGACAACAATGTTGGAATTTACCGTGGTTGAAGCTGATGACTTGGTGCGGTAAGTGAACGCCGTCTCCCAGCCCTGGAGGAAGCAATCACTTTCCGGGCAAAAAGTGCTGCCCAGATCGATGGTGGTGCCAAGAATGGACTTCAGCGAGGGCTCCGCGTTGACCGACAGTTGCTCCCGGCTGGTTTCACCACCGAGGGTCGAGACCGCCTCGAGTCTGGCGGTGGCATCCAGGGTGACGCGCACTGAGGCACCCACCGAAATACCCCGCCAGAGCGGTGTGGCACCGCCAATGTTCAGGAACAGGGGCTCCTTGCCGTACTGGAGAAACTGGCCACTTTCCGTGGTCTGGGAATTGAAGGCCAGCATCTCCTTGCCGTATTTCTCAACGCCGGCGATGAAGCCGAGATAAATCGGATGATCGAAACGGGTGAGGGAACCCAGGTTGGTTTTCATGCCGATCAGCACGTGCTGGCTCGGTGAGTTGGCCAGGATATCGCCGTTGGCGTTTGGGTTTGCCGACCGAAGCTCCTGTTCCGCGTGCAACAGCCCGGTGGTCAGCTCGCCACGCTCATCGGCAGTGAGGTAGGCCGGGTTGTAGTAGGTGGCGGACACCTGACTGTTAAACATGGAAAGCGACTGGGCCGTGGCGACGTCAACCGGCATAACGCCGTAGGTGGTACCAATATTGCCCATGCTGGCAGACGCTGGAGCGGTGGCAAGGACGGATGCGACAGCGGTGGAAAGGGACATGGCCCGTACTGAGAACCGGGAGATGGAAACCATTGATACACTCCATAATGTCATTGTTTTTCTTCCCCGGCCGGGCATGCGGATGACAGCCCGGCTGGTTCATTCGTTCAGGATTCAGTGTATGCGGCTTGTCTTATCGGGACTTTGGCTGTTTTGACAGGGAATCCTGTCGGTAAAACCACGTAGGCGGTTACGTCAGTTAAAAGTAAACGAAATACATCGGGTTATCACGGGCAGCCAGGTTTCATTTAATGGCGCGCGTGAGCCAACGGATGTTCACTGAATGCGTAAAGAAGACCGACACAACGAATTGAGACGGTTAACACGCTGATGTATTGAGAAAACGCAAAGCCAATAACAGGCCTGCCTGCTGCCGTTGATTGTGGTGTGTCGAAAAAGTTTACAGTGGGCCGCCCTCCTGTGTGAATAGCCGAATAGAGAGACGCTCCATCTTCTTGTAATGGCGGCGGAAAAGATATTTGGCCTGATAGATGCTCGGGTATACGGGCTAGTGGTGGGCTCCAGTCAGTAACCGATCCGGTTGTGGTTAAGGAAAGCCGCCTGGCAGAACCTGCAGGCTGGTATCAATGAGTCAATTGTAACGTGCAGGCGTTGTGATTGAGGGAGTTAAGGACATGAAGGGAATGTTAGCGTCTCTGGTATTTGCAGTCTCTCTTTTCGCAGCCGGAACGGCGTCTGCGAATTTTATTGGTGGTGTGGCTGTTGGTAGCGTAGACACGTTGCTGGGGGAGACCAGTGACCTCAATTCGCTTGGGGCGTGTGGCAGTGGTAACAGCCCGGCCGTTGAGCTTTGCTGGATCAATAAGGTCCTGGCACCGACGACGACAACTTACAATGAGGGCGATAAAGTTGAAGATGTCGCCTACCAGCTTCTGGATGGCAGCTCGTCCCTGATTGGTTTTGCGCTGGCTGGTCAGACCGAGTACTTCTTCATCAAGAACGCCAACTGGTATGGGTTGTTCCAGAATAACGACAGCTTCGATTGGGCTGTCATCGATACAGACCAGATTGCGTCGGGCTTCAACCTGCCAACCGATGGCTACACCATTAGCCATATTGCTCCCATCGGGGGAAGCGTGGATGTACCCGAACCGGGCAGTCTCGCCCTGTTGGGCCTTGGCCTGGCCGCAGTGGGATTTTGCAGGAAGCTTCGGAGGTCCTGACTGCCAGACAAACGCGGTGTTATTGGATAAAAAAAGCCCCGGATTTTCCGGGGCTTTTTTTGCGCCGGCTGACGGGTTTGAGACTCGGGAGGGTTCTGGTACTGCAACCATAAAGTGGCCGCGCTTTGTAATCATAAATTGGCCGAACCTAAACAAAAGCGAACATTCGAGTCAGGGTTTTCCTCCAGAGCCTGCAGGCCAATAACAGCCATTTCATCCAGTGTGATTGGCGGACCAAGTTGCGGAACCTATGTGATTACACGGCAGAGATCGCCATGCTCGACTAAGCTATTGTTTTATCGATTTATGTGCAGGGCAATTGATGATTCAGAGTTAGTAACACCCACGCAGGCCAATTTCTGCGATGATAAAACGCGCTGTGTTAATTGCCGCTAAGCAAATTGAGGTAGACGCCTCGTATTCCTTTGACAGCTGATTTGGTATGGCATCAAATAAAAACCAACATTTTGTTCCCCGTTGTTACCTCAGAGAGTTCACGATCCAAGCGGAGAACAAAGCAATCAACCTATTCAACGTCGATAGAAAAAAATTTATCGAAGGCGCACCAGTAAAGAACCAATGCTCCGGTGACTATTTTTATGGTCGAGATCGCCAGATCGAAACTGCTCTCCAATCAACAGAGGGAACGTACTCAAGCACCCTGAGGGAAATTCTTGAGCCAGGATACTTTCTGAAAGATGAACATCGAACGTTCTTGAAACGCTTTTGGCTTCTCCAGCACATGAGAACTGAAGCAGCCTCAAGGCGATCTGTCGAAATGACTGAGCAGATGGGGAAGGCCGTTGGCGACGACCCGCAGCAGTTTCGAATGGGTATAGATGAGGCTGTGCAGGAATCGATGCATGCTTTTGTTCAAGAAATGCATGTGGTCGATGATCTGAAAATTTGCCTGTTGAGGAACAAGTCAAATTCCCCATTCATTACTTCTGATGATCCCGCAATACTCACAAATAAGTGGTATCTTCTCGATAAGCGGACTGTAGGTAACTCTTTTGGCTTGGGTTCTTCTGGAGCACTTCTGTTCTTGCCACTGAGTCCGAACATTTTCTGTATCGGATATGATGGAGATGTTTACAGTATTCCCCACGAGAATGGCTGGGTAAATGTTCATAAAGATAGAGATGTAGATGCACTCAATCAACACCAGCTGTTGAACTGTCGAGCTAACGTTTTTATCCGTAGCAATGAGCATCAGAACATAGTGCGTGATCTGTATGACTTGATCGAAGAATCACGTCCAGAAAGTAGGTGTCGTGTTCAATACGCAGTTCTTGATCATGTCGGTCCAAATGAAAAGCGATATCGTGTTGTTGATCGTGCAGCTGCACCAGACCATACGGAAGCAATGATTCATTATCAACCTGTCCACCCAGTACCGACGAGTTGGCCGCATCTGATCAAGTGGAAAAGAAAAGGATTCGTTTCAACGAATGGATCGGGTATTGGATATATTCGAACCTCCATGATGGATCGCCACAGCGGTGCATTTACGAAAGAACCAATCCGCCGATGAAGTTCTTAATCCCAGCCATTGCGAGGCCTAATATATTGCGGCTTTGCTTCTATGTCCCAGTCTTACATGCTGGCGGCGTTGATAATTACTAGACTGATGTCCAGGTCCTGTAACAGGTATATTGTAAGCGCTCCACGAACCCCATCTTAACCGCCTGACCAGAATTCGCCAGAATCAAAGCCTCTCAAAAAGGAGGTTGATCATGAACCACCAACTCACATCCACCCAGGCGTTCTGGTTGGGGCATCTGCACCACGCGTTTTCGTTGGGTCAGCCGCTGAGCCATTATGCCGATGAGCAGGGATTGTGCTTTGCTGATCTGATGACCTGGCGGCAACGGCTCATGGTGCAAACCATTTCCGTCCCCGACATGCACCGCCCCAATCGCTTTGTCAGTGTGGCGGTGGCCACATGATGCGACCGGAATTAACCATGTCGGTGTATCTCTGCCGGGAGCCGGTCGACATGCGCAAATCCATCGACGGACTGTCGCTGCTGGTTCAGGAGGCCATGGAACTGAACCCGTTCGATGAAGCGGTGTTCGTTTTCTGCAATCGCCAACGGGACAAGATAAAGATCCTGACCTGGGAGCGGAATGGTTTTGTGCTCTGGTATAAGCGCCTGGAGCGGGAACGATTCAAGTGGCCGGACACGGTGGGTGACAATGTCATAACCCTGTCGGGCCAGCAATTGAATTGGCTATTGGACGGTTATGACATTGCCCGAATGCAGCCCCATAAACCTTTATTTTTCGACTCCGCTGGGTGATTTTAACGTGCTGATTTGTAGGCGTTTTGGTATAATGACGCCATGCAAAACGCCGCTTCCGACCCACAGAAAATCATTGCCGAACTGGAGCAAAAGCTGCGGGCTCAGGCGGCGGATATTACGCGCCTGGAAAAACAAAGCCGGTCGCTGGAGCGCAAGAATCAATCTCTTGAAGCCGCCAAACGGGAACTGTTCGAACAACTTCGCCTACTGATCGAAAACCGTTTCGGGCCTTCCACCGAGAAGTACAACATCCCGCAGGAAGATCTGTTCTTCGACGAAGCCGAAGCACTGGTAGAGAACGAACCAGCGTCCGACAACGACGAAGCTGCCGAAGCGGACACACCCACCAAGCCAGCCTCGGCCAAACCGCGTACCCGCGGTGGCCGTCTGGCGCTGCCACCGGAACTGCCACGAGTGGATATCGTCCACGACGTGGCTGACAATCAGAAGCACTGCCATAACGACGGTACTGAATTGGTCTGCATCGGTGAAGAGATCAGCGAACAGCTGGATATCATTCCCGCCAAGATCCAGGTGCTCCGTCATATCCGGCGCAAGTATGCCTGCAAGACCTGTGAAGACGGTGTGTTAACCGCACCCATGCCGCCACAGCCCCTGCCCAAGAGCAACGCCAGTCCGAACCTGCTGGCCTATTCTGTCATTGCCAAATACGTGGACGCCTTGCCACTTTACCGGCAGGAGCAGGCGTTCAAACGATTAGGCATCGACCTACCCAGAAACACCTTGGCTCGCTGGATGATCCAGGCCAGTGAGTTGATCGAGCCACTCACGGAACGATTACGCCGGCATCTGCACGCCAGTGCCGTCATCCATATGGATGAAACCACACTACAAGTGAACACCGAGCCGGATCGCAAGGCCAGCAGTCCTTCTTACATGTGGGTCCAGAGAGGCGGGCCACCCGGCCAGCAAGTGGTGCTCTACGATTACGACGCCAGCCGTTCCGGACAGGTGCCCACACGACTGCTGGAGAATTACCAGGGCATCCTGGTGACCGATGGCTATGAAGGTTACGCCCAGGTGGTCCGCACGAGTCAGCTGACCCATGTGGGTTGCTGGGCACACGCCCGTCGCAAGTTCGTGGAGGCGCAGAAAGTCCAACCCAAAGGCAAGGTCGGCCGTGCTGACCAGGCCTTGAGCCTGATCCGCAGTCTTTATGCGGTGGAGAAGCAGGCCAGGCATGTTAGCGCTGAGGAAAGGCTGGCCTTACGAGAAACTCAAAGCCGGCCCACCATCGATAAACTGGAAGCCTGGCTCACGAAATCCCTGAACCAGGTGCCACCTAAAACGGCCATTGGCAAAGCCTTACTGTATCTGAATCGGCAGTGGCCAAAGCTGACCGTCTTCCTGACGGATGGCCGCATCCCGCTGGATAACAATCCGGCAGAAAATGCCATCCGCCCCTTCGTCATCGGTCGCAAAAACTGGCTATTCAGCCAGACGCCGAAGGGTGCGCATGCCAGTGCCAGAATCTACAGCCTGATCGAAACGGCCAGAGCCAATGGCATCGAACCCTACACCTATATGGTGGAAGTGCTCACCAAGCTGTCATCACTGAAAACCGACGAGGATCTCGACGGGCTCTTGCCCTGGAGTCAGGGCGAAACCATTCCGGTGTAGTTCGTGGACCGCTTACGGTATATTTATGACTAAGACCGTTTTCATTTCTTACTCTCATGACAGCGAGGAACATAAGAAATGGGTGAGGCAGCTGGCTACTCGCCTTGTTCGCAACGGAATCCAAGTCATCCTCGATCAGTGGGATCTACGAGCAGGCGAAGAAATTCCACGTTTCGTTGAAGACTCAATCCTAGGGTCGGATCGGGTTCTTCTTATCTGTACGGAGCAATACGCAAGAAAAGCGAACCAAAGAACTGGTGGTGTTGGGCTGGAAGCATTGGTAATCAACTCATCACTGATGAGTGATTTGGGCACGACGAAATTCCTCGTGCTTGTCAGGCAGAATTCGGAGACGGTGGAGCTGCCTGAACTGCTGAAAAGTAGGCTCTATTTGGACTTTAGCAACACGGAAAACTTCGATACTGAGATAGAACGCCTCATCAAGGAAATTCACGACGTAGTTCATTTGGACAAACCAGAGTTGGGCCCAAATCCCTTTGAAGCGACATTTTGGAATATTGAGGAAGAGGTTAATACTAAGCTGGACTTAGCAAGAGCGTATATGGAAATGGGTGATAGTGAGGGAGCCTCAGAAATTCTTGAAGAAGTAATGAATGAGGGGAGTCTCATTCAGCAGAAGGAAGCGAGGCAACTGCTCGCAAAAATTACGTAGAGTGATTTATTAACAAAGCTAGGCACTCCCTGTTGGCGCTTTGCCACCGTTACAAGGTCGCGGATTCTCGCCAGCGTTATCGTCCTAGCCGAATGTCCGCTTTGCGACCGGCGGCTCCTCTTTTGCCTCGCCGAACCGCTTGCGGTTTAATGTGAATTCAAACTAATGGGCTGGTATGTGTGAGGAAGAGTGCACAGCTTATGACCGACGAAGATAAGTTTCCCAAAGTGGTCTCAAGTCCCCATTATCATGTGTGGACGGATGCCTTACATGCCCGAGCCCTAGCGCACCAAGCTCAAAACAAATGGGATCGTGGAACCTATGTTCGTTGGACAATTACTACGAGCTGGACAGTCCTAGAGATGGCATGCGAGGACGCACTCCAGACAAATGGTATCGGCAGACGTTTTAGAGAGAATCTGGATCGCGCAGTAGCACAACTCGGTTTAGTCAGAATAGATTGGGGTAGTGGCATATGGCAGCAAATTGCTGAATTACTTCGGATTCGAAGGGAACTCGTGCATATTAATCCATCGCAGGCAGCTTTGTTTATGGAAACGAGCACTGCGGATACCGCAATTACGACAATTCGAGACGCAATAAACGACATTTACGCAAGGGCAGGGAAAATTTCGCCATCATGGGTAGACGACGATTACGATCGAGGTTGGGATAAAGAGCAAGGTTCGGGTGCCCATTTGATGGCGATACACGCTGGCGCAGATCCGGATTCACCTGACGTAATAAAAATCGGCTATGTTTACAAAGATAGAGAGTTTATTAATTCTGTATGCCCACCTGATACCGATCTTGAGTCCAAACTCACTGATCTAATCCAGAGTGTTCGTGTTCCTATCAGCCGTGTACGAGCGTACAGAGGCCAGACTCTCATTGTGGATCGCGAATTGGCGATGCGGGGCACATGAAAAGCATCTTGGAGCGAGAGAAGCGAGGCGTATAGAGCACGCTGCATCGTTAAGTAAGGCTTCAACCCGGAGCAGCACATAAGCATCACAGGCACGGCGACGGCCACTACATTGCGGCATCGTCTCCATTCCGCGGCCGAGCGTGCTGTTGGTGTTAGGGGCCTGGCAATACGTTGATTACGTGAGCATTTATGCACATAGCAAGATTTACTGGAATCCATATAAGAAAAGACGATTCGCCAACGGTGGTTGACGAAATGCTTGATATGGATGATACCCACGTCTATCTGAGTTCAGTAGGCGAAGAGAAAAGCTGTCAAAATTACAGAGCTATAGCAATAAGAAAGTTCCATCCCAAAGAGTCAAACTTGGTTCAGCTAGCACATGAAGAAAGAAGGAAATGTGAGGCATCAATAGAGCACATAGCTAATATTTTGAGCATTTCAGCATGTTCAGAGCATCTAATACTATCTGAGTTACCTGTTATAGCATTCAAGCCAGATAAACCCGAAGAGGAACAATATATTGCGCCTCTGTTGGGAGAGCTTGGCTATTCCGGCTCTTCTCGTATGGAATTAGGTAAATTGCTATTAGGTAATCTTCGAAATGCTTTGGAACTTTTTAAAGATAGAACAGCGGGATTGGCAGCCTTAACAGCAGCGCTAAATTGTAATACCAAGCTTTCTCAGTTCCGAGAGTTAGTGCGTTTTTTTGAAATTGCATTTCGCATGCCATTTGTACAAGTCGATAAAAAACTCTATCAATACCTCAGCTTAACAAGGCTAGAGTATAGTCGATCAGAAATTAAGAAATGGAGAAGCTTCCGGCATCCTTCGTTCCATGGTGATGGGGCAATAAGCCAAGAAGTAATCTTTGAGCTTGATGTTGCACCATACGTGGAACGCATGAAAATAGCCGCACTAGACGTACTTTTAAATAAGGAGCAATGGAATCGCAAGGATATTAAAAGACGTCTAGGGTATGAGTTACCTGGATTTTCTAAAAATGGCGACAAGTTGATTGCCGCAAACAATTACATACAAGCTAGATTGGTAGCGATGGATCAGTTTAAGGTATGGGGCATAAAGTCGCCATCTATAGATGTGGGAAAATTGGAAGCTGATGGTTGGCGATTTACACCTTTGAGTTACGCAGATTCAGAGGTTGATTAGGAGTTCTGCCCCTGACAAGTGGCTGTGGGGGCGATACCATTTTCCTGCACTACACCCAGTTCAGCTGTTCCATCCGAACGTTCGCTTTGCGACCTTAGCGTTGACTATGCTTAGAAAGCGGCCATTTTTGCTTACATAAGTAAGTATAAGTGGCCAAAACGGCCAGGTTATGGCTTCAATAACAGTTCAATGGAAAACTGGATAATGGTGGGCCCAGCAGGACTCGAACCATTATGTGGTATAGAAAAGTTATCGATTGATGACTGTCCGTCCGTTTTTTAATGTGGTCCGAGGTAGGAGTTCACGGGTGTTTCCGGTGGTTTTGTCGTCCACCAAACTAATTTCCGTAAATGCAACACCGATGTGGTGTTTGGAAAGCGACAATGATTTCCCTGGCTGGACCTAATACGGGGTTAGGTCAGATGAACTAGTTCGACGATCACGATCACGATCACTTGGCTATGGACCCTAGCCGCTCTGACCTGATCTTCTCAGCGAAGCAATTCGCAATGGCACTGTTGATCAGATCCAGTCGACTTTGAAGCATGCGCTAATGGGTCTGCGAAAGAAAAAAACTCCGCCTCGAAGCTCTCGTCGGATGTCGATACACTGGGTATCTTTATGTGGCTTGGTAGGAGTTTTAAGTGGGGTTGCTGAAAGAAGTTTGGGTCAGGCGCAAGTTCAAAAAAGCAATCCTTCAGATTGCGCGGGTGAAAGTCGACCTTGATGAGGGAACTGAGAGCTTTGAAGCTTCTACTCGGAAGCTTAATGACTTTGAGATAAAGGCTTATCAAAGCATTGAAGACGGGATTAATGCAGAACCAGAAGCGTTGCAGTTTAATCTAGAGTGGAGCCGAGTAGCTGTTTACGCAGTTTTTGAGGGCGGTGCCGACACCTCGATTAGGTTCGCATGGGCTGCGCACATGAATGGTATCTGTGATTGGACTCAGCATCACGTTGTCCGGTTAGACTCTGGATTCAAGTTCTGGTCGACGCTCCATTCAAGGCAAATTGGGAATGCTGAGGACCTAGCTGTCTTCATTCTGGCTCGCCCCGAATGTTGGCGACCTGAGTATTAAAGCCTAGAAAAAGTTTGTTCGAGTAAGTTGAAGCCGAAAACTGAAGAATACGAAGGTAGCATGTCAGTTCGGTAAAGAAACTCTGAAAGAGGCGCACAATAAATAAGCTGTCTCTGTGAATGAGCTTGATTAGGTATATGGTTTTTTATGGCAATACTATAATGATTAAAACCAAAAAAACGGGAAGCAGCATTCAATATGACCGAACTCGTCCGAAACGGAATTTTTGTCAGCCCTCTTTATCACGGGACGACAACGCTATTCGTTGAATCTATAAAAAAATACGGCCTTGGGGGGAGGGATATAGTTAAAGAATGGAACCTAGTCAAGGTCTACGGTGAGCTATTTAACTTGGCCGAAGAAAAGTTGGTCAAATCTGACGTTTGGCAAAAAGGCAGAAAGAGAGCATCTTATATAGCTTTACAGAAAAACTCTGAAGATGAGTTTAATTTTAATTTTAGTCATGGACACGCATACGTCACTCCAGATCGAAAAACAGCACGCAAGTACGCAAATATTGAGGAGGGCTGCGAAATGCTTCAGTACATAAAAGGCTTAGCTCTCCTCCTGGCTGGTAAGGGTCTGTTTTTTGAGGTAAAAAAAATAATCCCGAAAGAGATTGAAGATGTTCTAACGAAAAATTACGAACCTATTTTACTAGAGTTACATGATGTTAAGTGGTGTGACGTGGAGCCGGAAAATGGCACTGATAAAGAACACCTTCTTTCACTTTGGAGCGTAGCTTTTGAAAAGAACATCGACCCCCGAGAATTGACAAGCTGGAGGCTCAAGAATCCATACTCCGGTAAATTAAAAATAATTGCGTGACAATCTGAAGTTTCAGCAGTGGGAAGCTAATTAACGAACGATTAGTCGGAGAGTATGATTGGTAAACCTCTGCTCTGACGAGCTGTAATCGGAGTACTGACAATCAAAGCGGTACGCATAAGGTTGAACTCCTTATGAGTCCGCCAAATTGCCGACGTATTTCAGTTTGCATTTTCGGGATCTGAAAATCAGGGCAGGTGTATTCGACTATATTGATCGGATTCATAATTCTAAGGTGTGATCTAAATCTGATGTTCAGGATCTGAAGTTGTCAGCTGGACTTGCCCCGGTGCAGCTGACACTCCTGGCCTATGATTTATATCGTGTCAGCTCGCCAGTTTTAAGCTCGAAGCGCCATGTTTTTCTCGCAACGAGCTATCAATTTCTGAAATCATGCGGGAAGTTTCAATCGGTGGTGTTTCTCTCAGAATTGCATGAACCGAGCGAAGGGTTTCCGCACGCAGTTTTCTATCGTCACTGAGATAGGCCAGAAGCCAGAGGTTTTCTTTTTCACAGAACCTGTGCATTGACTCTAGCTCCAGGGAAAGCTGGGCCTTTAAATTATCGAGGTCAGTGATTTCTCTAATTACCCCTTCTGCTTCCTTCAATTGGTTAATACTCAGTAAAGAATGTCGGGGGAGATGGTTTAGGTGCTCGCGAAGTTTGCTAATAGCTGTCGTAGAGGACATGCTTCGGGGCTGAAGCCAAGGCCCTAATCCTCTAAGTGGGGGAAACTCAAATGAGGACCATTCATAGCGAAGGATCTCTTGTTTACCATTTCCCTTGTCGCGCATTTTAGGCTTTAGCAAGCGCAACTTTATGAGGAGATCTCGTCGTTTCCAGCGGTCTACTAAATTCTTCAGGATTCGATCTGGCAATAACTGAACGATACGTGAGGCCTCAAGGAAAAAATGTTCTGAATCCTTCTCAAGGTTTTTTAGTTCGTCGGCTACAGCATCGCGAGATGAGAGAAATTTCAGGACCTTGGCTCTCCTACGTTCATAGTCTTCATTTCTCCTGGCCTTGCTGAAATCGTTTTGAATTTCTTTGTCGTCAATTCCAAGATGCTTTAGTGCGCAGCAATGACCGACGATTACTTTTTCTCCTTCCTTGGTTTCAACCACATACCCGAACTGATGTTGCTGGCCGCAAACGGTTTTACCTTTGAGGTATTGGCACCGGGCTTCAGTGTTGGTCAGATGATAGGGCTTTAGAGGATGGCTGTAGTTGTCCTTCGATAAAGACCCTGCACAGTCGATATCGTATATTTCATAGAGCTGATGGAGGGACTTTATTTCGACGTAATTCACGGTAGGAAACGGCATAGGCTACGATGGCTCCCAAACTGGACTCGAATAAATCCGACGACATACCTGGACGTTCGGGATACATGATACCTAAGTATGACTGTATATCAAAACAGGCTGTTTGAGTGTACAGCTTTCGCCTAAATTTTTTCGGCTATTCAAACACTTTGATACGAAGTACTGCCGATCAGTGAGATCCGGGGATGAGCTGTTTCTTGGCACGATTAACATCTGCAACAGGAACTGTGACTCACTGAAGGGTTTAAGTTGAAAGGTATTGAAGGGCTTGAGTCCTCAGGCTCCCTCTCGAATCTTTCGGAAACCGAGCAAAAACAGCCCCAAGAAGAAACCTGTCCGGTAGACCAGTGTCTGATTCGAGAACTGACGGAAATAGAGGCTGAATAATACTCGCTTATCCAATGGACATCCGCACCTCGCTCCGCGAGAATGGCAGATTATTCTGTAGTTAAGAATATAGTCGCTCAGCCAATTCGGGTTTGTATATCCATGCCAATTCAGCACAAAATTGATCGCCTGCGCGCTGGTGAAAAACCACGTGTACTGGACCTTTTCGCCGGGTGCGGAGGCATTTCCCTGGGGTTTCATTCCTCTGGCTTTGAAATAGCTGCGGCTGTTGAATTTGATGCAGCCGCAGCCCGCTCACATGCGATGAATTTTCACGGCCATCTGAAAGGTGATGAATTTGAACGTCATGCCCTGGCCAGGGACATTACCGCTACAGAGCCGGAAGATCTCCTCCACGAATTGGGTTATGAAGGTGTTGCGGACGAACTGATTGACGTGGTCGTCGGTGGACCGCCTTGCCAAGCCTTTGCGCGGGTGGGAAGGGCTAAACTTCGCGAAGTTGCAGCACATCCCGAAGCCTTTCTACGTGATCCTCGCGGTAACCTCTATGTGCGATATATTGAATACGTCAGAAGGTTAAAACCACTCGTAATTTTGATGGAGAACGTCCCTGATGTACTCAATTATGGTGGGCATAATATTGCCGAGGAAACCTGCGAAGTTCTTGCTGACATGGGTTATAAAGCTCGTTATACGACACTGAATGCCGTGTATTACGGCGTTCCTGAGATGCGTGAGCGTATGTTCCTCGTGGCCTTCAGGGAAGAACTGAGTGTCTCAAAGTGGTTCCCGGAACCGAGCCATCACTATGAGCTGCCACAGGGTTACCACAACAGCCGCCGGGTTGCGATGAAACACGTAAAAACGGATCTTTTTGACGAAAAGTATTATTTTCACACCCCCCCCAAGAGCAACCCTGAATGCTGCCAGTCTGCGGTAACGGCGGAACAGGCATTGTCTGATCTTCCTGTGCTAACAGAGCATCTAAATGGCGGTGGAAAACGGGGCGCACGTCACTTTAATAATCCAATTCCGTACCCGACCGGCGTGGAGTTAAATGATTACCAACAGACCATGAGGTCCTGGCTAGAGTTTACTCAGCCCGAAGCGATTCTTGATCACGTCATTCGTTCGTTGCCTAGAGATTATGCGATCTTCAAGCGGATGAATCCGGGCGATCAGTATCCTGAAGCCTTCCAGCATGCCATGAAGCTTTTTAGAGAACGTGTAAAAGCGTTTGAAAAAAAGAGCGGTAAGATACTGGTGGAAGGTGACGAGGATTATGAGCGCATTAAGAAAGAAACTGTGCCTCCCTATGACCCCGGGAAATTTCCCAACAAGTGGCGGAAAATGGAGGGTGACCAACCGGCCAGGACCTTGATGGCGCATCTGGGTAAAGACAGTTATTCCCATATCCACTATGACAGCAACCAAGCCAGGACAATTTCTGTCCGAGAAGCGGCTCGCTTGCAGTCATTCCCCGACGGTTTTGTCTTCCAGGGACCGATGAATCCCGCATTCCGTCAAATTGGCAATGCAGTACCACCGCTCATGTCGAAAGCTCTGGCTACAAATATTATGGAGCAGTTGGAAAAAGGAATCTCATTGAATGAAGAGGCTAGCGTTAAAGAGGCTGTCAGCGTCTGATCTCACGTTTTTTGAGCATCACTTCAGGAATACGCTAGGCACTAAGCAGAAGGCGATTAACCTCGATAGCAGGGTTTTCGTCAAATCCTTCTACCCAAACATAAACGATGTAACTGGTGGTGGGAATGACAGTTTGGCCCATCCTCTCAATATATATGGTCCGAGAGGGGCTCCTCTATATTCACAGATGTGCCGCACCCTGAAACAGGCCAAGAATTGGCGTATGGGTGGAGTTATCATTCGTTCAGATATCACGCCTGATCGATACGAATCTCTGGTTCCCGACGATTTGGCGATCATGGTCTTTCTGGGTGGAAATCGTCCGGAACGTGTCGACTTGTTTTTGATATCCTCGCAGTCTGAAGTTGATACTCACCTTTTCTCTTTATTGCATGCTGCTTACAAGGATTATTTCGGCGAGAAGACTGCGATGCTGGAATTGTCGGAACAAGATCTGTCTGAAACATTGCAGGCAGGAATCGATGTGAGCTTAATTGACGAATCCCACCAAGTTTTTGAATTTCTCCGCTCTTCGGAGGCACTGGAGGTCCCTAGTACTTCGGACACCGTTCCCGGTAGCCTATTCACCCCGTCCCGTAAGCGGGTAATGTCCAAAGACCAGCTTAATAAACGGAAAGTGGCAGCTGATAAAATTGGCGCAGATGGAGAGAAAATCATCAACTTTTGGCTGGAGGAGTTGGTCGGGCAAGATAAGATCCATGACTTTGAGTGGGTTTCTCAGGTAAATGCTATTGCCCCATACGATTTTGAAATCACGGACTCCGCCGGCAAGAAAATGTTGGTTGACGCAAAATCTACAGGTGGAGTGTTCGAAAACCAATTTTATATCTCGATAAATGAGTTACGAACGGCAGCCGACCCGAGCAGCGACTATTGTATCTATCGAGTATACGAGCTGAATCCTGACGGAGAGTGGGGGAAGCTAAGAGTAGCCCGACTGGCAGCGGAATTTGTCCAGGGTATTCTCGGTCAGCTTTCTAAATTGCCAAATGGAGTTCAGGTTGACGGTGTAGCTGTCAAACCTTCCTGCTTGGAGTTCGGTGAAGAGATCACCCTCAACTACATGGCGAACCAGGGAGACCTTTTGTAGCTTTAGGAGGTTGTTTAATGTCAGGCCAACAATCAACTGATGTCCTTACCCCTGCGCAGCGAAGTTTCTGCATGAGTAGAATCAAGGGTAAGGACACAAAGCCGGAAATTCAGTTGAGGAAGGCACTCTGGGCGCTTGGTTATAGGTATCGTCTTCACTACAAGCTATCTGGTAAGCCTGACATTGTTTTCCCTGGGCAAAAAATCGCAATTTTTGTTGATGGTTGTTTCTGGCACGGTTGTCCAGATCATTTTCGAGTTCCTAAGAGTCGTCCGGAATTTTGGCAAAATAAGATCCAATCGAGTATTGAGCGCGATCTGCGCAACCGTTCCTCTTTAGAAGAAGAAGGGTGGACCGTTTTGCGTTTTTGGGAACATGATATAGAAAACGATCTATTCGGATGTGTCGATACAATTACTGAGGTATTTTCTTTAAATTCCTCGCTCTAGGAGCATATATGCGAATTCTAGATGAATCTTATGACAGTGTAATCAAGAGCCATTTTTTCGTGGCTCGATCAGATTATGACTTTGCTCTCAAGAAATTGGTTCCTTTGATGGATCGCCTGGACATGCAGAGGAAAGTTCAAGGCACAAATTTTTATCGACGCCTAGAACGAGATTTATTTCGAGGCTGTTTGATGCCTCCGCTGACTATTGCTTTTATAAGTCCTGAATATTCTGAAGTGAGTGAATCTGAAAACGCAAAAAAACTAGTTGAGAAAAATATAGAAGATGCTTTTGTTTTGGACGGTATTCAAAGACTGAATACCCTTCATCGCGCTAGCCTCAATAGCTCCCATAAACTTGACCTCTCGACCCCTCTATATCTAAATATATTGGTTTGTGCCTCAATAGATAGTCTTTTATACAGGATGATCACGTTGAATAATGGCCAAAAACCAATGACAGCCCGTCATCAAATAGAAATATTAACCCAAAATGTTTACAGATTTGAAGGTGGTGGTGTTGCAGTTCAAACTGAAAAAGAACGCTCTAAAAAGTTAATTGTCGGATCATTTGACCATGCTTCTTTTGTAAAGGCCTACCTTTCTTTTCTAAGTCAGTCGACCAATATCGATAATCGCAAGCTAATTGAAGAAAAACTTGATGAGCTTATTGCTGGGAAGATTTTAGATTCGGATATTACTC
>CBIHLH010000073.1:0-18577 GCA_966210405.1 uncultured Marinobacter sp.
ACTCAAACAGACGCTTGCGCTCCTTGTAGCTCTTCTCGGGCTCCGGCGTCGGGTCGATGAAAATGTGGATGTGGTTGAACGCGGCCACCAGCCGGGTTTTCTCGGAGCTCAGCAGACCGTTCCCGAACACGTCGCCGGCCATATCGCCAATGCCGATGGCGGTGAATTCGTCGAGAGCCGGATTGATGCCCACTTCACGGAAATGCCGCTCCACGGAAACCCAGGCACCCCGGGCGGTAATCCCCATTTTCTTGTGGTCGTAGCCGTTGCTGCCACCGGAGGCAAACGCATCGCCCATCCAGAAGCCATAGTCAGCCGCCAGACCATTGGCAATGTCTGAGAACGTGGCCGTGCCCTTGTCGGCGGCAACCACCAGGTAATGATCGTCGTCATCGTGGCGTACCACCCGTTCCGGTGGCTGGATACCCGCGTCCACCAGGTTGTCGGTGATGTCCAGCAGGCCACGGATGAAGGTCTTGTAGGCTTCGATACCCTCAGCCTGGAACGCCTCCCGGTCCGACGGGTCGGGCAGGCGCTTGCCCACGAAACCACCCTTGGCACCCACTGGTACGATGACCGCGTTCTTCACCTGCTGCGCTTTCACCAGGCCCAGAATCTCCGTGCGATAGTCCTCGAACCGGTCAGACCAGCGCAGACCACCACGGGCGACTTTCCCGCCGCGCAGGTGCACCCCCTCCACCCGGGGCGAATAGACGAAAATCTCGAACATCGGCATGGGCAGTGGCATGTCCGGAATTTTCGACGGATCAAACTTCACACTGATGTACGATTTCGGGCCTCCGGACTCGTCCTGCTGATAATAGTTGGTACGCAGCGTGGCCTGCATCAACTCCAGGTATAGCCGCAGGACCCGGTCCTCACTGAGGTTTTCCACCTCTTCCAGGCCCGCATTGAACTCAATCTCCAGTTTCTGCTGGGCCGCCTGGCTCTTGCCCTCGCTCTGGTAACGTTCCGGATTGAAACGCACTTCAAAGAAGTCCAGCAGGATGCGGGTCAGCCCCACGTGGTTAACCAGCGTGTTGGAAATAAAGGTCTGACTGTTGGAGAAGCGAATCTGCCGCATGTAGCGTGCGTAGGTCCGCAACAGCGCAATCTCCCGCCAGCTCATGTAGGACGACAGCAGCATACGGTTGAAGGCGTCGTTTTCGGCATCGCCGTACCAGACCCGTCGGAACAGGTCTTCAAAGATGGGCCGGATGCGGTGAATATCCACCACTTCGCCGCTGTGGGCCTGGAGGGTAAAGTCGTGAATCCAGACCGTTTTGTGGTTGCGGTCAACCACCTCGAACGGGTGCTCACCAATCACCCGGAAACCCAGGTTATCGAAGATCGGCATCACATCGGACAGCGGCAGGGGCTTGTCCGGGAAGAACAGCTTGAAATGCAGCGTGCTCTCATCCTCTTCCAGGGCCCGGTAAAAGCTCATCGTCAGGTCGTTACGGGTGGCCGAGGCGCCAATGTGTTCGAGGTCAATAGCAGCCCGACGGGGTGAAAACATATCGGTGTAGCTGGCCGGGAAACCACTGGCCCAGAGGCGATAGAGTTCATTACCCTGCTCTTCGCCATAGGACTCGCTGAGGGCTTCATAAAGCCCGTCCCGCCAGGATTGTGCCAGTTCAATCACTTTCTCGCGGATCTCACTGATCGGCAGTTGGCGGTTTTCGACCTGGGGCACACGAATGGTGAACTGTACCCGCGCCAGCACGGATTCGGAAAAATGGGTGACGAACTCGATATCCTCGGCTTCAAGACGATCCAGCAGCACCTGTTCCACTTTCAGGCGTAATTCCGTGTTGTAGATATCACGCGGAAAGAACGCCAGGCAGGTCACAAACTGACCGTACACATCCTCACGCATAAACAGCTCAATGCGCCTGCGCTCCTGGATGTACAGGATGCTTTTGGCGACCTTGAGCAGATCGTCAGGCTCAATCTGGAACAGCTCATCCCGCGGGTACGTGGTGAGTATCTGCTCAAGCTCCTTGCCAGCGTAATCATCCCGGAGAAAACCGGACCGTTTCATCACGCTCTGGAACTTCCGGCGCAGCAGAGGGATCTCATCCGGCCGCTCATTGTACACCCTGGCGGTATACAGCCCGAGGAAGCGCCGCTCACCCACCACGTCGCCCTTGGCGTTGAATTTCTTGACCGCGATGTAATCCGGGTACGCCGGCCGGTGAACCCGGGAGCGTTGGGCCGATTTGGCGAAAATGAAAATGTCATCGGTCCGGGTCATTTCATGGCGGGTTCGCTGAGGTAGCTCATTCAGCCGCACCCGGTCGGGGCGCTCGTTGTTGACCCGAAGAATACCGAGCTCGGAATTCTCAACCCGACGCACCACCATGCCACTTCTGTCCTTGGCAAAGTCGTATTCGTCGTATCCCAGGAAAGTGAAATGCTCACGGGAAAGCCACTCCAGGAACGCCCGGGCCTCCGCTTTCTGCTCGTCGTTGATACCGGCCGTGGTGCTGTCCAGCTCCTGGATAATTTCATCCACTTTCTCGGACACCACCGGAAAGTCCGAGACCGCAATACGCACCTCATGCAGCACCGTCTGTAGCGCATCTTCAATGTCACGCAGATCGCCCGGATGGCTGTGCCGGTCTATTTCCAGAACGATAAACGCTTCATAAGCCGAACCATTGGTGCTCTTGCGGGGCGACAGCAGCTTCTTCAGCTTGCCACTCTTGTCCCGCTCTACCTGCAGAATGGAATGCTGGATGGAATGGGTACCGACTTCCCGCTGATTGATGGCAATACGCAAGGAATCAATCAGGAACGGAATATTCGGATGCAGAATGAACACCACCGTGTGGGTGGACTGCCAGCCGTCACTCTCCAGATCCGGGTTGAAGACCGACACCGGCGTTTCTTCGGCACTGCGTTTCTGCAGAAACTGCCAGGCCGCCAATATGGCCCCGTAGGTATCGGAAAAACGTCGACTCACCAACTCTTCAAGGGGAATGTGCGCGTAATGCTGCTTGGCAAATTCGCTGATTTTTCTGGCTTCGGTTTTGGTAATCTTCTTGGCGAATGCGTCAGCCAGCTGTTCAAAAAACTGATCCTTGCTGGCCACTGTCAGCGCGTTCATGGTTGACCTCAGTTAGTGTGAAATAAACGTAATCGGCGTATGGTCACATAAGCATAGTCAAACCCTTGATTTTTGCCGCTCTGACGCCAAAACTGCGGCAACTACCTAGGGCAGACACGAACCGTGTTACCGGATCATCCTCAGAGAGAGTCGTTACTTCCAATGTCGTTACAGCATACGTTCGGTGAGTTAAGGGTACAGTTAGCCAAACGGATTATCGGCCAGGAAAAACTGGTGGACCGGCTGCTGATTGCCTTGCTCGCAGACGGTCACTTACTGGTTGAAGGTGCCCCTGGCCTGGCCAAGACAACTGCCATCAAGGCGCTTTCAGACCACCTCGAGGGCGATTTCCACCGCATCCAGTTCACCCCGGACCTGTTGCCCTCCGACGTTACCGGCAGTGAAATCTATCGCGCGGAAACCGGGCAGTTCGAGTTCCAGCGCGGCCCGATTTTTCACAATCTGGTCCTGGCAGACGAAATCAACCGTGCTCCCGCCAAGGTCCAGTCGGCACTGCTGGAAGCCATGGGTGAGCGACAGGTCAGCGTCGGCATGCAAACCTTCCCGCTGGACCGCCTGTTCCTGGTGATGGCCACCCAGAACCCCATTGAGCAGGAAGGCACTTACCCATTGCCCGAGGCGCAACTCGACCGGTTTCTGATGCACGTGATGATTGGCTACCCCTCGGCCGCAGCAGAAAAGGCTATCCTACAAATGGCCAGGAACGATTACCGTCAGGGAATCCCGCAAGCGGCCATTCGCCTGAGTGCCGACCAGGTCTTTGACGCCCGGAGCCAAGCTGCGAATCTTTATATGGCTGAACCGGTCGAGCAATACCTGCTGGCGCTGGTGCTCGCCACCCGGGACCCCGGTGCACTGGACCCGGAACTGGAGCGCTGGACCGCCTTCGGCGCCAGTCCCCGGGGCACCATTGCCCTGGATCGATGCGCACGGGCCCTGGCCTGGCTCGAGGGCCGGGACTATGTCACCCCGGACGACGTCCGGGCCATGGCCTTCGATGTACTCCGCCATCGCATCCTGCTGACCTTTGAAGCGGAAGCCGAAGGCATTACCTCCGACGCCGTTATACAGCGACTGATCGACCGGGTGCCGGTGAGTGCCTGAGACCGCCACACACGCCAGCCTCCCTGAGCTGATTCGCCTTCAGGCCGACGCCAGGGCGCTGAAGCTGCCGTCAGCGCGCATCGTGCGCACGCGCCAGGCCGGGCTTCAGCGGTCGGCCCAACGTGGCCGGGGCATGGCCTTTGCCGAGGTTCGGCTATACCAGCCCGGCGATGATATCCGCAGCATTGACTGGCGGGTGACGGCCCGGCGCCAGGCGCCCCACACCAAGCTCTACGAAGAAGAGCGCGAGCGGCCGGTACTGCTTTTATGCGACCTGGGGCCTACCCTGTTCTTCGCCAGCACCGGAGCCTTCAAACAGGCCCGCTGTGCCCAGTTGGCGGCCATCCTGGCCTGGCTGGCGCTGGCCTCCGGTGACCAGGTCGGGGGCATTGTCTTTAACGGTCACACACTTACCGTGCAGCGCCCGGCCCGACGGCAGAAGTCCGTACTGCGCCTGCTCGACACCCTTGCTGATCAACAACGCCGCCACCCGGATGAACCAGCGCCTTCAAAGGATGGTGAAACCCGCCAGCACCCGTTGGACATGGCGCTGGCGGAAGCGAGGCGGGTTGCCCACACCGGCAGCCGTATTTTCGTGGTCAGCGACTTTCTCAATATCAGCCGTGAAACCGGAAGCCTGCTGGGCGCCCTTTCCCGCCACAATACGGTGAACGCACTGCGGATCGCCGACCCGCTGGAACAGTCGCTGCCCACCCGTGGGCGGTTTGCCGTGGCGGGGCCAGATGGCCCCGTCTGGTTCGATGCCGGCAATGCCCGGTTCCAGTCTGCCTGGCAACAGCGGGTCCACCAGCATGAAATCGAGCTGGCGGACTGCTTTCGTCTGGCCAGGGTAAGCGCAGCCACCATCTCTACCCACGAAGATCCAGCGGCGGCACTCAAGTCACTGCTTGGCCCGGGAGGGCGCATCGGATGAATCCGGGCGATCCGCTGAGCCAGCTGAAGGACATTCATCTGCCCGAAACCGGCGGTTTCTGGCCTCCGGCGCCCGGCTGGTGGTTCCTGGCGGCGCTGGCGATGGCCCTGGTTGCGGTGCTGGTGTGGCTGGCACTCCGGCGCCGGCGCCGCCAGCGCTGGCTGACCCTGGCCAAACAGGAACTTGCCCGGCTTGAACAATCCGCAACCCCGGCCCCTCACTGGTTCGTGCAACTGAACGTCCTGCTGAAACAGGCAGCCCGGGAGCGGTATCCCAACGCTCACCCGGAAGCACTGTCCGGCAAGGACTGGACCGAATTCCTGCTGGCCCACGCCCCCAATGACCGGATTGCCCAGCGCCCGGTGGTCGAGGCTCTGGTTGCCAGCGCCTGGCGACCAGCGGTGAACCTGACGCCCGCCCAGGCGCTGGCCTTTGCACACCTCTGGCTGGGAGGACAGAAATGCTGAACCTGGCCTTTCCCTGGGCACTTCTGCTGGCCCTGCTGCCACTGCTGCTGCATTGGCGAAAACCGGCAAGCCAGTCGGTAGACGCCCCCGTGTTCCCGGTGGGCCACTGGCTGTCCGACCTGCCGGGCGTGAGCCGACAGGGCAACGCCGTGCCGCTCTGGCAGCGGCTCCTGCTGGCGCTGATGTGGTTACTGCTGGTACTGGCCCTGGCGCGCCCCCAGCACGTGGGCGAGCAGGTACAGATGCCCGTGACCGGCCGTGATCTGATGCTGGTGGTGGACATCTCCCCCAGCATGGACGAACAGGACATGGTAATCCGCGGCCGGAGCATCAACCGCCTGCAAGCGGTGAAGCGAGTGCTCAATGACTTTATCAGCCGGCGCCAGGGCGACCGCCTGGGCCTGATTCTGTTTGGTACCGAACCCTATGTGCAGGCCCCCCTCACCTTCGACCTGGAAACCGTCCGCACCCTGTTGATGGAAGCCGGCCTGGGCATGGCCGGGCGGGCAACGGCCATTGGCGATGCCATTGGCTTGGCCATCAAACGCCTGCGGGACCGGCCCCAGGATCAGCGCGTCGCCATTTTGCTGACCGATGGCGCCAACACCGCCGGAGAAATCACCCCCGACAAGGCCACCGAGATTGCCGCCGCCGCCGGTGTCCGCCTCTACACCATCGGCATTGGCGCGGAGTCCATGGTACAACGGGGGTTACTGGGATCCCGACGGGTCAACCCTTCCCGGGATCTGGATGAAGCCTTGCTTACCCGGATGGCACAGCAAACCGGTGGCCAGTATTTCCGGGCTCGCAGCCTGCCGGAACTGGAGATGATCTATCAGAGCATCGACCAGTTGGAGCCTATTGAACTGGAAGGAAAGTTCTACCGTCCGGTGACCGAACTCTATGTCTGGCCCGCCGGCGTGGCTCTCGCCCTGTGGCTGGTTTTTTTCCTGGGCAGACGAGTCCTCGACCGGATCCGCCAGCGTGGCGTCAAAGCCACCGGGGAGGCGACACATGGATGACCTTCACTTTCTGCGGCCATTCTGGCTATTACTGATATTACTCTGGCCACTGTTGTATCTGACCCTGAGCCAGCGGCGACTCAGTGACAGCGGCTGGGCACGCCTGATCCCGGAGCGCCTGCTCACCCCCCTGATCCGCCAGCATGGCGACTCCGGCAAGGCCCGGAAGTCGCCCCTGACACCCGTTTCACTGGCCCTGGTGATACTGGCCGGTGCCCTCGCCGGGCCCGCCTGGCGCGAAGCCCCGACACCCCTTAAACAGCCGGGAGACAGCCTGGTGATCGCCCTGGACCTGTCACTCTCGATGCTGGCCACCGACGTTGAGCCAGACCGGCTCACCCGGGCCAAACGCAAGGTCAGAGACATACTGGCCGTTCGCAAGGGCAGCCTGACAGGCCTGGTGGTGTATTCCGGAGACGCCCACGTGGTCACCCCGCTGACCGACGACATCAAAACGATTGAAGGGATGCTGAATGTCCTGGACCCGGTCATCATGCCCGCCCAGGGCAACCGCGCGGATCTGGCGGTCAAACAGGCAAAGGCGTTGCTGGACCAGGGAGCACCCGGTCAGGGGCAAATCCTGCTGATCACCGACAAAGTGGCCGATCGGTACCGGGCAGCCATTCAGGACACCCTGGCCGAATCCGGTTATACCCTCAGCACCCTGACGGTTGGCACCCCCGAAGGCGGCCCCATCCCGCTGGCCCGGCGCGGGTTCATTCGCGACAACGGCGAGATTGTGATTACCCGGGCCGAACCCGATGAGCTGGCCAGCCTGGCCCGGAGCACCGGCGGCACAGGCCAGCAACTGACTCTGGACGACCAGGATATCCGGCACCTGAACCTGAGCCCGGCCGACCAGGGGGACTGGCGCGAAATCGGGAAAGAGCGGACCATCCAGCGCTGGCAGGACGATGGCTACTGGCTGTTATGGCTGGCGGTCCCGCTGGTTATTCTGGGGTGGCGTCGGGGTGGCCTGGCAACCGCCCTTTTACTGGTACTACCTGCTCTGCCCCAGCCGGCGTCCGCCATGGACTGGGCCGATTTATGGCAGCGGGAAGACCAGCGCGCGCCGGAGATGATACAGGCCGATCCCGCTGCCGCTGCCGGGCAACTGGAGAACCCCGGCTGGCGAGGCTCCGCCCTGTACCGCGCACAACAGTATGAGGCCGCTGCCGAAGCCTTTACGGCGGCACCGGGCGCCCGGGCCAACTATAACCGCGGCAATGCCCTGGCACGTGCGGGCAAGTTCGAGGAAGCCATCCAGGCCTACGACGAAGCACTGGCCGAGAACCCGGCACTGGCAGACGCCCGCCACAACCGCGCCTTGGTCAAAGACCTGCTTGAAAAACAGAAGCAACAGCAGTCTGGCCAGGGCTCGGACCGCCAGCCAGGACAGCAATCCAGCCCCTCATCCGGGCAGAATGACCCGCAACAGGGAAGCCAGGACGGGGCGCAGAACCAACAGCCGCAGGATGATAGCCAGAATGGCCAGGATTCCCCCAACAACCAGTCTGGACAGGGCCAGAATCGGCAGCCGGGCCACCAGGGCGGCGAGCAGGAAACCACGCCTGCAGACCGGAATGAGGCACAAGACTCGTCCGGCACCGATCAACAACCCCGTGACTCCGGGCAGGCATCCGGGCCCGCTCCCATCTCCGAAACGCCCCTGACCCAGGGTCAGGAGCAGTGGCTGCGCCGGGTACCCGACAACCCCGGCGGGCTGCTGCAGCGTAAATTCCTGCAACAGTACCAGGAACGTCAGACACCATCCGACGAGGGTGATACACCATGGTAACGCGTCTAATCCAACTTTTGACCTGGGTGCTGATCCTGGCGGGACCGGTTTCAGGGCTGGCGTCACCTTTCGCCGGCGCCCAGGAACTGACGGTCGAGCCGGACCGGACCCGCCTGTACGAGGGCGAGGTACTGACCCTGACGGTCAAGGGCAGCATGAAGCTCGACATCAACCTGAGCAACCTGTTCGATTTTAATCTCTCTGACCTGCCCTCGCCGGATATCGAGAAGGCCGAGCCGGACTTCAAAATCCTGGCCCGCAATCAGCAATACAGCATTCGCACGGTGAACGACGAAATGGTGGGTGAAATCACCTGGACCTACCAACTGGCCCCGACCACCACGGGCAAGCTGACCATCCCCTCACTGTCGTTCCGCGGCGCCCACTCCGAGCCCGTTACCATAGAGGTGGTTGACGGCACCCCGCCGGATCAGGCGGCAGGAAGCCGGGACAGCTTTATCGAGCTGTCGACGGACAAGGCCGAAGTCTATGTGCAGGAACAACTGGCCCTGACGGTACGGCTGTTTTTCCGGGGCAATCTGATCCGGGGTGAACTGTCGGAACCTCAACACCCGAATGCCATCATCGAACCCCTGGGCAAACAGCGCGAGTTCTCCCGCTACCGCGATGGGCTTCGCTACCGCGTGGTCGAGCGACGCTACGCCATTTTCCCCCAGCAGCCGGGCACCCTGTCCCTGGCGCCCATTCGCTTTGAAGGCCAGGCCCGGGATACGGCCGGCAACCTGAAATTCCTGAGAGACAGCGAGCAGCTGTTCGAAGTGCCGGTCAAGGATATTCCCGCTACCTTCAGCGGTGACACCTGGCTGCCATCGCAGGAGGTGACACTGGCGTCCAGTGGTCTGCCGTCTACCCTGGTGGTCGAGACCGGCGAGAATTTGACGCGCACGCTGGTTTTGAGCGCCAGCGGACTGCCCTCCGCAGCCCTTCCGCCGCTGCCCGATACGGTACCGGAGGGGCTGCGCAGCTACCCGGAGCAACCCGAGCGCACCACCAGCGTGACCCCCGACGGCCTCAGCTCCCGGTTATCGCAAACCTACGCTCTGGTCCCGGTCAGCGATGGCCAGATGACGCTGCCCGCCATTCGCATTCCCTGGTGGGATACCGAGTCCGACAGTGAAAAGGTGGCGGTGCTTCCGGCCCAGACCCTGACCGTGTCGGCACCGGCCGCCAGCGAAAGCACTGAGCCCACCGACCCGACCACCACACCGCCATCAGCCTCCGGAGACAAGCCCCAAGCCACATCCGGAGACCAGCCAAGGGAGGTAAGCTTCTGGCCCTGGCTCAGTGCTGCTCTTGCCACGCTGTGGTTGTTAACAACGCTGGCCTGGTGGTGGTCACGCCGCGCCCGGGTAAGCAATGGCGACCACCTGGCGGAGACCGGCAGCAGGCAGGAAAAGGCCATCTTTGACCGGCTGAGCCAGGCCGCCCGGGAAGGCTCCCCTTCCACGGTGGCCCTGGTGGTGGAATGGGCCAACCTGCGGTTTCCCGGCCACGGGTTCCACACCACCGAAGACCTCACAAGGCAGCTTGCAGCACCTGAGTTGGGGGCCGAGCTCAAACGCCTGCAGGCCCACCATTTCGCGCCGGATCACGGCACCGAAACCTGGAATGGACGAAACCTGACGGCCGCCCTGAGAAGCCTCCGGGAGCAGCGGGACACGCCGGCCTTGCATCAGGGGCTGCCGCCGCTCTACCCCGACCACCTTGCCACCCGGGCGACGGCGCGGGACTGAACAGAACGTCCCCTGGCCTTAGTTGGTCAGTTGTTGATCTATCACTATCGGCACCGGCGTCTGCTCGCCTTCGGTAACCGCAACCGGGGCCTCCGTGCTCCCCTGCCAGTCGCCTGCGTCAGGCCGGACATTGCCGGAACGGCTTAACCGGGCCGTCACCATGACACGGCCGGCACCGGAAATCCGGGCCTCGGGCGACATCGCGTACCGGTCATCCAGATGTATCTCCATGGGCAGGTCCCTCGCGCTGAGACGGGCCACGGCCAGTGGCGGCCCGTCACTGGCGCCGGCCCGGCGTGCGAACAGGAACAGGGTGGTATCCGGGGGAACCTGATCACGGAACGCCTCGTCCAGCGACACCCGGACAGACACGCCCGGCCCAGCCACGGCTTTTTCGGTGAGCTCGGCGGGCGGCGTCTCACCCAGACGGTTGTATGCTTCCCGGAGACCACCCCGAATGGAGCCGGCCTGGGGATGATTGGGCGCCACCGCCAGAATACGCTGCCAATAGCGAATGGCCTCGCGGTAATCGTCCTGACTGAACGCATGAATACCCAACAGACCCAGGGCATTGACCTCGTCCGGATTCACCTGCCGGGCCGCCTCAATAGCCTTGTTCACGCCTTCCGTCATGGCACCCTGGCTTCGGAAGAACAATGCCTGGGCGGCCAGGCCGAGCGCTGTTGCCCGGGCCTCACGTTCGCCCGAGACACTGTCGGCCAACTGGCGGAAGGCCCAGGCGGCATCGTCATACCGCTCCAGGCGCATGTAAGTCCGGCCCAGCATGGCCCAGCCCTCGGTGTTGTCGGGATCCTGTTCCAGCTTCGACCGCAGCTGGTCGGTCAGCTCCGACATACGGGCCCGCCGGGCTGTGTCGGTCGCATCCATCTCCTGCATGGCCAAAAACGATTCGACCTGATCCATGGCACCCCACCGCTGGTACAGGTAGACCGTGGCAGCGGGAACCAGCAGAATCGATACAAGGGCCACCACGATGGCGCTCTTGCGACCCGTGACCACCCGGGCCGGTGTCTCGGTCTCGGGCACATCGTCCAGCATGGTGCCCGCCAGTTCTTCCCGGAGCTGCTGATAGTTTTCGTCATCCAGGATGCCGGCCTGGTGCTCGTTATCCAGCTCCTTCATCCGTGAGCGATAGGCCATCAGGTTCTGGTTTCGCAGATCGGCCTGTCGGCGGGCGCCGGAGCGGTGAAAAATAACCGGGTACAGTACAAAGGCCAGGGCAATGACAGTGAGGACCGTGGCGGCAATCCAGAATGTTTGAGTCATGAAGCTATCGTCGCTGGTTCAGAAATGAAATCGTACTCGGGCCGGCACCTCATCGCGCTGGCTTCAGGAGGTGGTGTCGTGATCCTGGCTGGCGAGAAGCCGCTCGGCCCGCGCTTTCTCATCGGCACTGAGTGCTGCCGGCCGGTCGTTACGCCCGCGCGACCGTATAATCACGCCCGCCACCACCAGCAAGCCGCCCACAACAGCAATGGCCGGGGTCGCCCACAGCAGAAACGTACGCTGGTCGAGTTCGGGTTTGTAGCGCACAAATTCACCAAACCGGGCCACCAGTGAATCGACAATGGCATCGTCACTGGCACCGGACTGCATCATACGGTACACCTCGTCGCGCATATCACTGGCAATGGGGGCATCGGAATCCGCAATGTTCTGGTTCTGGCATTTCGGGCAGCGCAGTTCGGCGGTGAGTGCCCGATAGCGAGCCTCCATGGACGGATCGTTAAACTCGTACACATCGGCCACCTGGGCCATTGCCAGTCCCGACAACGCCAGGAAGGCGACCACGGATATTACCCTGATCATTGGTCATCGCCCCGCACATCGTTGATCACCGGCAACAGTGTTTCTTCCCACACCTTGGGGTTAATCACCCCCACGTGGCGGTAGCGAACAATGCCACCGGCATCAATCACAAACGTTTCCGGCGCGCCGTATACCCCCAGATCAAACCCCAGCGTACCCTTCGGATCGTATATGGTGGTCTGATAGGGGTCACCCAGCCGTTTCAGCCAGGCCAGCGCATCGGCCCGGTTGTCCTTGTAGTTCAGCCCGATAATATCCACCCCTTTTTCCCGGGCCAGCCACAACAGATCGTCGTGTTCATCCCGACACGCCGGGCACCAGGTGCCCCAGACATTGAGCAGTTTCACACCGCCACGGAACAGCCCCTGGTCGAGGATGGTGCCCGGCCGGTTCAGGTCGTCCAGGCTGAATTCCGGAACCGGCTTGCCCACCAGCGCCGACTCCAGTTTTGTCGGGTCTTTGCCGATGCCGGCGAACAGTACCACACCCAGGCCCACGGCCAGGACGAGTGGCAGGAACAGGATGATCCGTTTCATGACGTCGCCCCTACTGGCTGGCTGGTACCGTCCGGGCGCTCAGCCCCGGAGACCGAAGACTCGGAGGCCCGATCCCGTATCCGGTAACGCCGGTCGGCAATGGCCAGGAAGCCACCAGCGGCCATAAACAGTGCCCCGAGCCATAACCAGCGCACCAACGGTTTATACTGCAGGCGCACCGCCCAGGCCTCATCAGAGACCTGCTCCCCCAGCGCCACGAAGATATCCCGGAACAGGCCGGCATCAATATCAGCCTCGGTCATCACGTTCATCCCCACCGAATACTGGCGTTTTTCCGGTTTGAGAACGGCAAGCTGTTCACCATCCTGGCGCAATTCAAAAGTGCCGTAACGGGCGGTGAAATTCTGGCCCTGACGGTCCCCGGTCGACACAAAGGCAAACTGGAAATCGCCAACGGTAGCGACATCCCCGGGCGCCATCCGTACATCACGTTCGAGACCGTAGTTGGAGGCGACCGTAGCGCCCGCCATGGTAATGGCCAGGCCAAGGTGACCAAGCACCATGCCGTAATAACTCCGGGATTGCCGGCGTAACCCGTGTATCCGGCCCTTCCGGGACGAGGATTTGTCCCACAGATCCCAGAAGGTCGCCGCCGCGACCCACACCGCCGCAAACACGCCGGCAAACGCCCAGGGCCTGAAGCCCCCGTAACCGATCATCACGGCCGTGGTGATACTCAGGCTCACCGCCAGGGGCCACAGCAGCTTACGGCCAAGCCAGCCTCCGTCGGTCTTTTTCCAGCGAGAGAAAATACCGGCCCCCATCAACAATCCGGTCGCGATCGCCAACGGGCTGAACGTGATATTGAAGAACGGCTCACCAATGGACAGTTTGCCCATTTCCAGATAGTCGAGCACCAGCGGATACAGGGTACCAACCGCCACCAGGATCGTGGCAGACACCAGCAACACATTGTTCAACAGCAGAAAGATTTCCCTGGACAGCGAACCGTACCGGGACCGTACATGCACCACCGGTGCCCGGAACGCATACAGGGTCAGGCTGGCGATCACCGTCACCGCCAGCAGAACCAGCAGGAAGGTGCCCCGCTCCGGGTCCGACGCGAAGGCGTGCACCGACGTCAGGACCCCGGAGCGGACCAGGAAGGTACCCAACAGACTGAGGGCGAAGGTCACAATCGCCAGGAGTACCGTCCAGCTCTTGAATACCCCCCGCTTCTCCGTGACCGCCAGTGAATGCATCAGCGCGGTACCGGACAGCCAGGGCAGCAACGAGGCGTTTTCCACAGGGTCCCAGAACCACCAGCCACCCCAGCCAAGTTCGTAATAGGCCCACCAACTGCCCAGCGCGATACCCACCGACAGGAACGCCCAGGCAACCGTGGTCCAGGGTCTCGACCAGCGGGCCCAGGCGGCATCCAGGCGGCCGTTGATCAGGGCCGCGATGGCGAAGGCAAAGGCGACCGCAAAGCCGACATAGCCCATGTACAGCATGGGCGGATGAATAATCAGGCCAACGTCCTGCAGCAGCGGATTCAGATCGGCGCCGTCGGCCGGCACATTGGGCAACAGGCGATCAAACGGGTTGGAGGTAATCACAATAAACAGCAGGAAGCCGACACAGACCATCCCCAGTACCGAAAGTACCTGGGAAATCATCACAGCGGGCAGTCGCCGGCTGAAAATGGCCACGGCCAGGGTCCAGCCCGACAGCATCAGTATCCAGAGCAGCAGCGACCCTTCATGGCCACCCCAGACCGCGCTGAACTTGAAATACCACGGCAGCAGACTGTTGCTGTTGTTGGCCACATAGGCCACCGAAAAATCGTCTGTCAGGAAAGCGTGGGTGAGCACCGCAAACGCCAGGGCCACGAACACAAACACGCCGGACGCCAGCGGCCGGGCAAACGCCTGGAGGTTATCCCGGCCGGTCACCGAACCCACCAGGGGGATCACCGACAGGAGCACTGCCAACAGCAGCGCCAGGATCAATGCAAGCTGTCCGAATTCGGGATACATCAACGCCCTCCAGAAATCAGGCTGTCAGAGTTAAAAGTTCAGTAACTGGCATCCGCCGATTCACTCTCCGTTTTGCCGGCACTGGCCTGCTTCAGCGAGTCTGCCACTTCCGGTGGCATGTAATTCTCGTCGTGCTTGGCCAGGACCTGATCCGCGATAAAGCGCCCTTGCTCATCCAGGCGCCCCATGGCGACGACGCCCTGCCCCTCTGCAAACAGGTCGGGCAGGATGCCGGTATATTCAACCGCCACCGAGGCATTGTAATCGGTCACCCGGAAGGCCACTTTCAGACTGTCGGAGTCACGAATCACCGACCCCGCCTCCACCATACCGCCCGCGCGAATGCGGACGTCCACCGGCGCCTCTCCGGCGGCAATCTGGGTTGGGTCATAGAACAGGTTGATGTTCTGGCGCAGGGCATAGGTGGTCAGCCCCACGGCAACAGACACGCCAACCAACAAAAACAGTACGATTGTGAGCCGTTTTTTACGGATCGGATGCATCAGATACCTGCCCTTCAGTCCCGGGAAACATCAACACGTGCGAACGAGGCCGGCGCCGCGGAGGCTGCCACTTTACTCTCGTCCGCCTGAAACTCATACCCACGGCGGCAGACGGCAATCACCGCCTTTTTACGGCGCACCGACCAGATCATCAGGCCCGCCACCAATACCACAAAGACCGCGTAACAAGACCACACGTAGGGCCCGTGCCCTTCCATGGCCAGAAACGCCGCCCAGGATTCAAACGCCATCACTTGATCCTTCCCGTCATCACCAGATCTTTTACCCACCGGGTCCGCTGTTCCCGCACCAGAACCTCCGTTTGCATGCGCACACACGCCAGCCAGCCGAAAATCAGGTAGAGCCCCAACACGGAGAGCAGCAACGGCACCCACATGTCCGCCGGCATGGACGGTTTCTCGGTCAGCTTGAACGTGGCCGGCTGGTGCAGGGTATTCCACCACTCCACCGAATACTTGATGATCGGAATATTCACCACGCCCACCAGCACCAGCACCGCCACCGCGCGGGCCGCCGACTGCTCATCATTGATGGCGCGGTCCAGCGCAATCACCCCGCCGTACAGGAACAGCAGGATCAGCATGGATGTCAGCCGCGCGTCCCAGATCCACCAGGTGCCCCAGGTGGGCTTGCCCCACACGGCGCCGGTAAACAGGGCCAGAAACGTCAACACCAACCCCACGGGCGCAACCGCCCGGACAAAGACATCCGCCAGCTTCATGCGCCACACCAGGGTGACCACCCCGGCCACCGCCATCATCACGTACACCGATTGCGCGAGGAAAGCCGTCGGCACATGGATAAAGATTATCCGGTAACTGTTGCCCTGCAGGTAATCCTTGGGCGCGAAGCCCAGTCCCCACACCATACCGGCAACCAGCAGCAAAAGCCCTGAGGCAAGCAGCCAGGGGTTCAACCGGGCTGCAATCCCGTAGAACCATTTCGGAGAACCCAGTTTATGAAACCATTGCCACATCAGTTGGTCACCGTTTAACCGTTACCGTCATTCGTTGTCCCGCCCTTCCTCATGGCACCGCAGGCCCCTAGCCGTTGGACAGGCTGATCCTGAGCGCGGCGGCGGCGGCAAAGGGTGCCAGCGTTACCGCCAGTACCAGAAACGCGCCCATCAGCGCCAGGTAGGCGCTCACGGGCGCTCCCTCGGATGCCGCCGCAACGGTCCCGGTGCCGAAAATCAGCACGGGGATGTACAGCGGGATAATCAGCAGCGACAAGAGCACCCCGGCCGACCGCAATCCCAGGGTCAAAGCCGCGCCGATGGCGCCGATCAGGCTGAGCACCGGTGTACCGACCAGCAGCGTTAGACAAAGAACCGAGATGGAGTTCCCGTCCAGATGCACCATCACACCGAGCACCGGTGTCAGCAGGATCAGCGGCAGCCCCGTCAACACCCAGTGGGCCGCCGTTTTCGCAAGCACCAGCAGAAACAGCGGCTGCGGCTGGAGCACCAGTTGTTCCAGGGTGCCATCGTCAAAATCGTGCCGAAACAGATGGTCCAGGGACAGCAACACCGACAACAACGCCGCCACCCACAGGATACCGGCTCCGGCTTCTCTCAGGAATGACACTTCCGGACTAACCCCGAGGGGGAACAGGGTAACCACCATGACAAAAAACAGCAGTGGATTGAGCAGATCCTGCCGTTGCCGTATGGCCACCTTCAGGTCCCGCAGGAACACTGAGCGGATTGCCAGCCATAACCCGACACCGCCGTCGACCAGCATAACTTCCGGACGGGTCTCAGCGTTCATCGGCGTGTCCTCCACCGAGAACAATCCGCTGCATGCCCGGGAGCTGCAACGGATGGTGTGTCGTCACCACCACCGCACCTCCTTCTTCCGCCCGCTGCTGCAACAGGGACTCCAGGGCCACGATGCCATGGGCATCGATGGCGGTGAACATTTCATCCAGCAGCCACAGGGGTTCATCCGCAACCAACAGGCGAGCCAGCGCCACTCGCCGTTGCTGCCCTGCTGACAGATTACGACACGGAACGTCGGCGAATCCGTCCAGCCCCGTGCCCGCCAGCGCCTGACGCAACAATGGGTCCGGCAGTGGCCGACGACCGGCACTGAGTGCCCGGAGGTTCTCAAGGGGAGTCAGCAGGGGCTTGATACCCGGGCGATGCCCAAGGTAAAGGCTGTTACGAAGGAACACCTCACGCTGACGCCGCCGGGGTTCACCACACCAGAGCATCTCGCCGGCCCAGCCGTCATTGAGGCCCGCCAGCATTCTCAGCAGGGTGGTCTTGCCGGAGCCATTCGGCCCCTCGACACGGGTCACCGTACCGGGCAGTATGGAAAACGAGAGGTCCCGGAACAACATCCGCCCGTCCCGTTCACACTCTAGATTGATGGCCTGTAGTAACGGCTCAGACATCAGGGCCCCGTAACCAGGACGATGCGATCCAACACATCGGGTGCATTCATGGCTGGCACCAAGGGTGCAGACAGTATTCACGGCGAGCATCGCCGGCGCGACGTATTATAACGAAAGCGCTTGCGGATTACTCTTATTCAACATCAAGTCGATGGCGATGAAACTACCTAGCGGCCAAACGCCCCAGACACCGCCGGCAACACCGGCCAACAAAACGCCGGCGCAGCCAGGCACGGAACCGCCACCGGGCCGCGAAGCCCTGGCCACGTCCGCCCGGCAGCAGCTGGACCAGCTCCAGTTGACCAACCGGGAAGCCACCCTGGCCCGGGTGGCAGAGATCATCAACCGTCAGGGGGGCGGTGTTGAGCTGCTGCTGGCGCTGAAAGGGAAATCCCTGCTGACCCAGGCAACGATTGGCAACACCGACCTGAACACCGGCGACTGGGTAAAGGTCATGCGGGCCGGCAATGAGCTGCAACTGCTCGGCAAGCTGGCACCGCCCCCGGAGGCCGGCATTGCCCGGGCGCTGGCACAGCGAATGCCCTGGCAACAGACCCTGGACGGCGGCCTGACCAAACTTCTGACCGCCCTGACCCAGGGTTTGCGAGCGGAATCGGCGCCCGGGCAGTTACCGTCGGCGCGGAGTTTACAGCCACTACCAGACGCTGCGCGACAGGCCATTGAACAGGTCCTGGCCCGCCTGCCGGCGAGCCAGGCGCTTAAACCGGGGGCTGGCAGCCAGCCGGACATGGCCAGCCAGGTAAAGCAGTGGCTCTCTGAAAGCGGATTATTTGCGGAGGCCAGGCTCGCCAGTTCGCCCTCGCCGGCCTTGCCGGATCTCAAACTGGCCATCGGCCGGGTGATCACTGCCCTGCTCGCCCAGCAAGGCACGCCCACGGAGCAGTTCAACCGGCTGATCCCCCTGGCGAGCCCGGAACTGGTTCAGGCGCCGCTGCAGTTTCCCCAGGCGGTGGCCCCGACCCCGGGCGCCGGCACCAGTGAATCCGCCACCGCCGGGCAGGTGCTGCGACTGCTGGCGGGCATGCTTAACCGGATTACCGTCAATCAGCTTCACAGC
>CBIHLH010000074.1:0-18298 GCA_966210405.1 uncultured Marinobacter sp.
CCCCCCCCCCCCCCCCGCCGGGGGGGGGGGGGCCACAATCATGCGACATGAGCCCACCGCAAAAGTTCAAAACGGTACCTTACCCAAAAAAGACCGCCTCAGCCACGGGGATGGTGAGCCTTGTGAAGCGACTGGAGCCGCTGTCGGGCCACATGGGTATAGATCTGTGTGGTCGAGAGGTCCGAGTGGCCGAGCAACATCTGCACCACCCGAAGATCCGCGCCGTGGTTCAGCAAATGGGTGGCAAAGGCATGCCGGAGAGTGTGAGGCGACAGGTGCTTGCGGATACCCACTCGCTGGGCGTAGTGCCTGATGCGGTGCCAGAAGGTCTGGCGGGTCATGGCTTCGGGGCGGTTGCCCGGAAACAGGGCATCGCAGGAACGCCCCTTCAGCAATTCCGGACGAGCCTCTTTCACATACCGGATCAGCCAGTCCACCGCTTCCTCTCCGAGCGGCACCAGCCGCTCCTTGCCGCCTTTACCCATAATTCGGACCACACCCTGGCGAAGGTTCACCTGATCCACCCGCAGGCCCGTCAGCTCAGATACCCTCAGGCCACAGCCGTAAAGAATTTCCAGCATGGCCTTGTCCCGCAGCTCAATGGGCAGCGCCGGGTCAGGCTCCGCCAACAACGCGTCGATTTCGGCTTCGGTCAGCGAATCGGGTAGTTTCCGGGGCAGCCGGGGACTGTCAATGCGTAACGTCGGATCCTCCGCAATCACCCCTTCACGGAGCAGAAACCGGTAAAACCGGCGGATGCCTGAGAGGCGGCGTGCCGCCGTGGAGGTTTTGAGTCCGTCGGCCAGCCCCCGGGACATCCAGGCAAGCAAATCCTCCCTCCGCACATTGACCAGCAAGGGCGCACCGGGTCGGGCTTCCAGCCACTCAGCCAAACGCGCCAGATCACTGCGATAGGCCTGCCGCGTTTTCTCCCCCAGGCCATCCTCCAGCCAGACAGCGTCGGTAAAACGGGCAATAACCTCGTCATCTTCCGGTCTCATAGGGGCTTACTCATAGGGAATCATTCACACCACGTGCCACGTCATGCTTGCCTCCCATGCCGCTCAAGCGGTCATCGTCAGACGCAAAAAAGGCAGCCCGGGGCTGCCTTTTTTGAACCTGGTGTTCAGCCAGTGGCTGATCAGCCCAGCTTTTCCTTGATACGAGCTGCCTTGCCAGACAGGTCGCGCAGGTAGTACAGCTTGGCCTGACGCACATCGCCACGACGCTTCACGCTGACACTGTCGATCAGCTTGGAAAAGCTCTGGAACGTACGCTCAACGCCGACACCGTAAGAAATCTTGCGCACGGTGAAGGAGGAGTTCATGCCACGGTTACGCTTGCCGATGACAACACCTTCGAACGCCTGCAGACGCTCACGGTTGCCCTCAGTTACGCGAACCTGAACAACCACGGTATCACCCGGCGCAAACGCAGGGATTTCCTTGGTCATCTGTTCTGCTTCAAGTTGACTGATGATGTTGTTCTTGCCGCTCATCGTAATGCTCCTGATACCCAATCTGTTAATGCCCTGATCACTCAGAGGCACCCGGTTCGTTCAAAATCTCTTCCAGCAGCGCTCGCTCTTCATCCGTAAGCACCCGCTTTTCCAACAGGTCGGGACGTCGCTGCCGGGTTCGCCTCAACGACTGCTTCAGTCGCCAACGCCGGATCTGATCATGGTGACCGCCCAATAAAACATCCGGCACCGCCTGACCTTCGTAGACCTCTGGCCGGGTGTAGTGCGGACAATCCAGCAAACCGTCGGCAAACGAATCCTGCTCCGCCGACTGCGCATGACCCAGCGCTCCGGGGATGAGGCGTGTAACCGCATCAATGACAGCCATGGCTGCCACCTCGCCACCGGAGAGCACGAAGTCACCCAGCGACACTTCCCGATCGACTTCCGTCGATATCAGGCGCTCATCAACACCTTCGTACCGGCCTGCCACCAGAATCAGTTGTTCTTCGGCCGCAAGCGACTCAACAACCGACTGATTCAGGGTCTCGCCCTGAGGCGAGAGATAAACGACGCAGGCCTTGCCGGGCGCCGACTCCCGAGCCGCATGAATGGCGTCCCGGAGGGGCTGAATTTTCATCAGCATACCGGGACCGCCCCCATAGGGCCGGTCATCCACTGTGCGGTGACGGTCGTGGGTGAAGTCACGGGGATTCCAGCTCCGGAAGGTCAGCAGACCCGCCCGGGCGGCCCTACCCGTAATCCCGTATTCCGTTACCGCACCAAACATGTCGGGAAACAGACTGACAACGCCAATCCACACCCGTCAGAACTCCGGATCCCAGTCGACGACCATACGATGCCCGGCGATATCCACTTCCCGAACCACCTGGTCCGGAAGATAGGGAATCAGTCGCTCACGCTGATCAATCGAGCCCGGGGTGGCACGCACCACCAGGACGTCGTTGGAACCTGTCTCTTTCAGGTGGTGCACATGCCCCAGGCACTCACCATCCACCGTAACCACATCAAGCCCTTCCAACTGGAACCAGTAGAACTCCCCTTCCGGGAGATCCGGCAGTTCAGCGGTGGACACCTTGACGTCGGCACCGCAGTAGGTAAGCGCCAGGTCACGATCATCAACACCCCGAAGCCTGACAACAATCGCCTGCCCCTGGCGACGACCCTCCTCAAGCTTGGCGGGAAACCGCTTGCCATCCAGATCAAGAGTCCAGTCCGGATAGCTCAGTATTCCCTCTTTCGGATCCGTGTAGGAGTAAACCTTTAGCCACCCCTTGATCCCAAACACCGAGGTAATCCGGCCGATCACAGTTTCCTGCGAATTCTGTGTCATGCCAACAACCCCGGCGTCAGTATAACCTTACTCAGCAGCCTTCAGCAGCTGGGCAACGCGATCGCTGGTCTGTGCACCCTGGTTCACCCAGAAGTTCACACGATCACGGTCAACGCGCAGACGCTCCTCACCGCCACGGGCGATCGGGTTAAAGAAGCCGACGCGCTCAATAAAACGACCGTCGCGGGATTTGCGGCTGTCGGTGACTGTCAGATGATAGAACGGGCGCTTCTTGGAGCCGCCGCGAGCCAAACGGATTGTTACCATTTAACCAATATCCTGTTCTGTTGAACGAACTTTGTACGATTCACGCCGGCCAAATCACAGCTGACGCGAAGACCCATACTCGAAAGGGGCGCTATTCTATGCTAAAAAAGCGCCAAAGAAAACAGGGAAACCCGTTGTTTCCCGGTTTTCCGCGTAAGGCTTTTTACATACGGCCAAAGGGTGGCATTCCTCCGCCACCACCGCCCGGCGGCATCATACCACCAAGGCCTCGCATCATATTCGCCATACCGCCTTTTTTGCCAAACTTTTTCATCATTTTCTGCATCTGCTTGTGCTGCTTGAGCAGACGGTTCACGTCCTGGATCTGGCTACCGGAGCCAGTCGCGATGCGGCGCTTCCGGGAGTTGTTGATCACATCCGGATAGCGGCGCTCCTTGGGCGTCATTGAGCAGATAATGGCCTCCATCTGTCCCATGGACTTGTCATTGACCTGCTGCTGCGCCATCTGGGCCATCTGCCCCATGCCCGGGAGCTTGTCCATCAGGCCGCCAATGCCACCCATGCTCTTCATCTGCTGAAGCTGATCCCGGAAGTCTTCAAGATCAAAGCTTTTGCCTTTTTTGATTTTTTTGGTGAGCTTCTGGGCCTTCTTCTGGTCCAGTTTGCGCTCAGCCTCCTCAATCAGGGAGAGCACGTCACCCATGCCAAGGATCCTGGAGGCCACCCGATCCGGATAGAAAGGCTCGAGCGCGTCTGACTTCTCACCCACACCCAGGAACTTGATCGGCTTACCGGTGATGTGACGCACCGAGAGCGCGGCACCGCCGCGGGCGTCACCGTCGGTCTTGGTGAGCACGACACCGGTCAGTGGCAGAGCGTCGTTAAAGGCCTTTGCCGTATTGGCGGCATCCTGACCCGTCATGGCATCAACCACAAACAGGGTCTCTACCGGGTTCACGGCTTTGTGCAGTCGCCCGATCTCGCCCATCATCTGGTCATCGATGTGCAGGCGGCCCGCGGTATCCAGAATCACCACATCCACGTGTTTCTTGCGGGCGGCGGCAATGGCGCCTTCGGCAATCGCCACGGGATCCTGATCCGCCGTGCTCGGGAAAAACTCGACGCCAACCTCGCCCGCCAGGGTTTCCAACTGACGGATAGCGGCCGGACGATAGACGTCGGCACTCACCACCAGGACCGACTTCTTCTGGCGCTCTTTGAGGAAACGGGACAGCTTGGCCACCGTGGTGGTTTTACCTGCACCCTGCAGACCCGCCATCATGATCACCGCCGGCGGTTGCACCGACAGGTTGAGGGACTCATTACCCTCACCCATCACCCGCTCCAGCTCCTGCTGAACCACCTTGATGAAGACCTGCCCCGGCGTCAGGCTGCGCTGCACCTCCTGGCCAATGGCCCGGTTCCGGACACTTTCCACAAAGTCCTTGACAACCGGCAGTGCGACATCGGCCTCCAGCAGAGCCATCCGAACGTCGCGGAGTGTATCCTTTATATTGTCATCGGTGAGCCGCGCCTGACCGGAAATCTTGCGCAGGCTACCGGAAAGTCGGTCTTGGAGGTTCTCAAACATGCTGCTCTTCCGTACCCCGGATAAATGGAATGCAATTATCACCGAGCCGGGTCCGGCTACTTTATTCCAGTTGCATAATCCCGACAATAGAACCAGACTAGCGCCCTGAAACGACCAGCCCGGTCAAATCGGTGATCAGAACCACCGATCCCCCGTTCATTAGTGGTGAATAAGGACGTCATGGGAACGCTGATTCTCGCGGTTACCTCTCTCTTTTTATACAGCGTCGGGACCGCGCTGCAGGCGCTCCATTTCCGGGGCCGGGTCAGCAGCAGCCTGGCCATCACCACCCTGATCGGTGTACTGGCCCTGACCAGCCATGGCCTGCTGATCGCCGAAACCGTCCACCATGACGGCGGCTTCGATTTCGGCTTTTTCAAAAGCTCCGTATTGATCGCCTGGTTCATCGTGTTCCTTTTGCTGGGCCTCAACCTGAGAAAACCCGTTCAAAACCTGTTTCTGGGCGTGTACCCGCTGGCGGGCCTGACCATTATCATGGCCCTGATTACCCACACCCCGTCACGGCTGGTGTCGGACGAAAGCTACGGGATGCTCTCGCACATCGCCCTGTCGGTCACCGCCTACAGCCTGTTCACACTCGCTGCTATCCAGGCCACCCTGCTCTATTTCCAGAACCGCCAGCTCAAACACAACTACAACAGCCTGCTGGTCCGCAACTTGCCGCCCCTGCAAACCATGGAATCCCTGCTGTTCGAAATGGTCTGGGCCGGGGTGGTGATGCTGATCCTGGCAATTGTGACCGGCGCCCTCTTTGTCAAAGATCTGTTCGCTCAGGACCTCGCACACAAGACCGTCTTTTCCCTGCTTTCCTTACTGGTCTTCGTCGCTCTCCTGGTCGGCCGCTACACCAAGGGCTGGCGAGGCATCACCGCCAGCCGCTGGACACTGGCGGGCTGCCTTCTCCTGATGCTGGCCTTCTACGGCAGCAAGTTCGCCCTCGAGCTGGTTTTCCAGAGAGGCGGATGACAATCACCGCCTCTGCTTGACACCAGGCTTGATCACGCCCTATTTTCGCACCTTGTCGGCCATATAAGGACACCTCTTTTGAACGAAACATCGCTGACTGCGCTGTTTGTCATTCTCGCCGGGCTGATCCTGCTGTCGGCGTTTTTCTCAAGTTCCGAAACCGGCATGATGTCGCTGAACCGGTACCGCCTCAAACACATGGCAAAAACCGGCCATCGCGGTGCCAGGCGAGCACAGAGGCTGCTTCAGAGAACCGACCAACTGATTGGCGTGATTCTGATTGGCAATAATTTTGTCAACATCTTTGCCTCCTCCATCGCCACGGTTATCGCCATCCGGATCTGGGGCGACGCGGGTATTGCCGTCGCTACCGTGGTACTGACCATCGTCATCCTGATATTTGCCGAGGTGACACCCAAAACCCTGGCCGCCCTGTTCCCGGAAAAAGTGGCTTTTCCGGCCAGCCACGTGCTGGGGCCGCTGCTGAAAATCCTGTATCCGGTCGTCTGGGCCGTCAACCTGTTCACCGGCGCCATCCTCAAACTGCTCCGCATTTCCCCCGATGACGCCGCCAGCGACCACCTCAGCCGGGAAGAGCTGAGGACGCTGGTCAATGAAGCCGGCGCCCTTATTCCATCCAAGCACAAGGACATGCTGGTCAGCATTCTGGACCTGGAAAAGGTGACCGTGAACGACATCATGGTGCCCCGCAACGAGGTCTCGGGTATCGACCTGGACGATGACACCGACACTATCCTGCGCCAGCTCAGAAGCAGCCAGCATACGCGGCTGCCGGTCTACAAAGGTGACGTCAATAACATCCAGGGCATTCTGCACCTTCGCAACGCCTCAAAGCTGCTGCTGCAGGAAGACATCAACAAGGCCATGATCATGCAACTGTGCCAGGAGCCCTACTTCATTCCGGAAAGTACGCCGCTCAATACCCAGCTCATCAACTTCCAGAAAGGCAAGCGCCGCTTCGGTATCGTGGTGGATGAATATGGTGACGTGCTGGGCCTGGCCACCCTGGAGGACATCCTGGAAGAGATTGTCGGCGACTTCACCACCGACTACTCCGCCACCAGCCCGGATATCATTCCCCAGGACGACGGCACCTTTATTATCGACGGCGCCACCGCCGTTCGCACGATCAACAAGACGCTGGGCTGGAAACTGTCGACCTCTGGCCCGAAAACACTCAATGGCCTGATTACCGAAACCCTGGAAAACATTCCCGAAACCAACGTCTGCCTGAAAGTCGACGGCCACCGGGTGGAGGTACTCCAGATCAAGGACAACGTTGTGAAAGCAGCGATCGTTCACCCCAAAAAGCGCAAAAAACGCGCGAGGTCACTGGGCTGAGGCAACCACCCCGGCACCCGGCGTTAGACCGTCGGGTTATAGCCAGTCCCGGGCTTGAAAGATCAAAATTTAACCCGCCGCTTGACCACCTCTCCGCCGACACCAACACTGAAGATGGATTTCTGAAAACACTCTCAGGTTAGCATTTGTTCATGTTAACGTTAGCGAAAATGCGGTAACTTTAACCGATAACGAAAACACTGATATTCAAGCTCGGTCATGTATCCGGTTGAGGCGTGAACAGGAGTTGGCCATGAACAAGCAGTCCGGCATACATTACCTCCGGGAGCACCGGGAGGCGGGCAGTCACAAGCCGGTCCCGGCGGAGGTTGTACGCATCCGGGATACCGTTGTTGCCGGGCTGGGTGATTTGCTGCAAGGCGCCTTTGACGCCGTCGACGATTCCCTGTTCGAGCTGGCCAACAACGCCCGCAGCAATAACGAGCAGAACCGCTACTTCGAGGCGATGCGTGAAATCCGCATCAAGCGCAAGGGCGTGGAACGTCATTTCCAGAACACCGTTTCCCAGTTTTTTGCCAACCCGCCCTACACCGGGCCAATACAGGAAGAGACCCTCAGCCAACAGAGCAACTCCGAGAGCCTGTCTCTGGTTGGTGACGATGACCTCGAAGAACAGGTCGCTCTCAATGCCATGATCACCAAGGCAAAGGCGCACTTTCAGGGGCCGTTGCTGCAACTCCAGACCCGTTTCAGCCAGGTGTACTCCGGAGCCACTGAAGAGTCCCCGGTTAACCCCATGGCGCCAGAGCACCTGTGCAGTGCTTTTACGGAAGCGATACAGGCCCTGGAAATACAGATTCGCGAACGGTTGATCCTGCTCAAGCAATTCGACCGCTACGTGGTGTCCAACCTGGGCATGCTACTCGACGAAGCCAACCGAATTCTTGTCCAGGCCGGCATCATTCCCAACTTCCGTTACCACGGCAAAAGCGGCAAGCAACACGACACCGCGCCGGGTACTGCGGGTGAGCACGATAACCACACTGCAACACCGCCACAGGGCACCGGCCAGAACGATGTCACCCGCAGCAGTGCCGTGTTTGAACAGATCCGGCAAATGCTGGCCCTGCAACGGGCAAACGCCGGCATCCCAGCCAGACAGATTGACCCCGGCGCCCACATCATCGGTGATAACGAACTGGTCAGTCTGCTGAGCGCACTGCCCTATGGCACCACCCGGGTCGATGCGGGACAGAATCTCAGCGAAGGCGAACCCTTAACCATTGACCTGAGAGCGCTCATCGAGCAGATCCTCGCCCAGGCCGATACTCACGACGGCAAGAAGCCGGCCCTGAAGGAAATGGACGAGGACCTGATCAACCTCGTATCCATGCTGTTTGAATTCATCCTGGACGACTACAACCTGTCCGCGCCGGTTCAGGTGCTGATCAGCCGCTTGCAGATCCCAATATTAAAGGTTGTTATCAAGGATAAGAGCTTCTTCAGCAAGGCCACGCACCCTGCCCGGAAGCTGCTGAACTCACTGGCCCGGGCCGGCATTGGCTGGAGCAGCAGTGACGAGAAGTCCCGGGACAAGCTCTACGACAAAATTCACAGTATCGTGCAGCGCATTCTCAACGAATTTGACGGCGACCTGACGCTGTTTGAAAGCCTGAATGATGAATTCGAAGAGTTCCTGGCACGGGAAAACCGCAAAGCCTCGCTGGTCGAGCAGCGCACGAGAGAATCCGAGCGAGGCCGGATCAAGTCCCAGAAGGCGCAGGAAACCGTCGATCAGGTTCTGCAGGAAAAAGTGGCGCGCTACCGTCTGCCGGAACCGGTGCACAGTATCCTGGTGAATGGCTGGAGCCGGGTGATGTTCCTCGCCTACCTGCGCGACGACGTGGAGCACCGCTGGCAGGAGAGCGTGAAAGTGGTCGACGACCTGATCTGGTGCCTGCACCCTCATCAGGAAGACGCCGAGCGGGATCAGTGGGTTCGCGTGGTGCCCGGGCTTCTCAAGGCATTGAGGGCCGGCCTCGAAGAGGTTTCCTACAATGCCTCGAACCTTGACGACATGATGGGGCAGATGAAGCATGAGCTGGCCGAAGCTTTCCGCACCAGCTCCAGTATGGAAACCAGAGAAGAGGTACCGGAAAACGCCGCGCCCGGGATTCCACCCAAGGGCGTGGGCAAGACCGAGCATTTGCCGGAAGACGCAGCCATCGCCGAGTACATCGTACAGATCGATGGCATTGAGATCGGCAACTGGGTTGAGTTTCGCCTGGTTAACGGCGCCAGCTTCCGATGCAAACTGTCCGCCATTATTGAAGAAGCGGACTGCTTTGTCTTTGTCAACCGTATGGGCCTGAAGGTCATTGAAAAAACGCGGGTTGAACTGGCCCACGAAATGCGGCGCGGCCGGCTGACCCTGCTGGAACAGGGCGCGCTGATTGATCGGGCGCTGGATGCCGTCGTCGGTTCATTGCGCACGAAAACCGCGTAATCCTGTTAGGCAAGCTGGAGCAATCTGATATTCATGCTGGAGTTCGGCAGTAACAATAGCCTTCCGGCAAAGTATCGGATCGCCCTGGCTCTGTCGCTGGCGTTTCTGGTACACACTCTGGTGCTATCCGGGGTACCTTCCCCGCTGACGGCGCCCGATCACCACCGACAGGCGCTGCGCTTCGAGCTGGTCGAACCCGGCCGGAATGCCGCGCCGGAAGCCGCTGCCCACATCAGCCAGCCAAAGCCGGTACGCAACCCGCACTTTGACGTGCCATCGCAGCCCGAACCGGTCGTGACCACCCAACACTCAAGCCGCAAAACACACCCGAATGAACCAGAACCAGACTCAGGCCCTAGCCAGCCTGTAGCGGAAAAGCCCCGGTCGACGCCCGCGCCACCGTCCGCTACCCGTACGCCATCACCTGTAGGCTCCGAGGCACCGGCAGCCAGCGTGCGGAAATCAGAGCAACTGGCCCGAATCACCGAATCACCCAGTGAACGCGACCCCTATCTGATCAAATTGGCCACACACCTTGGCCGACAACTGGAAAGCGAGCGGATACCCACCATGGGTGCACTGGCCAAAGCCACAACCATGGAAATCGAACTCCAGCTTCTCGGGAACGGGGCACTGACCCGGGCGCGGGTCATCAAATCGACGGGCAACCAACAGATTGACGACGCGGCTTACCGCGCCGCACTGGCCGCGAGCCCCTATCCGGAGCCCCCGGCAAGCAACAGCGATCAACATCGCTTCGAGATCGAGCTGGTATTCACACCAACCCGACTGTGATCAGCCGACGGTCAGGCTTCAGCCTGCTTGGCGGCGTCCTTTACCAGCTTGGCCAGCTCGCCGCTTTCCGACATTTCCAGCACGATGTCACAACCGCCCACCAGCTCGCCGTTGATATAAAGCTGCGGGTAGGTTGGCCAGCTGGAATAGACTTTCAGTGCCTCACGCAACTCCTGGTTGTCCAGGATATTCACAAAGGCGAACCGCTCGCCACACGCCATCAGGGCCTGTGAGGTCTTCGCGGAAAAGCCACACTGTGGCGCCTGGGGCGACCCCTTCATGTACAGGATGACGGGATTGCTCTCCAGTTGGCTTTTGATGGTTTCATTAATATCCATGAACGTTCACCTCTCATTGAAACAGCATTGCCTGTTGGCAATTCACTTTACACCATTGTACACGCCACCCGGACCCGCCACCAAACACCCGCAGGACCTCCCGGGAGCGGTTGCCCCGGCGTTGTCTTCGATGCCTGGACGGGCTAGACTTGGTGCCCCATTTTTTCCGGCATGGTTCACGCACCGCCGGTCACTCCGGGCTTCGTAGAGGTAAGGGCCATTCCATGGCAGCAAGACATTTTCTGACACTGAACGACATGACCACCACGGAACTTGAAGACCTGGTGGACCATGGTTCGAAACTTCGTAACGAACGGCGCCGGGGCATGACCAGGGACTCCCTGAAAAATCGTGTGCTGGCGATGATATTCGAGAAGTCCTCCACCCGGACCCGGGTCTCGTTCGAAGCCGGCATGACACAACTGGGGGGTTCGGCCCTGTTTCTGTCCCCCAGGGATACCCAACTGGGTCGCGGAGAACCCATTGAAGACTCCGCCATTGTCATCTCCAGCATGGTAGACGCCGTGATGATCCGGACCTTTGCCCATGAGACCGTCGAACGTTTCGCAGCGGCCTCAAGCGTGCCGGTGATCAACGCCCTGACCGATGAGTTCCACCCCTGCCAGTTACTGGCGGACATGCAGACCTATCGGGAGCACCGTGGCAGCATCCGGGGTGCAACCGTGGCCTGGATCGGAGACGGCAACAACATGTGCCACTCCTACATCAATGCCGCCGCCCAGTTCGACTTCCACCTCAACGTCGCCTGTCCGGAAGGGTATGAGCCGGCCGAAGCGCTGCTGGAAGCGCATCGAGACCGCGTTACGCTGGTCCGTGACCCGGCCGACGCCGCCCGGAACGCGCACCTGCTGGTGACGGACGTCTGGGCATCCATGGGCCAGGAAGATGAGCAGAAGTCCCGGGAACGGGCGTTCCGGGACTATCAGATCAACCCCGGCCTGTTAGCCGTCGCCGACAAGGATGCGGTATTCATGCACTGCCTGCCGGCCCATCGTGGCGAAGAGGTGTCGGCAGACATGCTGGAACATCCGAGCTCCCTGGTCTGGGACGAAGCCGAAAACCGCCTTCACGCGCAAAAGGCGCTTCTGGAATTCCTGATTCTGAACCGCCTGGACTGACGCCATGAATGCACCCCGGCCTTCACCGACGGGCGACTGGCTGCTGGAGGTCAACAACCTCTCCTGTGGCTACGGAGGGGATTCCGTCGTCCAGGACGTCAGCTTCGCCCTCAGCCATGGCGATATCGGCTGCCTGCTGGGTCCCAGCGGCTGTGGCAAAAGCACCATCCTGCGTGCCCTGGCGGGCTTTCTGCCACTGAATGGCGGTGAAATCTGCCTGCAGTCACAACAGATCAGCCTGCCCGGCCGCACCCTGGCGCCGGAAAAGCGCCGGATCGGCATGGTCTTCCAGGATTATGCCCTGTTTCCCCACCTGACCATTGCCGACAACGTGGGCTTCGGGCTCCGGGGCATGGACAAGACCGAAAAACGCCAGAAAGTGACAGAACTTCTGCGCGTGGTGCACCTGCAGGATCTCGCCGACAGCTACCCCCACGAACTGTCCGGCGGGCAGCAGCAGCGGGTGGCCCTCGCCCGGGCCCTGGCACCCGAGCCGACCCTGATCCTGCTGGATGAACCCTTTTCAAACCTCGACGCGGATCTGCGCCGAAGGCTGAGCCTGGACGTCCGGGAAATTCTCAAGACCCTGGGCATCAGTGCCATCCTGGTCACCCACGACCAACAGGAAGCCTTCGCCATGTGCGATCAGGTTGCCGTCCTTCGGGACGGCCGAATTCAGCAATGGGACGTGCCATACAACCTTTACCACGAACCCGCAAACCGTTTTGTTGCCGGGTTTGTTGGCCAGGGCGGCTTTATTCCGGGTACCACCCTGGGGCCAGACACCATCGAATCGGAGCTGGGCGTGATCCGCGGCAACCGGGCCTATAAATGGGCCCCGGGAACCCTGGTGGATGTGCTTATCCGGCCAGACGACATTGTCTACGACGCCGAGTCAGGGCTGCGACCCAAAGTGGTGGAAAAAACCTTTGCCGGCACCTCGACCCTGTACCGGTTCCGCTGCTCCGAGGAAACCGAGTTTGAGGCGCTGTTCCGCAGCCACCTCGATTTCCACCTCGGAGAGTATGTGCCAGTACGCGTGGAAGCCGACCACCTGATTGCCTTCGAACGCACCCGCTGACTCCGAAGTCAGCGGTTACATACCCGCTCAATGGCATCCAGCCAACCGACGTACAGGGATTCACGGAGTGCCGGCCGCATGGTGGGATGGAACTGGTGTTCGCAGGCCCAGAGTTCGGAAATCTGTTCCAGACTGTCATAAACGCCGGTCTGCAATCCGGCAAGATAGGCCGCGCCCAGGGCGGTTGTCTCGGTCACCCGGGGCCGGTCCACGGTCACGTTCAGGATGTCCGCGAGAAACTGCATGACCCAATCGTTCACCGCCATGCCTCCGTCCACCCGCAACGACTGTAACGTTGCTCCGTCGTTCTGGATCGCGCGCACCAGGTCTTTGGTCTGGTAACAGACCGACTGCAGCCCCGCAGTGACAATCTCGGCAATGCCAGTGTCCCGTGTCAGCCCCAGAATGGCGCCCCTGGCGTTCGGATCCCAGTGTGGCGCTCCCAGCCCGGTAAACGCAGGCACCAGGTAGACCGGATTGTTCACGCCCACGGTTTCCGCGTAAGCGGTGGATTCGTTGGCGTGGCGGATCAGCTTTAACCCGTCACGCAGCCATTGCATGGCCGCCCCGGCCACAAAAATGCTGCCTTCCACCGCGTAGCAGGGCTTGCCATTCAGCCGGTAGGCCAGAGTCGTCAGCAAACGGTTCTCCGAACGAACCGCACGGTCGCCGGTGTTCAGCATCAGAAAACAGCCCGTGCCATAGGTGCTCTTCGCCATCCCCGGCTCAAAGCAGGCCTGGCCAATCAGCGCGGCCTGCTGGTCGCCGGCAATCCCGGCCACCATCACCGGTGCCCCGAGCCACTTCGCCTCCGTTGCCCCAAACTCCGCTGCACTGTCGAGGACCTCGGGCAGCAGGGCCCGGGGTACCCCGAACAAAGACAGTAACCGGTCATCCCAGTCCTGCTCGTGAATGTTGAACAACGCCGTACGGGAGGCGTTGGTGGCATCGGTGAAGTGCGACCGGCCACCGGTGAGATTCCACAACAGCCAACTGTCGACGGTGCCGAAGGCGAGCTCCCCGGCCTCGGCACGGGCCCGGGCACCGTCCACATGGTCCAGTATCCAGGCGATTTTGGTAGCGGAGAAATAGGGGTCAATCAACAGCCCGGTCCGCTCCACCACGGTGTTTTCATGGCCATCGGATTTCAGCTTGGAACACCAGGAGGCGGTACGGCGGTCCTGCCAGACAATGGCATGATAAATCGGGTTGCCTGTCGCCCGGTCCCAGATAACGGTGGTTTCCCGCTGATTGGTAATTCCGATGCCGGCCAGTTCCGACGCCGCGATACCGGCATGGTCGAGCGCGGCGCGACAGACCGCCAGCGTGCTCTCCCAGATTTCCGTGGCGTCGTGCTCTACCCAGCCATCACTCGGGAAAAACTGTCGGAACTCCTGCTGATCGGCACCCACGCGGCTTCCCGTCTGGTCAAAAACGATGGCGCGTGAACTCGTGGTTCCCTGATCAATGGCAAGCAAATAGCGGGTCATAGCGGGCCTCCTGCTGTTTTATCGGATTCTAGCAGCAGAGTGGACCCAGTGAGAGCGCCCAGCGCTCAAACGGAGGGAAAAGCACAAAAAAAGGGCCGGAAAACCGGCCCTCAAATGACGAATGAAACAAGGAAAGTTCGTAAGAACTACAACCTCAAAAGTCATCCCTTACGCTTCCCAGTATTGCGCTTGCCCGAACATACGTCAGTAGCGCTTCTGTAGTTGCTTTGTTACATCAGGTGAGCCCGTGAGGCGTAGATCACAGATTCGGATTTACCGGTTTTTTTCTGGGCCAGACCAGGCTGAAACGGGCACCGCCCAGGGCCTCACTGCGACTCACGAATGCCTGGCCACCGTGCCAGTAAAGAATACGTCGGACAATCGATAACCCCAGGCCATACCCCCCCGAGGTGCGGGTCCGGCTGTCATCCAGCCGGGCAAAGGCAGTGAACACCTTTTCCCAGTCCTGCTCCGGGATACCCGGGCCGTCGTCTTCCACATCAATGCGACAGTTATCCTCATCGATGTGGCACCTGACCACCACCCGGTCCCTGGCATAGCGGCCGGCGTTACCCACCAGGTTCTGAATGGCACGGTGGATGTATCGGGGCTCCACGTCCGCCATCGCCCAGTTCTCGGCATCTTCGTCGATCTCGCCTTCAATGCTCAGCGCCGGGCGAATAACCTGTTGTTCAGACACCACTTGCCGGACAATGTCGGTCACCGATGCCTCTTGCAGGGCAAACACCGGACCGCCCTGCTCAAGGCGGGCGTAGGTCAGGATCTCGTCAATCAGTTCGTCCAGTTCCTGGATATCCCCATCGATGCCCTCCAGTTGCTTCTGCAGGCTCTCCCGATCCTCGCAATCCTCAATCATCTGGATACCGAACCGGATACGGGCCACCGGCGTTCGCAATTCATGGGACACCGCGTGAATCATCTCCCGCTGCACATTCACCAGGCGCTGGATGTGTTCCGCCATACCATTGAACGACAACGCCAGACGGGACACCAGCCGGCTCTCACTCGCTTCCACCCGGGCCCCCATCTCACCACGGGCAATCCGAACGGCCACCGATTCCACACTCCGGAGGTTCTTGTCCACTTCACGCAGGGCGGCATACAACGCCAGCGCCAATACCCCGCCAGCCACCACTACAAGCAGCAGTACCACGGGCCAGGCCCAGGGCCGGAACGGTGGGGGGAAAGCAATGTCAATCAACTCGCCATCGGAAAGCCGGAGGAGGGCCTGCGCCCTGGTGCCGGAGCCCGGTGAATACAGGGCCACGCCCTGGTTCGCAACCCGTTCCAGGACATCAGCGGATGGCAGGGTCCCCGCCTCATCAAGCCGTTGCAACCTGAGGTTCAGCGCCTCCGATACCCGCGCAGCCAACGCATCACGCTGGCCAGGCTGCGCCTGGTTCAGGCTCTGCCTCAGGACCAGCGCGAAGGCGTAGGCGGCATCCCGATAGGGCTCGGTTAACCGCAACTGCAGGATGCCACCGTGAGCGCCAGCCACCAACACCCGGTAGCCAACGCTACTGTCGACGGCCACAACCTGGCCATAGCCCAGCCGTTCCCGCACCACCGGCGACAGATCGAGGGTATCCACGGCGGCAACCCGGAAATCGAACAGTGATCCAAGCCACGGGTACTGCGCGGCGGGTGCTGGCGAGGCCGCGAGCCAGCGCATCAGTGGCGCCGGGAAGTGCTCATGCCAGAACTGGGAACGTACCGAGTTGATGCCGAGGAACAGCAGAACGCACAACACGAGAACCAGTGCGGTGAGGCCGGCGAGGCGGGCGTACAGCTTGAAGAAAAACGTCAGGGACATGTCTGGGAACCCTGGGGCAGACACACGGTACCGGTGGCGGGCCAACACCCGGACACCGGTACCAGAAGGAGTATCGTCAGGCTTCTTTCACAAACAGGTAGCCTTTGCTCCGGACGGTCTTGATTCTGCGGGGATGGATCGGATCATCACCAATCTTGGGACGGATCCGGGAAACCCGGACGTCGATGGAGCGATCCTGGCCATCGTACTCAATGCCGCGCAGGGCGGTGAAGATCTCCTCCCTGCTCAACACCCGGCCGGCATTGCTGGCCAACAGCCAGAGCAGGTCGAATTCGGCACTGGTCAGATCGATACTTTCATCATTCAGCCAGGCTTCCCGCATGGACCGGTCGACCACCAGGTCATTGAACTGCAGGCGGGCCGGCTCTTCGCCATTCACCTCGCCCCCCTGGCCCTGGGCGTTTTCAGTCACCCGGCGCAACATGGCGCGGATACGGGCCAGCAGCACACGGGGCTTCACCGGTTTGCTGACGTAGTCGTCCGCACCCATTTCCAGGCCCAGGACCTGATCCAGGTCATCGGTACGCGCGGTCAGCATGATAATCGGGCCGGAATACTGCGGGCGAACACGGCGACAGATCGACAGGCCGTCCTCCCCGGGCAACATCAGATCCAGCACCACCAGGTCCGGCTGCTCACTGCGGATACGTTCCACGGCCGCGCCGCCATGAGTTTCGAGGCCGACCGTCAAACCATTGCTCTCGAGGTATTCGCGGGTCAGCTCAGCCAGTCGTTCGTCGTCCTCGACGATGAGAATTCGCCAACTTTCGTTTGTTTGTTCCACGCCATCCATCTCTGGTTTTGTTGTTCCGGTTTCAGGTGATTCTCTGATCCTGACGATACAGGCAACCTGCTGTAACAGCAATTATACATGCTATTCAGAAATATACATGGAACCACCCATCCGTTACAGCCCGTGACACAGGTCTCACCTTCCTGTCGTCTGTCACAGAGACGTCACCGGGCGGTCACCGATGTGTCACACCGCATTCATAGGCTGATCCTTAAATGGAAACAAAAGAGACCATGCCATGACTGCACAAACCGCGAGAGCCCCACGCAGCGCCCGCCGCCTGAAAACCGACGTGACTCGTTGCCCCGAGCAGATCCGGGCCGCCCAGCAGCTTCGGTACCGGGTGTTTTCCGAGGAGTATGGCAGCGATCTGGGCGCGGAAACCCCGGGCATCGACGCCGACGCCTTTGACGCAGCCTGCGATCACCTGGTTGTCACCGACACCGAAACCGGCGAAATGGTTGCCACCACACGGGTTCTGCACCAGTCCAGGACACGCCGTGTCGGCGGCTTCTATTCCGCCGGCGAATTCGACCTCACCGCACTCGAACAGCTTCCGGGCACGGTGGCGGAACTGGGGCGTACCTGCGTTCACCCGGATTACCGGAACGGCGCTACCATCAGCCTGTTGTGGGCCGCCGTGGCCGAATACCTGGTGGCGCATGGTGTTGACTACCTGATTGGCTGCGCCAGCATCAGTATGTCCGACGGTGGCCTGAAAGCCTGGCGGATTGCCCGGCACCTCCAGGAGCAATACCTGGCGGACGACGCCTTCCGGGTGACCCCACTCCGGGAACTGCCCCACCTCACTCACACCAGCGCCAGTGACCGTCCGGTGGATGTGCCGGCACTGATCCGGGCGTATATGCGACTGGGAGCCCGTGTGTGTGGCGAGCCCTGCTGGGATCCGGATTTCCGGTGCGCCGACCTGCTGGTGCTGCTGGAAGTGAACCGGTTAGCCGACCGCTACAGCCGACATTTCCTGCGCCGGGCTTCCTGAACCGGCCGGTCCGACGCTACTGACGGAGTCGAGAAATGGAATGGATACGGCTAGCGACCCGGCTGACGGCCTTCGCCCTGTTCCTGCTGGCGACGGGGCTGCTGGCGCTGACCCTGCTGCTCACGGAACGGGTCACCGGTACTCTCATCGACCGCACTCCCTGGGCCCGGCGCTGCTTTCGCTGGGCCTGCCGGTGTCTTGGGCTGGACGTGCGCGTTCACGGCGTGCCCCGGGAGCAGCGGGCACTGTTCGTCTGCAACCACATCAGTTGGTCGGACATCCCGATTCTGGGCAGCCTCATGCCGATACGGTTTCTGTCCAAAGCGGAAGTGGGCCAGTGGCCGGTAATCGGTTGGCTG
>CBIHLH010000075.1:0-17999 GCA_966210405.1 uncultured Marinobacter sp.
ACCAGCCACATGCCGGCCATGTTTTCGTATTGATCCATGGCGTTGGTGAATTCCCGGCCCCAGGCGCCCGGATTCAGGAAGGCGGCCATAAACGGCAGGCCCAGCGACAGGGTTTCCATTTCGTAGCCGCCGACAAACCCCCGGGATGGGTCGTGGCGTGCTTCGTCCGAAATGATGCCGGCCATGGTAGTGCCACGATACATGTGCACCGGCTTGTCAAAGGTGGCGTACACAGAACCGGTCATGTGGCGCATGTAATTACGGCCGACCTGTCCGGAGGCGTTGGCGAGGCCGTTGCTGAAGCGGTTTGATGCCGAATTCAGCAGTAATCTGGGGGTCTCGATAGAGTTACCGGCAACGGCCACCACCCGTGCTTTCTGGCGATGCTGATTGCCGTCTTTATCCGCATAGACCACCGCCGTCACCCGGCCCTGGTCGTTGTGTTCAATCCTCAGTACGTGGGATTCCGGACGGAGCTCCATGTTGCCAGTGGCGATGCCCGCTGGCAGCTCGGTGTACAGGGTGGACCACTTGGCGCCAAACCGGCAGCCCTGGAAGCAGAAACCACGCTGCTGGCAGGCCAGGCGACCGTCCCGGGGCTGGCTGTTAATCGCCATGTGCCCGGTGTTGCAACTGTAGCCCAGCTTCGTGGCCCCTGCATGCATCACTTCGAAGTTGTTGTTACCCGGCAGCCCGCCGATGTCGTTGGTGCGGGTAACGCCCATGCGATCCTCCGCGTTGGCGTAGTAAGGCGCCAGTTCCTCATAGTCGATGGGCCAGTCCAGCAGGTTCGCGTCCGGTACTTTGCCGTAGGTGCTCAGCGCGTTGAATTCATGGGGCTGAAGCCTGAGACTGGCGCCGGCCCAGTGGATGGTGGTGCCGCCCACGGCCTTGACGATCCACGCAGGCAGGCCGGCAAAGTCTTTCGCCAGACGGAAGCTGCCTGAAGTCGTCCGGGGGTCGAGCCAGGCAAGCTGGCTGAAAGACGCCCATTCGTCGGCCAGGAAATCATTGGTGGTGTGCAGCGCACCAGCTTCCAGAACGACGGTTTTGATACCCTGCTGGGCCAGACCATTGGCGAGTGTGCCGCCGCCGGCGCCGGAGCCGATGACAACCACAACGGAGTCATCGTTTTTGGAAAAGGTTTTTTGATTACTGGTCAGGGACATGGCTCTCTCCAGACTGCTTTATTATCGGTGTTTTCGCGCGCGATCGCGTGTTTCAGGCGGGCTTTACGCCGCTGTCCGCGGCAGGCGGTGCCGGTAGCCAGTCAAGGTCGTCAAACCCCAAGTAGAGGTAGCCACCATCACCCACGGGGCCTTCGTAGCCGAAGTGGGCAAAGGCCAACTCGTTGTTGTAGAGGGATACCACTGCGGTACTGCGGATTTTTTCGAAGAACGGCGAACCGACGATGTCCTGGACGTACCGGAATTGCTCGGTGTTATTCAGATTCATCCAGTCACCGCCGGCGCGTCGATGCAGATCTTTGACACCCTCTACCAACAGCTTGGCTGCACCGGCGTTTGCGGAAGCGCCCTTATCGAGATCACGGACAACAAAGGCATAAACCGCGTCTTCCAGCGAGTCGTGGGGGAAGATGTTTCGGGTCAGCTCAAGAATGGTTTCACCCTCGGTTTTGCTGAGGCTTTGAAGCGGCATGGACCAGGTTTTTGAGGGGGCCAGGAGGGCGATGGCGCCATTGCTAAAAGCCAGGGTTCCGATCAATGCGTTGCGACTGTTTCTGAGAAAGTTGCGACGGGATAACGACATAGACTGCTCCTCCAAGGTCGGCATCCACTGTTTCCTTGTGTGGGCGCCGCCGGCCTGGTCTTGTTGTTGTGATTTCCGATATCCGATGGAATAGATTCAGGGTAGACAGGGATGCCAGAAGGCTGGTAGGAAAGATTCTGGGTTTCTTAATTCCAGGAACTGGAACAATAATAACAGAGCCTCAAGGCTCACCGCCGCCCCGGAGCCAATCATGTATGACCGTTTTCGTCTGCTGAAAATCTTTGCCACCACCGCTCAGTCAGACAGTTTCCGGGACGCTGCCTTTCAGTTGGGAACATCGCCCCAAACCATCAGCCGGGCGGTAAAGGAGCTTGAGGATCAGCTTGGTGAGCTGCTTTTTCACCGGAGCACCAGGCAGATTCAGATTACTCGCTTCGGTGAACGTTTTCTTCACGAATCCAACAGCCTGATTTCAGAATTTGAATTGCTGTTTGAGGGCGCAAGTAACGGCGATCAGGCGAGCTACGCTGGCCGGGTTGGCATAACGGCGCCCCACTCGGTTGGGCGAGGCCATGTGCTGCCTCTGTTGGCGCCACTGATTGAGGAGTCGCCGGAGTGTCTGATTGATCTTCGTCTGGAAGACGAGGTCACGGATACGGTCGGCGCGCAGATTGATATCGGTATTCGGGTGGGAGCGCTGAAAGACAATCGGTTTGTCGCCCGCCAGGCAGCGGAGGTTCCGTTGATGGTGGTGGCTTCGTCTGATTTGATTCGAAGGGTGGGGGAACCCCGGTCAATTGCTGACCTGATGACCCGGCCGGTATCGGGGCGGGTGGACCGGAATCTGGGGCGAATATGGCCCTGGCGGTTTAACGGATTTACACACTCGCCGCAATCGCCGCGTTTTGTCTCCGATGACCCTGAGGCGGAACTCCAGGCGGTGCTTAACGGATGGGTATTCGGCCAGATTGCGGCGTTTCTGGTGATTCCGTATATTCGCGAGGGGCGTCTGGTGCCGGTATTACGGGAATTTGAACCGCCAGCGCTTCCGCTGTATGTGTACAGACCGCAGCGGGGGCCGGTACCACCCCGGGTGCGGAAGGTGTTCGATACACTGACGGAGAACTTTGCCGATGAAGCGAGGTTCCCTTCAACCCTCTAAGCATGGCGAAGATCAATGTATATGGGCACAGTATCGCCGTTCCGGGCGCCCGACACTACCGTAGGTGACTTCCGCGGACATCTCCCCGGAGCCGACCAGATATTCCAGGTAGCGTCGGGCCGTGGTGCGCGAGGCGCCGATGGCGTTTCCAACCTCTTCGGCGCTGTGGTGGCCGCTCCCTGCCATCACCTCCCGGATCTTGTCCAGGGTCAGCGCATCAATGCCCTTGGGCAGGCGTTCGTCCGCCGTATGGGTGTCGTCTGTGCTACTCCGGGGCAACAGTGCATCAACCTCTTTCTGGGCAATCTGATGCAGGCCCGATAATCGCTCCAGGTGTTCCCGGTAACGATCAACGGCCTCCTGCAGGCGCTCGAAGACCAGCGGTTTGAGAATGTAGTCGAACACGCCACCCCGGAGGGCACTTCGGAGGGTTTCGACTTCTTTCGCGGCCGTAATCAGGATGACATCGCTGCCACTGTCCGCGGCCCGTAATTCCCGTAACAACTCCAGACCATTGCCATCCGGAAAGTACACATCCAGCAGGATCAGGTCCGGTGCCAGCACGTCGATCTGGTCCCGGGCATCGGCGAGGGTATGGGCAATGCCGCAGAGTTCAACCTGTTCCAGACGCTCCACAAACCGTCGTTGAATCTCCGCTATTTTACGGTCATCTTCGATGATCAGCAGTCGAACGGGGGTCAATGGGCACTCCTGGCTTCCGGTGTTTTCGGTAAGTATAGGGTAAAGCGGCTACCCCCGGTTGGAAGACTTTCCACGGTGACGGACCCCCCCCAGCGATTCAGGAACAGCCGGACCAGATGCAGACCAAATCCGTGCTCATCGCCCTCCTTGCTGCTGAACCCTTTCTCAAAAATCTTCTGCTGCACCGAGGGTGGGATACCTGGCCCCTGGTCTCCCACCTCGAAGATCAGTTCCTGCCCCAGATCAGTCATGGAGAGCTGGACACGACCGCCTTCGCCGGAATGGGAGCGGGTCGCTTCCAGGGCGTTGTCAATCAGGTTGCCCAGTACGCTCACCAGCTGGTCTCTCGGCAGTTGCTCGGGGATGTCGGCCATCTGACTGTCCGGGTCAATCTCGAGATACAGGCCCATCTCCCGCGCCCGGTTATATTTGCCCAGCAGGCAGCCCGCCAGGACAGGGTCTGGTACCGCCTCCAGAAGCAGGTGCAGCAGCGCCTGGTGATCGCTGACCTCGCTGCCGATCAGCGCCAGTGCCTCGTCGGTGGCGCCGAGCTGGATCAGGCCGGCAATGGTGTGCAGTTTGTTGGAGTATTCGTGGGTCTGGCTGCGCAGGGTATCCGCGTACTGCTGGATACGGGTCAGCTGGCGGCTGACCTGGTCCACTTCGTCACGCAGCCGGAAACTGGCGACCACACCGATGATGTCGCTGCCCTCGCGCACCGGGAGCCGGTTCACGATCATTTGCCGACCCCTCAGCCACACCTCCCGGTCGAAATCGGGCACACCGGATTCCAGTACCGACAGCAGGTCGCTTTCCGGCAATACCGACAGTACCGGCTGCCCGGCCAGGGGCGTTTCCGGCTCCAGCCCGAGGGTGTCCAGGGCCGTTCGGTTGACCGTGGTAATAAGGCCTTCCCGGTTGATGGCAATAATCCCTTCGCGGACGGATTGCAGGGTGGCGTCCCGTTCCCGGAACAGCCGGGCGATTTCTTCGGGTTCCAGGCCGAATATTGCCTGTTTGAACCGTCCGGCAATCACAATGGCGGCAACAATGCTGATCATCAGCATCACGCCGATCACGCCGTAGAGCACGAAGTTGTATCGCTCGATGGTGGACTCAACCTGTTCCACACTATAGCCCACCGACACAATACCAATGATCTCGCCGGTCGCCGGAACGATCACCGGTGCCTTGCCGCGCATGGATTCACCCAGGCTGCCAAGGGCCCTGGCTACGTAGGCTTCGCCATGCACCAGGGCCTGGCGGCCATAGTCGCCGTCGTCATCGGCCATGGAGTGCCCCAGACGGGCCGGGTCCGGATGCGCCAGGCGGATGGCGTTGTGGTCACCAATAACGATAAACAGGGCTTCATTGGTTTTTTCCATGCGCGCTGCCAGCTCGTTGAGCTCGGCCACATCCCGGCTCTGGATGCCGGAAATCACCGCCGGCGTGGCTGCCACGGTCTTGGCCACCATCAGGGCTCGCTGGCCGATCTCGTCGTAGAGGGATTCGCTCAGGTAGTAGCCGGCGAACACGCCAATCAGGATCGTCTGCAAGGCGCCGACGAGCCCGAGGGTAAGAATCATCCGGGTTTTGAGTTTGGTCTTTCGGAACACGATATGGACTGCTGGTGTTGTTGTCGTTTGCTCCACAGGGTAATGCACGGGGGCAATGATTGCCCGTGAACTTTATGAACAAAACGGCCTTTAGTTTCTTTAAAGGCTTTACGCCCACAAACTTCAACGCGGTGCCGATCCGCTTTTAACCTGTATGCGAGTCGCCCCACTGACCTTGCCAACAGGTCTGCCTCGGGGGCGAACACAACAACAAGCATGAGGTAACACAATGTTGATCAAACGTACCCTGTCTTTTGTGGCGGCGGCCGCCGTCAGTATGTCTGCCCTGGCCTGGGAGCCTTCCGGAAAAGTGGAATGCCTGGCACCTGCCGATCCCGGCGGCGGCTGGGATTTCACCTGTCGCAGCGTGGGTAACGTGATGCAGGAGCTGGGCATGGTCGAAGGCACCGTGCAGACCGTCAACATGGCCGGCGCCGGTGGTGGTGTGGCCTTCGCTCACACGGTGAGCAAACGGAATGAAGACAATAACCTGTTGGTGGCGGCATCCACTGCGACCACGACCCGCCTGGCTCAGGAGCAGTTTCCCGGCATGAACGCCGACATGGTGGCCTGGGTAGGCGCGCTGGGCGCCGATTACGGCATTATTGCCGTCAGCAAGGATTCTGAATACAAGAACCTGAACGATCTGATGGATGCCGTGGACGAGGATCCGAGGTCGGTGAAGTTCGCCGGTGGCAGTGCCCGGGGTGGCTGGGATCATCTGAAGGTGCTGATTACCGCTAAAGCGGCGGGTGCTGACGATCTGCCACGTATTCCGTACCTGTCCTACAACAACGGCGGCGAGGCCATGACCCAGGTGGTCGGTGGCCATGTGGACGCCTTTACCGGCGATATCTCGGAAGCCACCGGCTTTATGGAATCCGGTGATCTGCGAGTGCTGGCCGTGTTGTCCGATGAGCGCCTGCCTGGCAAGTTCGGTGATATTCCCACCGCCATAGAGCAGGGCATTGATTCTGTTGGTCCGAACTGGCGCGGTTTCTACATGCCCAAGGGCGCCGATGAGGCAGCCAAGGAGTACTGGACCAACGCCATGGACACCCTGTACGCCAGCGAGGAATGGAAAAAAGTCATGAAGAGCAATGGCCTGATGCCGTTCCACCCGCCGGCATCCAAGTTCGATGCGTTTGTCCGCACACAGATCCAGGACATTGAAGCCCTGTCCCGCGAAATCGGACTGCTGAAATGACGAGTTTTGGTGACCGTATACTCGGCCTGGGCCTTCTGGTCCTCGCCGTTGCCTATGGCTGGGCCGCCCAACAGTGGCCCGAGCCATTCGGCGGCGCCGAGGGCGTTGGTCCGGAAACCTTCCCGACTATCCTCTCGGTGGTGCTGGTGGCTGGCAGCCTGTATCTGATGATCAAGCCGGACCCGGACGCCCAGTGGCCGGTGGGTAAATCAGCCCTGGAGCTGGTGATATCGCTGGTTGTGCTGGTGGTCTACACCCTGTTGCTGGAGCCCCTGGGGTTTGTGATTTCCACCACCCTGGCGGTGGGCACCCTCAGCTGGCGCATGGGCGGGGCACCGCTCAGGGCCTTTCTGACCGGTCTGAGCAGTGCCGTGGTGGTGTTTGTGCTGTTTAACTACGGCCTCGACCTGAGCCTGCCTGGTGGCCTGCTGGAGGTGAACTGATGGAAACCCTGAACTTTTTGATGGACGGGTTTGCGGTGGCGCTGACCCCGTACAACCTGATGTTCGCCTTGTTTGGTGCCTTCGTGGGTACGCTGATCGGCTGTCTGCCCGGCCTCGGCCCGGCCAACGGCGTGGCCATTCTGATTCCATTGGCCTTCACCCTGGGCCTGCCCCCGGAAACCGCCATGATCCTGCTGACGGCGGTGTACGCCGGGGCGATGTACGGCGGGCGGATCTCCTCGATCCTGCTGAATATTCCCGGCGACGAGCCTGCCATGATGACCTGCCTGGATGGCTACCCCATGGCCCAGAAAGGCCGGGCGGCGGATGCGCTGGCCATTTCCGCGGTGGCCTCGTTCACCGGGGGGCTGATCGGGACCCTGGGCTTGATCCTGCTGGCACCGATCCTGGCGAAATTCGCCCTGACGTTCGGCCCTGCGGAATACTTCGCCCTGTTCATTCTGGCGTTTGCTACTCTCGGCGGTATCACTGGCAAGAATCCCATGAAAACAGTGGTTGCCGCGACCCTGGGTATCATGGTCTCGACCGTCGGTATTGATATCGCCACCGGCACACAGCGCTATACCTTCGGTATCCTGGAACTGTACGAAGGCATTGATTTCATCCTTGCCATTGTCGGCCTGTTTGCGATTTCCGAACTGCTGTTCTTTGTTGAAGCGCGGATTGGCGGCGGTCGCAAGAAAATGAACGTGGGCAAGATTACCCTGAGCTTCAAAGAGCTGGTCAGCACCATTCCAACCCAGTTCCGGGGCGGGATTCTGGGCTTTATCGCGGGCGTACTGCCCGGTGCCGGTGCGTCCCTCGGAAGCTTTATCAGCTACACCCTGGAAAAGAAGGTGCTGGGCCGGAAGAGCACCTTCGGTGAAGGTGATATCCGCGGCGTGGCGGCTCCGGAAGCCGGTAACAACGGTGCCTCCTCCGGTGCCCTTGTGCCAATGCTGACCCTGGGTGTACCGGGCAGCGGAACCACTGCAGTTCTTTTGGCGATGCTGATTTCACTCAACGTCACCCCGGGGCCGCTGATGTTCACCCAGAATGCCGACATTGTCTGGGGCGTAATCGCGGCACTGCTGATCGGAAACGTGCTGTTGCTGATAATCAACATTCCGCTGGTCGGCATCTTTGTGAAGCTGCTTTCGGTGCCGCCCATGTACTTGCTGCCCATAGTAACCATGGTTGCGTTCGTCGGGGTGTATTCCATCAGCCACAGCACGTTTGATCTGTATTTCATGGTTGCCTTCGGTGTGGGCGGGTACTTCCTGCGCAAACTGGAGATTCCTCTGGTGCCGATCATCCTGGGCCTACTGCTGGGGCCCGAAATGGAAAAGAACCTCGGCCACGCCCTGGTGCTGTCCGATGGCGACTGGACGGCATTGTGGTCCACCCCGCTGTCCATCGGGCTCTGGCTGGTGGCTGGAATTGGGCTGGTGCTGCCGGTGCTGGTCGGTCCCATTCTCCGTCGCCGCATGCACGCGGCCATGAAGGAAAGCCCGGTCAGCGACTGATGCTGTCTGAATTGCTCCCACCTGACAATCTGTTGTCAGTCTTTGCACCGGGCCTCGCCCGGTGCTTTTTTGTATGCGCCGTTCAATCCGGTTGGCCTGGCTGATAAACACAATGATCAACCGGTTTCGGCCAGGCTTTGGTAGGATGGTGACAGGTTATTCGGGGGGAAGGGTTGTCATGAATGTGATGTTACTGGGTGCCACCGGCCTGACGGGTGGCAAGGTACTGGAAGGCTTGCTGGCCAAAGAGGAAGTTTCCAGGGTGGTCGCAGTGGTTCGGCACACCCTGCCGACTTTGCACGAGAAACTGGACCAGCGTGAAATCGATTTTGACCGGATGGCGGATCATGGGGATCTGTTCAATGTGGATGTCATTGTCTGTTGCCTGGGCACCACCATCAAAAAGGCCGGCTCACAGGACCTGTTCCGCAAGGTGGACATGGGCTATCCCCTGAAAGCGGCGGAACTTGGCAGATCGCAGGGTGCCAGGGCCTTTGTTCTGATGTCGGCCATTGGCGCCTCATCGTCCTCGACCATCTTCTACAACCGGGTAAAGGGTGAGCTTGAGGATGCGTTGACGGGGCTCAGCTATCCCTACCTGTCCATTTATCATCCCAGCCTGCTGTTGGGTGATCGAAGAGAGCAGCGGACGGCCGAAGCGCTCGGCATCAAAGCAATGCCGTTGGTTAACCGCCTGCTGATCGGTCCTCTGGACAAATACCGGGGCATCGAGGCGAAGACGGTGGCCAGCGCGATAGTTAATGAAGTGTGTGGACTGGCATCAGAGCCAGCGGCCGAGCGGGTGGTTCAGATCCGCGAATACGATGAGATTATCCGGCTGGCGGATTAGCCAGCCGGAGTGCCGGTTATTCGCCGTTCAGTATCCAGCGGGCGGCCTTCTCTGCAATCATCAGCGTGGGGGAGTTGGTGTTACCACTGGTGATGGTGGGCATAACGCCGGCATCGACCACCCTCAGGCCCGCTACACCACGTACCCGAAGATGCGCATCCACCACGGCCTGTTCATCGTCCGCGCGGCCCATGCGGGTGGTACCTACCGGGTGAAAGATTGTGGTGCCGATATCCCCGGCCAGCCGGGTCAGCTCGTCGTCGGTCTGGTATTGCAGGCCGGGTTTGTACTCTTCGGGCTGGTACTGCATGAACGCCGGCTGTTTCGCAATGCGCCGGGTCACCCTTAGGGAATCGGCCGCCACTTTCCGGTCTTCCGGTGTGCTCAGGTAGTTCGGAGCGATGGCCGGTGCCTGTTTTGGATCGTTGCTGCGAATGCGCACGGTGCCCCGGCTGGTAGGGTTCAGGTTGCAGACACTGGCAGTGATGGCCGGGAAGTCGTGCAAGGGCTGGCCGAAGGCGTCCAGGCTGAGCGGCTGCACATGGTACTCGATGTTGGCGTAGTCGTATTCCTCGGAGCTGCGGGTAAACAGGCACAGCTGTGACGGCGCCATGCTCATGGGGCCGGAGCGGGTGAGCAGGTATTCCAGGCCAATGCGGGCCTTGCCGATCAGCGAATTGGCCATGGTGTTCAGGGTGGTGGCGCCGTTCACCTTGTACACCGAGCGGATCTGCAGGTGATCCTGAAGATTCTCGCCAACCCCGGGCAAATCGGCAACAACCTCAATACCGTGTTCTTTCAACAGATCCGCCGGGCCAATGCCGGACAGCTGCAACAGTTGCGGCGAGCCAATGGCACCGGCGGAGAGGATAACCTCCCGTACTGCCCGGGCCGTCACTTCACCTTCGCCAGGCCGTTCAACACGTACGCCTGTGCAGCGCGGGCCGGAGTTCGAGGTGTCTGTTTCCAGGCCGAGCACATGGGTGGAATGCCAGAGGGTCAGGTTAGGGCGCTTTTCGGCGTCCCGCAGAAAGGCCTTGGCAGTGTTCCAGCGCCAGCCGGCACGCTGGTTTACCTCAAAGTAATCCACACCCTCGTTATCGCCCCGATTGAAATCCCGGGTCCGGGGAATGCCAGCCTCAACGCAGGCGGTGGCAAAGTCCTCCAGAACTTTCCATTTCAGGCGCTGGTGCTCCACGCGCCATTCGCCTCCATGGCCGTGGTATTGGTCGTGCTCCGGATCGGCGTCGCCGCCGTCATCCAGGCGGTAGTGGTCCTCGTGGCGCATGAAGTCGGGCAGGCAATTGTCCCAGGCCCAGGCGTCTTCCCCGGTGATGTCGGCCCATTGATTGTAATCCCGGGCCTGGCCACGGATGTAGAGCATGCCATTAATGCTGGAACAGCCGCCCAGGGTTTTGCCCCGGGGGTAGATCAGGGACCGGCCATTCAGGCCCGGATCCGGTTCGGTGCGAAAACGCCAGTCGGTGCGCGGGTTATCGATGCAGTACAGGTAGCCGACCGGGATGTGGATCCAGTGATAGTTATCCCGACCGCCGGCTTCAATTAACAGGACCCGGTTGGCCGGGTCGGCACTCAGGCGGTTGGCGAGCAGGCAGCCGGCGGTGCCGGCGCCCACGACGATATAATCAAATGGCCCGGACGGTGAGCGGGTTCTGTCGTTCATAATCTGTGACCGGTTTGTTTTTGTTCTATTGACGATGGCCCTTTGTAGCGCAAATTGCTGTCGGATACACCCTGAATAGGACGAAAGGCTTAGCCCAGGGTGGCATCCAGAAACATCATCACCACAAAGCCGCCAAGCAGGCAGAAGGTAGACATGATTTTCCACTGCCGGTGATGGGTCTCCGGAATAATCTCGTTGCTGATGATAAACAGCATGGCACCTGCCGCGAAACCGAGTGTCCACGGCATCAGCGGTTCAGCCAGCCAGACCAGCGTTGCGCCAAACAGCCCGCCTATCGGCTCCGCGAGGCCGGTCAGCAACGCAATGCCGAAGGCCATAAACCGGGAGTGGTTGATGGCCAGCAGAGAAAAGGCAACGGCGAGACCTTCGGGAATGTTTTGCAGGCCGATGCCGGTGGCAAGCACATAACCGTTGGCCACATCGCCGCCCGCAAAGCCGACGCCGACTGCCATGCCTTCGGGAAAGTTATGCAGGGTAATGGCGATGATGAACAGCCAGATGCCCCGGATGTAGGAAGCGTCTGACCCTTCACGGCCCAGCTCGAAATGCTGGTGAGGAAGTTTCTGGTGCACGTAGAGCAGGGCAGCGGCACCAGACAGAATGCCAATGATAACGATGAGAGCTGCGCTCCAGGCCTGCCCGGTGATCTGCTCCCCGTATTCCAGCCCGGGAATCAACAAAGAGAAAAACGAGGCCGCCAGCATCACGCCGGCTGCGGAGGCCAGCATGCCGTCCTGGAGTTTGTGGCTGATCGTGCGGACCAGGAAAATCGCCAGGGCACCGACGCCCGTGGCCAGGCCGGCGAACAGACTGGCCAGGGCGCCTAGCCAGACAATACTGATATCAGGGGACATGATTGCTCCTGTTGGGCTCAGTGTCGAGCATGATTCCTGGAAGCTACAGAGATTGGCCGTCAGACCCTGGGTATACGGCAACACCAGCAAACCGATCTGTTCATGGAGGGTTGCCGGGGTAGTTGATGCTATGCGTCGGAGTGGCCCAGCGAGCGGTCAGGATCAATCCGGTCCCGGACCAATTGCTTGAGCTGCTTGATCTCGGGAAATCCGTTCTGCTCCTTGCGTGACCAGATCCGCTCGCCGTTTACCCAGATCTCGAAGATACCACCGGTTCCGGGGTGCAGGGTGAGCTCGTTCAGGTCGCCCTCAAAGGTGGTCAGCAGCTCCTGGGCCATCCAGGCTGAACGGAGCAGCCAGCGGCAGCCGGTGCAGTAGTGAATATCGATCCGGTTGGTCATGGTTCAGTCTGTCTCATACGTCGGATAGGTTGACCGGGACAGGGTCGGCTGGCAACCGACCACGCCCCGGGCCCGGGTGTTGGCGTGTAAATACCAGCGTACGCCGGGTTCGGTAAAGGTCTGCGGGGTGACGGTAAAGGTGGCGGTTTCCACCGTGGCCGGGATCGGGGTGCCGTCGGCGTGACGGTAGACGCAACTGGTGTTGATGGTGAGCAGAGCCGCAACCGGTAGCCGGATAAAACCATCCGGGCCGGGCGTCGGCGATTCGCCATCCACCTCAATCACCTTCAGGCAGGGGCCATAATGCACTTTCTCCAGGTCATCCAGGTACTCATTCAGGCAATGCTGGGCGCTCAGGAAGACCAGGTTTTGGGCAACGCCCGTCTGTTTGTCGGGCATCGACTGGCAGCCGGCGAGCAGCACCATCAGCGCAAAGGTCAGGATAATTTTCATATCAGCCCCCCTGGGGTGTCAGCACATGTTCACCCTGTATAGTTTTACGCAGTTCGGCCAGCAACCGGGCATCCCGCTGGTAGACGTCATTGCGGAACTGGAGTTTGCCCTGTTCGTCGACCCAGGCGGTCCAGTACTGGATATGGACGGGTACGGGAGTGGGCAGCATGACGGTCACTGGCTGGCTGGCATTGACCACGCCCTCAATTCTATTCCGGGACCAGCCCGGCACACCGGCCAACAGCCGTTCGGCCAGGTCAAAGGCGGCTTCAACCCGGATACAGCCCGAGCTGAATGATCGCTCAGCCCGGGCAAACAACCCTCGCCCGGGGGTGTCGTGGAGGTACACATCGTACTGGTTGGGAAACATGAATTTGACCTGGCCCAGGGCATTCTGCGGGCCAGGCTCCTGAACCAACTGGTAGGGAAAGTTATTGCGGGACAGCGTGGCCCAGTCGATGGTGGACGGATCAATCCGTTCCCGGTCGGTGCCCCAACCGCTGTAGACGCTCATGTTCAGGCGCTGGAGGTAGTCCGGGTCGCCGATGATCGCCGGTAACTGGTCTTCAATCATCAGTTTACGGGGTACGGTCCAGGTGGGGTTGAACACCAGGTATCGGATGCGATCACTGAAGACCGGCGTCTGGCGGAACGGACGGCCGACAATCACGCGGCTGCGCAGCGCTTCCACTCCGTTTTCAACCAGCACCAGTTCATACCCGGCAATGTTCACCCGCACGTGGGTGTCTCCCAGGGATTCCGGTAGCCAGCGCCAGCGTTCCAGACTGGCGTCTATCTTGTGGATTCGCTCCAGCGGGATCAGGTTCAGGGCCGCCAGGGTGCCACGGCCGATGATGCCATCGGGTTCAAGACCATGGCGTGCCTGGAACAGCGTGATCACGCCCTCAAGCTCAGCGTCGTACCAGGTCGCGTCGGCCGGCTCCCCGGCACCTGCTGCGTTATCTGGCAGAAACGCCAGAGCCTGCAGGCGTTCCCGGACCCCGGGCAACCGGTCGCTCCGGTCGCCTGGCCGGATAGCCGGCCCCGACGACAGGGTTGGCCACGGCTGGCCACGGAGGTCCGCCAGGAAGCGGCGGGCGTCCATCAATGACCGATAGGCCGGGTGAGAAGGGCGAAGTGTCTCCAGCGCTCCGGCAATGTCGCCGTGGCTGAGGGCCTCGGCCAGGATGGGCGCCATCTCTCGTTTGCGGCGGTCCGCCGTCCATTCGGCGTGGATGGTTTGCGGATTCACCTTGCCTTCGAGCAGGTGGGAGCCAAGCATCAGAAAGGCATCGGAGAACAGAACGTCGAGGTCCGCCTGCAGCTCTTCTGACGCTTCGGCCTCGGCTCTGGCGTGCAACTGAACGAGTGCGCTGGCGTGATAATCGTCGGGGTTGAGGCCCTCGTCTGCGGCCCGCTCCACCGCCGTGATCAGCGCCTGACGGGTATCAGGGTGTGTCCAGGCCGCGTTGTACGCCCGGGCACTGTAAAAGCTGGCCAGCGCCCGACGAGCCATCAGTGGTTGTTCAAGGACCTTGACGGGAAACCCGGCCTGGAGCGCCTCGATTCGTTGCACGATGGCATCATTGGCACGGGCGGGTTGCAGCACCATGACGACCCACAGCAGGGCAACGACGATACTGGTCAGACAGCGTTGTGCGCGCATTCAGTGTTCTCTCTTCTACCAAAGATCCATCTGTTCCCCTCCTGGTCGCCTGAACAGGTCGGTTCGCAGGGGTTCTGCTTCGTGCAGGTTAAGGCCAAGCTGTTTCGCACGCTTGGCAAATCGCTGACGGATCAGATCCGAATAGGGTCCGGTTCCGGTCATACGACGCCCGAAGGTGGCATCGTAGCTTTTGCCGCTGCGCAAATCACGGATCCGGTTCATCACATGGCTGGCCCGTTGCGGGAAATGTCGCCGTAACCAGTCCTGGAATAACTCGTCCAGCTCATGAGGTAAACGTAGCATAATCCAACTCGCCCGGGTGGCGCCGGCGTTCGCTGCCGCCGCGAGAATGGCTTCGATTTCATGGTCATTCACAAACGGGATAACCGGGCCCAGAATGATGCCGGTGGGGACGCCCGCGGAGGCCAGGCGTTCAATCATCTTCAGGCGGGTGGCCGGGGCGGCGGTTCTGGGTTCCATGCGCCGCTTCAGATCGTTGCTCAGGGTGGTCAGGCTGACCCTGACGGAGGCCAGGTTGTCGTGGGCCATCTCTGAGAGGATATCCAGGTCCCGCAGAATCAGCGCTCCCTTGGTGATAATCGATACCGGGTGCCGGTAGTCACTCAGCACTTCCAGAATCTGCCGGGTGATGCCTCGCTGCCGCTCCAGGGGCTGGTAGGCATCGGTATTCACGCCCAGGGCAATGGGAGACACCCGGTAGCGGGGTTTGTCCAGCTCTGCCCGCAGTGTACTGGCGGCGTTGGGCTTGGCAATCAGACGGGTCTCAAAATCCAGACCCGGCGACATGTCCCAGTACGCGTGGGTTGGCCGGGCGAAGCAATAAATACAGGCGTGTTCGCAGCCCCGGTACGGATTGATGGACTGGTCGAAGGGCACGTCGGGGGAAGTATTCCGGCTGATGATGGTTCGTACGGTTTCGTCCACCACCTCGGTGGCGATGCTGTCTGGTGACAGTTCATCGTCCGGATCATGGTACCAGCCATCGTCGTGGCTGCGGTCGGTAACAATGGGCTGGAAACGGTTGTGGGGGTTCAGTCCCGTGGCGCGGGTTTTCATGGCATCACCAATACTGTTTATTTATACAGTATTGGTGATGCTACTCCTGGCCCCGTTGTTACGCAAGCGCCAGAACCAGAACCCCGAGCGCTGGCAGCGGCTCAAAGGCGGAAGCGCTGGGACGCCTGGGTCAGAGTGGTGGTTTGCGCCGACAGTCGCTCGATATGGCTGTCCAGTTGCTGGCGGATATCGGCGGTCTCCCGGGTGTGACCATGAATCTGTTCCACCTTCTGGGCCATTTCTTCCGTGGTGGTGGAAATCCCCTGCACCGAGGACACCACCTGATTCATGTCGTCGGCCAGCTGCCGGATCGAGCCGGTAATGCGGTCGATGGACATGGCTGCTTCTTCTGCACTTCGCTCACCCTCTCCGGCGGATTCCAGCCCTTCTTTCATCATTTTGGTAATCGCCGAGGTTTCCCGGTTCAGGGCATCGACAATATCGGCAATGCCATTGGTGGCGGAGACGGTTTTTTCCGCCAGCGAACGTACTTCGTCGGCCACCACGGAAAAGCCCCGCCCGGCCTCGCCAGCCCGCGCGGCCTCAATCGCCGCGTTCAGCGCCAGCAGGTTGGTTTGCTCCGCCAGACCATTGATGACATCGACGATGGAGTTCACTTTCTCGCCGGTTTTGCTCAACTGGCCAATCTGATCGTGGGTTTTCTGGATACGTTCGGCCAGGGAACTCATGCTGGAGGCGTTGCGCTTGACCACCTCGGCGCCGGACTGGGCGGCGCCATTGGCATGCTGGGCGGCATCGTTGACCGACTGGGTGTAGCGGGCAATGTCCACCGCGGTGTGGGAAATCTCCTGCACGGCGGTGGCGGTCTGCTCGGTTTCTTCCTCTACCTGCTCACCGTTCCGGCCGAGTTGAGCAATCAGTGTGTCCAGTTCGCTCTGCAGGGTGGCCAGGGTCTGGTTGCCCTCGATCACCTGACCGATGACGGCGGAGACATCGTCGAGCATCTGGTTGGTGGCACGGCCCAGGTTATTGAATTCGTCTTTCGGGTTCTTGCCCGGGCGCAGTCGGCCACTGAGGTCTCCGGCGGCAACCCGGGTGAGCATGCCGACAACCTCATTAAGCCGGCGGGCCAGGGTGCGAGAGGCGGTGGTGAGCGTGATCATCAGGACCACCAGTACCGCCACCGCGGTGGCGATGATCAGCCAGCTTGAGGATGTCCGGGCGTCCTCGGCTTGCTGGCTGGTGGTCTGGATCAGGCCGTTTTGCAGGTTGTCGTTCTGTTCGGTAATCTGTGCGCGAATCTGCGTGCCGAGTTCCGCCAGCTCCTGCTCTACACCCGTCAGTCTCTGGATAACGGTTTCAGCCTCGGCGAACGCATCGGCGAAGCCCTGAACCGCCTGGCCGATCTCGATTTCCTGCCAGTCCATTTCCTTTACCACGCCCTGTATGCGCGTCAGCGCTTCCCGGGTCGCGGCGGCGGAGGCCGGCTCAAAGGTGTCGAGATAATCCCGGTAATGGGAGGCGATGGCATTGATGTCGTCATTGAAAATCGAGATGCTGATTTCCCGTAGGTTCTTGTCGACATAGTCGGACAGCATCGCCTTCAGGCCATCGCTGGCGGTGAAGCCGAGGGTGGCGGTAAGTTCCAGCCACGACGCGCGCAGGTCAGCGTAGCGGGTGATCCCGGCTTCAATCTGTTGCGCGCTGTCCGCGACGGCGGCGCTGTCGAGACGTTGTGCCGCTGCGGTCAGGCCGGTCGCCTGTTGGGTGAGCGAGGCCAGCCGGGCCTGGTAGGTTTCGACCTTGCCCGGCTCCAGATCCTCGCTCAGCCGTTCAACGGTTAGCCAGTCGCTGAGCAGGTTCAGTACGGCAGCCTCATAGGCTCTTGCCTGGCCCTGTGCCTCATAGGCTTCGGACACCTTGGCGAGACCGCTCAGGGAGGTGAGGGTGGCAATGGCAAGCCCGACGAATGTGGCGGCAATCAATAATGAAAACTTCTGTTTCCAGGACAGGGACATTAACATTCTCCGGCTTGAGCCTGTTTTTCGGTGGGCATTGCCCGTGTCAGTTTAGACCAGATTCAGCTAACCAGCCCCGTGCACCAGTAAAAAGGAAGTTATGTCGGATCTCACGATCGTGCAGTACGTTCTTATCGCCCTGATCTTCGTCTGGAGTGGCTTTGTCCGCTCGGGTCTGGGCTTCGGGGGTGCCGTCCTGTCATTACCTTTTCTGCTGCTGGTGCTTGATGAACCGCTGGTGTTTTTGCCGATTATCGCGGTTCACCTACTGGTGTTTTCCTCTCTCACCATCTGGATGAATAACCGCAAACTGGCGAATTCCGGTGAAGCCCCGGCCGGGGGCACCGTGGACTGGGCCTACCTCTGGCGGATTCTGGGCATCATGATCGTGCCGAAGCTGATTGGCGTATTCGGCCTGATCACCATGCCGTCGGACGTTCTCAGCGCAATTATCTTTGTGATTGTGGCGCTGTATTCCATTTCCTACATCATCGACCGGCCGTTCCGCAGCGGCCCAGGCATCCACGAGTGCCGCCAGGTTCTTCTTGGGATGGAGGCGGCCGAGGTAGACGACGGTCGGCCTTCGCTGCCCAGGAGCGTTCCCCGACGGCGGCGGGCCCGCGTTGG
>CBIHLH010000076.1:0-17679 GCA_966210405.1 uncultured Marinobacter sp.
ATCCAGTGCAGTGGGGTGTTCGCTGTCCCGGGTGGCGCTGACCACGCCGGCGGGTTTGTGCAGCATCAGGTAGCGTTCTCCGGGCAGGCTCAATGGCTGGTCATCCAGGCAGACGTTGGCGTCCGGTGCCACCTTGGTACTTGCCCCCTTGCAGACATCATTGACCACCCGCACCCGGCCGCCGGCAATGGCGTGTTTGGCCTCCTTGCGGGACAGCCCGGAGCTGTTGGCAATGAACTGGTCCAGACGCAGGGCCATCAGCAATCCTGTCCGGGCTGCGGCGCCTGTAATGTGGCCAGGCACAACGTCGGTATCTCGCCGGTCATCCGTGACCAGAGCATGGGCAATGCGTCTGGCTTGAATGCGGGCTGAGGAGCGCGAACACTGGCCACTGGCTGCAGGCCGTCGTCCGTCTGTTCGGCCAGCACGAAGGTAAACGGATGGGCCCCGGGGATACCCAGGCGAACATCCGTGGCGGTGATGCCGCTGTCGGTCTGGTCATAGGCGAGGAAACCGTGGGTAAACCATTCCAGGCGCCGGGCCTCGGGGAAGGTCGAGACGGCGTCCGCCAGTTCCGGGTGCCGGGGAAAAAGCTCCGGGTCCGGTGGTGTGGTGCCATCCAGGAAACCGGTGACAATTTCCACCCGTCGCTCCGGGGTCATTGCGGTGGCCCGCCACAACACAGTGTTGAACGGCATGGGTTGAACCAGAAGGCGGGCATCGGCCATGCCGGCCAGGGCCAGCGTCGGCTGAACCCGGCTGGTGATGATGTGCTGGGCCACCAGCGACCAGCCCAGGTACAGGGTGGACAACGCCAGCCCGGCTGTCAGGGCTGGCCTGGCCGGCGGCCGGACCAGGAATATCAGGCAAGCCACCAGCAGGGGCAGGGTGTAGAGCGGATCAATAATAAAGATACTGCTGATTGCCAGGGGTGGGCCGAAGGGCCAGAACAGTTGCGTGCCGTAGGTGGTGAAGGTGTCCAGCAGCGGGTGGGTCAGCAGTACCAGGGCCGTCAGTAGCAGCCAGCGCCGGAAACCCAGTTTCGGCTTCCAGCGCCAGCCCGCCCAGGCCAGCGCTATCGCCAGAGGGAAAAGCACAAACACCGAATGGCTGAAGCCCCGATGCTGGGTAAAGTTGGCGACGGCGGTACCGTAATCCAGTACCACATCCAGATCGGGCAGCGTGCCGAGCACCGCGCCACACAGCAGGGCACGGCGGCCCAGGGTTTTACCGGCGACCGCTCCGGCCAGGGTGGCGCCGAGCGCCGCCTGGGTAATCGAGTCCATTCACTGGTTTCCTGCGATGTTCAGCCGGTCCAGCACCACGTCCCCGGGGTAGCCATCCGCCACCAGGCCGGCGGAAGCCTGGAACTGGCGGATGGCCGAACGGGTGGCGGGCCCCAGAATGCCATCCGGTGTGCCGCTGTCGAATCCCCGGGCCTGGAGGGCTTCCTGCAGGTTGATGATGTTATCCCGGGAGAGGGTTGGTGCGTCTTCCGGGGGCGGGTTCTGCAGTCCGCCGGCACCGGCAATGCGGTCCGCCAGGTGGCCGACGGCGATGGCGTAGAACTCCGAGCGGTTCCAGCCCATGATCACGTTGAAATTGTGGTAGGCGAGGAAAGCCGGCCCCCGATGGCCCGCCGGCACCACCAGCTTCGCCTTGATCGGCTCTTGGGCCAGGGGTTTGCCAAAGGCGTCGGTAATGCCGAGTTCCCGCCACTGCTGTAAGGGCAGGCGGCGGCCATCGGCCAGTGAGTAATCGAAATTGTCGGGCAGCAGCACTTCCCGCCCCCAGCGATAATCGCCATCCCAGCCCATGGATTGCAGGAACCTGCCCGCGGACATCAGGGCGTCCGGCAGGCTGTTCCAGAGATCCCGCCGGCCGTCTCCGTCGGCGTCCACCGCATGCTTCAGGAAGACCGTGGGCATGAACTGGACATGGCCCATGGCACCGGCCCAGGACCCTTCCATCTGATCCGCCGGGATGGCGCCTTCGTCAATAATGCGCAGGGCGGCTATCAGTTGGGTGGTGAAAAAGCTGCTGCGGCGAGGGTCGCAGGCCAGGGTGGTCAGGGAGCTGGGCACCGACATCTTGCCGAAATAACTGCCGAAGTTGGTCTCCAGGCCCCAGAACGCCATCAGGTAGGGCGCCGGTACGCCGGTTTCATCGGTCACCCGCTGCAGCAGGTCCTGGTGTGCCCTGAGCATTTCCCGGCCCGTGCTGATCCGGTCTTCGTTCACCCGGCGGTTCAGGTAGTCCGCGAAGGTGGTGGTGAACTCGGGCTGGCGCCGGTCGAGTTCAATCACCCGGTCGAGGTGTTCCACCCGGGCCATGACATCGGTGGCGGTTTCAGGGCTGACACCGGCGGCAATGGCTTGCGCCTGCAGCCGTTGCTTGCACTCGGCAAATCCCCTGGTGGCGGCGGCCTGGTCGGCGGTCTGCGCCAGGCTGGGCAAGGCCAGAGAAGTCAGGAGGCCGGTCAGGGGTAACAGGAAGCTAAATCGACGGCGGGGCAGAATCCTTGCAATGGTGGTCAGCACGCGGAACCTCGGGTCTGGGTGGCGATGGTGAAATAATCCAGCGCCCATGGTAGCGCGTTTTCCGGCTGTGGAAATACTGCCCCGGGCCCCGGGGAGTGACAATTCTTTAACCTGATGGTTCCCGGGCATCCGATTGTGGTTTTTTGTTGCTGCCGGGTCCCCCGGGGCGGCCTTTGTTCTATAGTTGAGCGATAACGAGGATGAGGGGAAAGGTTGGCATTATGGCAATGTTGAAAGCGCTGGTGGTGGACGATGCCAGTTTTGTGCGGGACCTGGTCAAGCGAACGATCCGACAGCGCTTTCCGGTGATCGAGACCGTCGATGCCCAGAACGGCCGCCGGGCCCAGTCGCTAATGTCGCGGGCGAACTTCGATCTGGTGCTGTGTGACTGGGAAATGCCGGAGATGTCCGGCCTTGAACTGTTGCAATGGATGCGCCAGCAACCGCAGTTCGAGAAGGTGCCTTTCATCATGATTACCAGCCGCGGCGACAAGGATCATGTGGTGGAGGCGGTGAAGGAAGGGGTGTCGGAATACCTGGGCAAACCCTTCAGCCCGGAGGGGCTGAGCAGGAAAATCATCAAGGTGATGGGGCAAACACTTAGCGACGCCATGGCGCACAGTGGCAAGTCCCTGTCGGGTCCTGCGGATGCCTTCCGGGAATCGGCCGACCTGCTGACCCGGAAGCCGGGTTCCGAGCGGGAGCCCGCAGCCCCGGCTGCCCGGCCGGCGGCGCCCGGGGGCGGGCAGTCCTCCGGTGCCGGTGTGAAGGCCGCCCGTCCGGCCATGAACCTGGCCTCCGTGCGGTTTTCCGACAGTACCCTGAAATCGGTGGTCAAGGACATCAACCTCACGGAAGTCCGGGTGATTGCCAAACGGGACCAGGTGTTTCCCGGCATTCTTGATCAGGCGGTGGTGGATATCGAGATCGCCGACGGGCAGATGGCGCGGCTGAACGGATACGTGCACCAGTTGCAGGCGGTTGATAAACGTCAGGACACGGATTTTGTCAGTGTCACCATTCGCTTCGTGGACGAAGACCCGAAAAAACTTGAAGACCTGTCCCGCTTTGTGGCGCGCTTCCGCGCCGGCGCGCGCTAACCCGGCCGGGGTTTATCCGGTCGGCTCGGGGATCCGCTCAACCAGCCGTTCACGGGGGAAGTGGCAGATGAATTCGCTGCCCTCACCGATGCGACTGCGAATGTCCAGATTGCCATCGTGGTTCAGCAGAACGTGCTTGACGATGGCCAGGCCCAGGCCGGTGCCGCCGGTGTCTTTGTGGCGGCTGGGGTCGGCCCGGTAGAAACGCTCGGTCAGCCGGGGGATGTGTACCGGGTCGATACCGATACCGGTGTCCCGCACCGACAGGTGTGCGCCTTCCCGGTTGGCGGACCAGGCAACCACAATCCGCCCGCCGGCGGGTGTGTATTTGACCGCGTTGAAGATCAGGTTGGAGAAGGCGCTTCGCAACTGGCTCTGATCCCCCTTGAGCAACCGGTGATCACTGACCGAAAGTGATATGTCATGGGCCTTGTCGCCACTCAGGGCCCGAGCATCGTGGCAGATCTGGCCGAGCAGGGCATCGACATCGGTCAGGGCGTCGTCCACGGTCTGGTCGCCGGTTTCGATCCGGGACAGCAGGATCAGGTCGGTAATCAGCGCTTCCATCCGTGACGACTGATCGGCCATGGTGTTGATTGCCCGTCGCCATTTCGGGGGCAGGTCGTCGGCGTTGTCCACCAGGGTTTCCAGGTAGCCGCTGATGACCGTCAGCGGGGTGCGCATTTCATGGGATACGTTCCCCACGAAATCCCGGCGCATCTGTTCGAGCTGGAACAGGCGGGTGACGTCCTTGGCGACAATCAGGCGGTCATCGTCGCCAAACAGGCTGATCTGGATCTGCAGGCGGATGTGGGGTTTTGCCGGCGAGTGGATGTCCAGCGGTTCACGGTAATCCCGGGATTCGAAATAAGCCTTGAAGGCCGGCGTGCGGATCAGGTTGTGGATGTACTGGCCCCGGTCGGTGTTTCTGCGGAAACCCAGCAGGTAATCCGCCGAACCGTTCCACCATTCCATGGCGCCCCGGGAGTCGGTCATGATGACCCCGTCACGCATGGCGTTGGTGGATTCCTGAACGCGGTTGATCTGGGCCCGTAGCCGGTCCTGTGTGCGCAGGTGGTGCTGGTGCAGTTTGTGCAGGTGGTCAAAAATATCGCCCCAGAGCCCGATACTCTGGGGGGCTTCGTCGGTGCCGTCCGGATTGGCGAACCACTGCGCCAGGCGCCGGGCCTGATGCAGGGTCCACCACAGATAGATCACCAGACCAATGGTCAGGCCATATACCGGGTGGCCGAAATACAGGCCAACCAGGGTGGTGCCGATCAGGCCGCCGACAATGTGGCGAACGTAGCGTGACCAGTTGTGCTGCATCAAAAGCTGCCTTGTGTCATTGCCGGCACTGATGCCCAGCGGTGCTTAAGCGGCTTTGGTGGAGAAGCGGTAGCCGGTTCCCCGTACGGTCTGGATCAGGTGGTCGTACTGGTCACCCAGCGCTTTGCGCAGGCGGCGTATGTGTACATCCACCGTGCGCTCTTCCACATAGACATTGCCACCCCAGACCTGGTCCAGAAGCTGAGAGCGAGTATATACCCGTTCCTGGTGAGTCATGAAGAATTGCAGCAGCCGGTATTCGGTGGGGCCCATGGTCAGCGCACCATCAATGGTGGTCACGCGGTGACCGACCGGGTCCAGGGTCAGCCCGTCCACTTCGACCGGCGAATCCACACCGGGCGGTGTGGCACGGCGCAGCACGGCCTTCAGGCGGGCCACCAGTTCCCTCGGGCTGAACGGCTTGGTGATGTAGTCATCGGCACCCGCATCAAGGCCCTGGATCTTGTTGTCTTCCTCCACCTTGGCGGTGAGCATGATGATGGGAATGTCGGCGGTCGCTTCTTCTTTCTTCAGCCGGCGGGCCAGCTCGACACCGCTGGTGCCGGGCAGCATCCAGTCGAGCAGGACCAGGTCCGGGTGTTTGTCGACGATCAGGGCATGGGCTTCCCGGGCATCCGCTGCCTCTATGTAGTCGTAGTTCGCCATTTCGAGGGCCACGGCGATCATCTCGCGGATCGGTGCCTCGTCATCGACGATCAGGACAGTTTTTCCAGTCATGAGCATTAACCTGTGTCAGACCTTGGATTGTTGCTGCCTCATTACAACGCCCGGGTGTTACAAGTATATGACAGGCTCAGGCAATCAGCCGATCAATCACCAGGCCGGCAAAGACCGCGAAGCCGGCCCAGTTGTTGTTCAGAAAGGCCCGGAAGCAGGCGGCCCGGTCGCGGTCTTTCGCCAGGAACTGCTGATAGATAAACAGACACGCCATGGCCAGGAGGCTCAGGTAATACACGGTACCCAGCCCGGCGCGCTGGCCGACCAGCACCAGGATCAGTAACACCAGGGTTTGTAACACACCGATAATGGCCCGGTCTGCGTCACCGAACAGGATGGCCGTGGACTTGATGCCGACTTTGATGTCGTCATCGCGGTCGACCATGGCATAGAAGGTGTCGTAGGCCACGGTCCAGAGCACGTTTGCGGTGAACAACAGCCAGGCGAGCTGGCTCAGTTCTCCGGTCTCCGCCGCCCAGGCCATGGGAATAGCCCAGGAAAAGGCCGCGCCCAGGAACAGCTGCGGCAGGTGGGTGTAGCGTTTCATGAAGGGATAGATGAACGCCAGCACAGCGCCGCCGAAGGACAGGTACAGCGTCAGGGTGTTGGTGAACAGCACCACCATCAGGAAGGACACGAGGCACAGGCCGACAAACAGTACGACCGCCTCCCGGGGTTTGACCCGGCCCGCCGTGAGCGGGCGGTCCCGGGTACGCTTGACGTGCTTGTCCCAGTCCCGGTCGGCGAAGTCATTGATGGCGCAGCCGGCGGCGCGCATGAAGAAGACGCCCAGGGTAAAAACGATCACGTTGCCGATGGACGGGCTGCCGTCGCCGGCCAGCCAGAGCGCCCAGTAGGTGGGCCAGAGCAGGAGCAGGCTGCCGATGGGGCGGTCGATGCGCAGCAGTTTGGCGTAATCGGCCAGTCGGCTCTGGATGTGGTCTGGCACGGCGTCGAGCAGCATAGGCGGTGAGTCCGGTCGATGGATTCGGCGTCAGGGAATGCAGCGATTATAGCCAGTGGTTGACCGTGGGTTAAAGGCTGTTCCGGCGATAGAGTGCTGGCAGGAAGTACTCGCCCACCAGCAGGGCGCCACCCCTGCCACTGAACAGCGAGCGCCGGGCAAGCTCCGGCTGGCCCGGGGCGAAGGGCCGGCAGAGCCCGGTTTCCAGTGGTCCGCGTTGCCAGTGCGGGTTGCTGAACAGGTAGGCGCCCAGGGGACGGTTGCCCAGGTGCCTGAGCCGTCGCCCCTCACCACTCAGACAGGCCAGGGGAATGACGGTGCGGGCAAGCACCCAGGGCGCGCCGTCGCCGCACAACCGGACTTCGCGAATCCAGGCAGCCTGCCGGCTGGGCAGGTTAAGGTGGCCGGCTTCTTCCGGAGTGGGCACGGCAAATCCTTCATGCGCCACTTCCACATGAAACGACGCCCGGCACTGGGTCTGCAATGCCCGGGTAAACGACCCTTCCACCTGCAGCCAGTAGCGGGCGGGGCCGTGAACCGCCGGGTTTCTGAGCCCGGCGGCGGCCAGTGACCGGTACCAGTCCGTGGGCGGAATGCGGAGACTGTCGTTGATGTCAGAGTCCCTTGACGGCATAGATGCCGGGTGCGTTCCGCCAGTAGCCCTTGTAGTCCATGCCGTAGCCGAACAGGAAGCGATCCTCGACTTCCAGGCCGGTAAAGTCGGCTTTCAGGTCCTTGCGGGCCTTGCGATCGTGCTGTTTATCCACCAGTACCGCAGTCAGTACTTCCCTGGCGCCGTGGGCCCGGCAGTAGTCGGCGATGGCGCAGAGGGTGGTGCCTTCGTCCAGGATGTCGTCGACGATCAGCACGGTGCGGTCGTTCATGTCAGCTTCCGGCTGGAGCTTCCATTCAAGAATGCCGCCGGTGGTTTCCTGGCGGTACCGGGTGGCGTGGAGGTATTCCGCCTGCACCGGAAACTTCAGCAGCGGCAGGAGTTGCCCGGTGAGGATAAGCCCGCCATTCATCACGCAGAACAACAGGGGGTTGCTGTCCTTCAGTCGGCCGGTCAGGTCGTCGGCCAGTTGCCGGATGGCAGCCTGCACCTGCTGTTCATCGACCAGGCAGTCGGCTTCGGCCATTACCTGATTCAAGTCGGCGACGGTGTCGGTCATAACGGTCGGTCCTGTCGTAAAACCGGCGATTATACCGGAGACAGCGCCCGGAAGGGAGGGGCGGGCCAGGTCCGAACGGCCTGTGTTTGGGGGAATTGGCAGAAAACCCCGGTCATCGCCGTCGGCATTGGCATTGGTCAATTCCGGAGCGATGGGTATGATGGCCGTTGATTCATCCAGTGGCCTGATCCGACAGTGGGCCGCAAATGCCAGCTGCAAATGACAGTGGTGCGCGTTTAACCGTGGGAGAGCAACAATGAAAAAGTGGCAGTGCGTGGTGTGTGGTTTCATCTACGATGAGGCCGAAGGCTGGCCGGAAGACGGCATCGAGCCGGGTACCGCCTGGGAGGATGTGCCGGAAGACTGGGCCTGCCCGGACTGCGGTGTCGGTAAGGAAGATTTTGAAATGATCGAGATCGGCTGATTCCGGAGCGCAAGGTTATGACAGAACAGGCCCCTATTGTCATTGTCGGCACCGGCTTGTCCGGCTACTCCCTGGCACGGGAGCTGCGCAAGCAGGATAAGGACACCCCGATTGTGATGGTGACCGCCGACGATGGCGTCAGTTATTCCAAGCCGATGCTGTCCACCGGCTTTACCAAGGATAAGGACGCCGACGGCCTGGCCCAGGCGTCGCCCGACGCCATGGCCGAACAGCTCAATCTGGAGCTTCGTACCCATACCACGGTAACCGGCATTGACGTTGACGGCCATACCCTGCTCCTTGGCGATGAGCGCCTGGCCTACCATAAGCTGGTGCTGGCCTGGGGCGCGGATGTTATTCGTCTTGGCCTGGACGGCGATGGCCAGGAGCGTGTGTTTTCGATCAACGATCTGATGGACTACCGGGCCTTTCGCAAGGCACTGGCCAACGGCAGGCGGATCGCGATCATGGGCGCCGGGCTGATTGGCTGCGAGTTTGCCAACGACTTGCGTAACGGCGATTATTCGGTGGATGTCATCGCGCCGTCCGATGCGGTGATGCCCGGTCTGCTGCCGGATGTGGCGGCCCATGCCGTGCAACGGGAGCTGGAGAACCTGGGGGTGCGCTTTCATCTGGAAACCGTGGTAGAACGACTGGACCGGCACGGCAACGGGGTGCGCCTGAACCTGGCCAATGGCGATACCGTTGATGCCGATCTGGTGATCTCCGCAGTGGGCCTCCGGCCCCGGATCGGCCTGGCCCAGGGTGCCGGGCTGGCCACCGGGCGGGGCATTACCGTGAACCGGGCCCTGGAGACCTCGGCCCCGGATGTCTATGCCCTGGGCGACTGCGCCGAGGTGGATGGCCATGTGCTGCTGTACGTACTGCCATTGATGGCGTGTGCCCGTGCGTTGGCGAAAACCCTCACCGGGGAACGGGCGGAAGTGAGCTATGGCGCCATGCCGGTGATGATCAAGACCCCCTGCTGCCCGACCGCTGTGTGCCCGCCGCCGGCGGGTGCCGACGGCGAGTGGGAGGTTGAGCGGGACGGTACCAGTGTCAAGGCGCTGTTCAGAAACCCGCAGAGCGAGGTTCTGGGGTTTGCCCTGACTGGTCGCTTCGCGGTGGAAAAGCAGGCGTTGTCCAGGGAAGTGCCGCCGATTCACGGCTGATAACGAGTAACGAATGAAGGAGCAGGCATGCTTGAAGTAACCAAAAAGCTGGTGGAATTGCTGGACCTTTCTCCGATCGGCGACGATCACTTTCAGGGCGACAGTGAAGACCTGGGTTTTCCCAATGTTTTCGGCGGGCAGGTGCTGGGGCAGGCGCTGATGGCGGCGAGCCGGACCGTGGAGGGACGGCTGTGCCACTCCCTGCATGCCTATTTCCTGCGCCCGGGCAATCACAGCATGCCGATCGATTACGAAGTGCAGCGGGTGCGTGACGGTGGCAGTTTTTCCGTACGCCGGGTGATTGCCCGCCAGGGAGGCAAGGAAATCCTGACCGGTTCCATGTCCTTTCAGGTGGCCGAGATTGGGTTTGAGCACCAGCTGGACCAGCCCGATGCGCCGGCGCCGGATACTCTCAAATCCGAGGCGGAGTGGGGCAAGCTGATTGCGCCCCATGTGCCCGAGAAAATGCGGGAATCACTGACCCGGGACCGGCCCATCGAGATTCGCCCGGTGGATCCGGTGAACCCGTTCAAGCCGGAAAAGCGTCCGCCCCATAAACAGAGCTGGTTCCGCGCCCAGGGGCACCTGCCGGATGATCCGGTGCTGCATCGGTGTCTGCTCACCTACGCATCGGATTTCCAGTTCCTCGGCACCTCGCTCAATCCCCATGGTGTGACCTTCATGAGCAAGAACCTGCAGGTGGCCAGCCTGGATCACGCCATCTGGTTTCACCGGGATTTCCGCATGGATGAGTGGCTGCTGTACGACAAGGACAGCCCCAGCGCATCCGCCGGGCGGGGCTTTAACCGGGGCAATTTCTTCAATCAGTCGGGGGCGCTGGTGGCATCCACCACCCAGGAAGCTTTGATCCGCCAACGCTGACGGTGGTGGGGCCTGTCACGATCAGTTTCACCCCAGTTGCCGCTGTCGGGCCCGTCCGGGGTGGCGCTGGAGCCAGGCCAGCATTTCGTTGAAAGGCAAAGGTGGCGTCAGCACGTAGCCCTGGATCATATCGCAACCCATGGCCCGCAGCAGGTCTACAGTGGCCTGATCCTCGACGCCCTCGGCAACCACCTGATAGCCGAGGCTATGACACATCTCGATGGTGGTCTGCACAATCACCCGGTCTTCGGCCTGGGTGGCCAGGTCGGCCACCAGGGAACGATCAATCTTGATCTCGCTGGCGGGCAGCTGTTTGATGTAGGACAACGAGGAATAGCCGGACCCGAAATCGTCAATTGAGACCGGGATGCCGGTGGTGCTCAGGGCGTTCAGGGCCTTCAGGGAGTTGACCGGGTCCTGCATCATGGAGGTTTCGGTCACTTCGAAGGTGATGGTGCCCTGGTGGCCCTGGAAGGTGTTCATCAGCCGCTGCACGAACAACGGGAAATCCGGCTCCCGCAGGTTGTTGGGCGAGATATTGACCGAGATACCAAGCGGCCAGTCCTGTGCCAGCAGGTGGGTACGCAGTTCCAGGGCCTGCTCCAGAACCCAGCGGGTCAGGGGCTTGATCAGGCCGGTCTGCTCCGCCAGTACAACAATCTCATCGGCCTGCACCGGATGTTTACGGCCCGGCCAGCGGATCAGTGCTTCCAGCCCGACGATGGCATCGGTTTTCAGGCACAGCTTGGGTTGCAGGTAGAGCGCCAGTTCGTTGTGCTGCAGGGCGTGTTTCAGTTCCGACACCATGGTCAGCCGATCCGCGCTGTAGGAATCACGGGCAGGCTGGTACCGGGCAATGCCCCGCGTTTTTGCCGACTCGGAACCTTCGGCAATGATTGCACGCCGGATCAGGGTGGTGGCGTCTATACCGTGGTCAGGAAAGATGGCGGCACCCAGTCGCGGGTCCAGCGGCACCTGCATGCCCAGGTAATCAATCGGGTAGCGGATCGCTTCCATACCCCGGACGATGGCCCGGGGGGCGGATTCGAGCTGGCTGGCGTTGACCACGAAGGCGAAGGTCTGTGGGTCCAGCGAGGCCAGGAAATAGTGGCGTTCGTCGGTCTGTTCCACTGGCAGGCAGCCCGGCAGTTCCCGTACCACGGCGTTGTAATGCTTCGAGGCCAGCTCCAGCAACCGGTCGCTGTTGTGGTGGCCCAGGGTTTTGGTCACCGCTTGCAGGTTGTTCAGGTGTATCACAATGACCCCGTAGCGCTTTTCCGGATGCCGCATCATCAGGTCATTCAGGGTCATTTCAAAGCTGATGCGGTTCGGCAGCCCGGTGAGCGGGTTGTGCAGGGCCTGATCCATCAGCCTCAGTTCCGCCGAGCGTCTGGCCGCCATGGCCCGGAGTTCCGCTTCCCGTGCCTCTACCTTGTCCTGACGCTCCTGATAGAGCCGGGCCGCCAGGGCCATGGTGAGCAGAATGGCCTCCAGGGCAGAGCCGATTTCCATACCGTAGGTGGTCAGAAAATTGTTTGGCAACAATCCGTATTTGTTGGCTGCGGTGATGGCACTGCCCAGGGTCAGGGCGCCCCAGGCCAGGGTGTAGTAGCTGGCCTGGGGATTGCCCTTGGCCCACTGGATCGGCCCGAGTGCGGTCAGTAACAGGCAGCCGGGAATGGCCAGGGCTACGGTCAGCCGGCTCCCGGTACTGTAATCGACGAAGAACGTCAGGGTGGCAATGATCAGGTTCAGCGCCACGGTAAACGTCACCAGCCGGTTGAGCGTTGGCCCGGTACGCCTGAGTTTCAGGAAGGACTGGGAAAACAGCAGGGTAAAGATCATGGCAAAGGGCACGGACAGCAGCATCGCGCGGTTCTGTATCTCGGGGCTGTCAGGCCAGAGCAACTGGAACGTGGTGCCATTGAGGGTGCCGACCAGCACCAGATAGCCCAGCGTCGACAGGACGTAGAGCAGGTAAACCTTTTCACGCAGGGCGCTGAAGATGAACAGGTTAAAAAAGATGGCGGTGATCAGAATGCCGTAATACACCGCATGCAACTGGTCTTCGGTGACGGAATGCTCGAAAAAATCCCGGGCCTGCCAGAGGCGCAGGGGAATCTGCATCGCGCCCTGGGTGTTCACCTTCAGGAGTATCTGGTAGCTCGAGCCAGGCTGCGTTTCGAAGGGGAACAGGAAGTGGCGGTGGCGAATCGGGCGTTGCTGGAACGGAAGGTGGTCGCCGGTCACAACCTTCCGGACTACCCAGCCGTTCTCGACCAGGTAAAAGGTGATGTTGTCCAGTTGGGAGTAGCGGACTTCCAGCAGGTTGGCCGGAGCCGTGACCGGAAACCGCAGCCAGACGGTATCCCGGATGTAACCGAAGTTCGGGCTGTCATCCGCCAGCGGTTGCCAGTCGCCGGTGGTGAGCGCGACCGGGGCCGGGATTTCGGCGCCGGCGTCCACGCGGAGGTACTCGATCTCCGGGATATACGGGGGCTCAGCCCCTTGTGAGGGGAGCGCAAGGACGGACAGCAGTAACGCTGCCAGCAATCGGAGCCATTGATTGGGTGCCACGGGTTACCGTTTTCTTATGGTTTCTTCGAGTATGGCGTGTCGCGTTCGGCGGCTCAAGTTTCCCGTCATGCCGGCGCGGTTCAGGCGTCCGTGGCATCCAGCAGGGTCAGCCAGTGACGCACCCAGGGCAGGGCTTCCTGCTCGGGTTCGGCGGTTTCCAGGGCATCGATGCGCAGGGTCTCGCCGACTTTGCGGGCGGCGGTCTCGTACAGCGCCTCCTCCATCAGGTCGCCGGCGCCGCAGAAGGTGTCGCCGTAGGAGCTGTCACCCAGCACGATGAGCCCGAACGGGCGACCCGGCTGCTGCGGCAGTTGCTCCCTGAGATCGAGATAGAACGGCAGCAGGTTGGGCGGCAGCTCGCCCTGGCCGGTGGTGGCGGTGCACACGAGCAGGGGCTCGTCGTTGCAGGTGATGTCACCGAGTTCCGGCGCTTCCAGCAGTGTCACCCGATGGCCTTCGGATTCCAGGGTGGTCCGGATTTCCCGGGCGGTCAGCAGCGCGCCACCGTACACGCTGCCGACCAGGAGGCGGATGGCTGCCATGTGGTTTTCCTGTTGACGGTTGGAATTGACGCCCTGAGGCTCGTATGGCACACGATCATAACGGCGGGCTGGCCGGGGCTCAAGGCGCGGTGTGTTCAGCGGGCCCTGCGCACTGGCTGCGGACCCGGGGAGCAATGCGGTTTCGCCCCGTTTCCTTGGCGTTGTACAGGTGTACGTCCGCCTGCCGGAGCAGTTCATTCACCGAGCCGATGCTGGCGATGGAGCAGACCCCGGCGCTGATGGTTACTGGCAGGGTTTGGTTGCCGGAGCGGAAGGGGGTGCTGGCGACCTCCGACCGCAGCCGTTCGGCGAGGGTGAGCGCCTGTAACAGGGAGGTGTCCGGCAGCAGTATCAGGAATTCCTCACCGCCCCAGCGGGCACCAATGTCGGTTTGCCGGATAACGGTTTTCATCAGACTGGCGAATTGTCGCAGTACCTGGTCGCCGGCGTCGTGTCCGTAGTGGTCATTGATATTTTTAAACAAATCCAGATCGACCAGGACAACGGAGAAATGATGGCCCGCCCGCTGGTGACGGGAGAACTCGGTGGCCAGTCGTTCCTGCATGTCGCGCCGATTGGACAGCCCCGTCAGGTCGTCGGTTCTGGAGGCTTTCTCATGGGATTCCGCCAAAGCCAGCAGTTCGTTCCGGGCCTTGAGGCGGCTGGCCTCGAGCACAAAACAGAAGATCGACTCGAAGATAAGGGTGGCAAAAAAACGGATTTTGAAATCGGTGCTGTATTCCGCCGCGACTAGCGGCAATGCCGGGAACTGAAACACCACCACTGTCACCAGAGAGCAGAACAGCAAGACCGCCGTGCCGGTTTTCAGGCTGGTCAGGTAGAAGAGCAGCGGCGGAAAGACATAGAACCAGAGCGGCCCGGTGTTGCTCTCACCGCCGGACGCCACCAGGTAGGCAAACAGCAGCCCGACAATAACGATCATCCCGCCCTTCTGGAGCAGGCGATCACGGGTGCGGGCGAACCACAGCATGTTGCCGGCCACCAGTGCGCTGAAACACCAGAGGGTGATGGCGTGGCTGGTGTGGCCAACGAACCAGGCCTTGCCACCAATGCCCAGCAGGAAGGCAATGGCCATGGCCGACAACCCGGTCAAAAGCCGTGATACCTGGGCCTCTTCGCGTTCACCGACGGCGTGGTGGCCGGTGGGGATGGGTGTGGTCATGGCAGCCTTGTGGGATTTTTATAAGGTGGCGTTATGCGGCGAGTATGAGCCAAACAGGCGCAACATTGCAGCCCCTTCAGCGGTTTCTGTGATCTGTGTGAAACATGACCGTTATGTTTCAATTTCATGGCAAAAAATTTATAGTTGCCGCGCAGGGCCCGTGCCTGCTTCATTCAGACCAAAAGAGACCTCATCTGTTATGGCCCGTTCAAGCGGATACCTGGATACCCTTCTCACCAGCCCCTCCACGGAACGATACCGGGTTGGTTTCAGCTTATTATTTCTGCTTGGCGTCTGGCTGACGGTCGGTGCGTTCAGCGAGGGCATGCCGAACAGTATGTTGCTGATGGCCGCCGCCGTCATCGGCGGCTACATGGCCATCAACATCGGTGCCAACGACGTCGCTAACAATGTTGGCCCGGCCGTCGGGGCCGGGGCATTGTCCCTTGGCAGCGCGGTGATCATTGCCGCGATTTTCGAGGCCGGGGGCGCCCTGATCGCCGGCGGGGATGTGGTGTCCACCATCAAGGGCGGCATCATCGACCCATCGTCACTGGACAACGGTCAGGCCTTCGTCTGGCTGATGACCGCAGCGCTGCTGGCCGGGGCCCTGTGGCTTAACCTGGCCACCTGGATGGGCGCGCCGGTATCCACCACGCATTCCATTGTAGGGGGTGTGCTGGGCGCCGGGATTGCCGCGGGTGGCTGGGGCATTGCCGACTGGGCCGTCATGGGCAAGATTGCGGCCAGTTGGGTGATTTCGCCGGTGCTCGGCGGCGCCCTGGCGGCGCTGTTCCTGTTTGTGATCAAGAAAACGGTGCTCTACCGCAAGAATGTCATTCCGGCGGCCCGCACCTTCGTGCCCTGGCTGGTGGCGATTATGGCCTGGGCCTTTGGCACCTACCTGATGATCAAGGGTGTGAAAAAGATCGTGGAGGTCGAGTTTCTGGAGGCCACCCTGATCGGGTTGGCGGCTGCTGCCGTGGTCTTTGTTGCCATGCGGACGCTGGTGGGTCGCAAGGCCGCCACCATGGAGAACAACGCCGGTGGGGTGAATACCCTGTTCACCTGGCCGCTGATTTTTGCGGCGGCACTGCTCAGCTTCGCTCACGGCGCCAACGATGTTGCCAATGCTATCGGGCCGCTGGCGGCGATCAACGATGCGCTTTCCGCCGGTGCCGTGGTCACCTCTGCCAGTATCCCGCTGTGGGTCATGATGGTCGGCGCCCTGGGGCTGGCGATTGGCTTGATGCTGTTCGGGCCACGGCTGATCAAGACCGTGGGCAGCGAGATTACCGAGCTGGACAAGACCCGGGCATTCTGTGTGGCCTTGTCCGCCGCGCTCACGGTTATCCTGGCCTCGCAGTTGGGCCTGCCGGTCAGTTCAACCCACATCGCCATTGGCGGCGTATTCGGCGTCGGGTTTCTCCGGGAGTACCTGAAATCCAATTACGCCACCCAGCTGCACAAGATCATGGAGCATCACGACCAGGACGAACAGGAACGCCTGAAGCCGTTCCTGGACGACTTCCGCAACGCCTCGGTCGAGGAGATGGAGAAGCTGCTCAAGCAGGCGAAAAAGAAGAAGCAGGTGCCGTTGTCGAAATCCGAGCGTAAGCGGCTGAAAAAGATTTACCGCGAGGAGATGGTCAAGCGCTCGCACCTGTTCCGGATTGCCGCGGCCTGGATCATTACCGTGCCGGCGTCGGCGCTGATGGCTGCCATCCTGTTCTTTACCCTTCGGGGCCTGCTGATCTGATGCGCCGGGCTGGTTGTCACAGACCAGTTTGGCCATACTATACAGATAGCACGGGGGCAGCTTGCCTCCCGAGCATCCAATTGTCCGGGGAGTGAAGTATGAGTACATCAAGTGAGAGCCGTCAGGCCAGGATGATTGACGAGCTCCGGGTGTTTATCAAAAAGGTGCTGAGCGACCCGACCATCGCCGTCAAGTCCATGGAGATCGCCCGCAAGCACCGCAATGAGCCCAATGCCGACGAGATTGTTGCCCGGGAAATCAGCGCCAACACGACGATCCGGATTCCGGAAAAGTGGAGTGAGGCGGACCGCATGTTTCTGGATATCATCCACGATGTGCTGGATGATGAAGAGGCGCTTTACTGAGGTTGGGTTAAACTCGGAGCCTCTGCCCCACTTGCGGTGTGCCGGGCAAAGTGCCATCCCTGGCTCCGCACAGTTTTCGAAACGTCCACCCTACTGGCTCACCAGACTTTTGGTGTTGGCTTCAGGCCTGTCTCGCGTTTGGGCTGGCCTGTTTCAGTACCGCATCCGCCATCTGATGGAGGATGCTGATTTCATCTTCGATGCCCTCATCCCCTGACAAATCCCTTTGTTCTGCCAGGATGTCCGCCAGGATTTCCTTTGTGGTCAACGGGTTTGCCAACACCACCCGGAACACGATGCACGGAAAATTGAAATAACGGGCCGGCTCCAGTCGGGTCCGTGAGACGAACGCCTTGCCCCGTTCCCGCTGGGTTTTCTGGATGAACTTGGTGATCCGGTTCAGGCAGGTATTGAGCTTTTCCGCCTGTAGTGGATCGGCAACCGCCAGCGCCTGCTGAACGTTCTCCGGGCAGTAGCGGTAGGTCAGGATGTTCAGTTCCGGTTTGGTGACCAGTTCGAAATCCGGCTCCGCTTCGATCATGTCGGCAAAGGTTCTGGCCTTGTCGATGCCTTGGTCAATCAGGATCTCGTAGCCCTCTCTGGCCAGGATTTTCAGGCCGGAGTGGATCAGCATGGACATGCCGGGCCGGGAGCCCTCGAGGGTGGTGCTGCCGAGGTCCCGGGAGCCTTTCCGGATGATGTACTGGGCGTGGTGTTCCACCGCGCTGGCCAGGCTCGGGTCACGAAACACGACGAGGCCCACGCCCATGGGCACGTAAAGCTGTTTGTGGGCGTCGAAGGTGACCGAGTCGGCTTTCTCGATGCCACGCAGCAGGTGTTTGTAGGTGCGAGAGAACAGGGTTGGCCCGCCCCAGGCGGCGTCGACGTGGAAGTGGGCGCCGAATTCCCGGGCGATGTCGGCCATGGCGTCC
>CBIHLH010000077.1:0-17629 GCA_966210405.1 uncultured Marinobacter sp.
GTGGATATCACGGTGTCATCCATTGGCAACGCCGACAGCCTTCGGGGCGGAACCCTGCTGATGACGCCCCTGAAAGGCGCCGACGACAATATCTACGCGATGGCCCAGGGTAGTCTGGTGGTCGGTGGTTTCGGGGCCCAGGGGCAGGACGGATCCCGGATTACCGTGAACGTGCCCAGTGTCGGGCGTATCCCCAATGGCGCCACCGTGGAGCGTGAAGTGGCCTCTCCGTTTGCCCGGGGCGACACCATCACCTTCCACCTGTTGCGCCCGGATTTTACCACCGCCCGGCGGGTGGTGGAGGCGGTCAATGGCTACCTTGGGCCAGACATGGCTTACGCTCATGATGCCACCTCCATATCGGTACGGGCACCCCGGGACGCGTCCCAGCGGGTCAGCTTTCTGTCGATTCTGGAAAACATTGAGGTGGATCCCGCTGAGGCCGCTGCCCGAGTGGTGATCAACAGTCGCACTGGCACCATTGTGGTGGGCGAGAATGTAAAAGTCAGCCCGGCGGCGGTAACCCACGGCAACCTGACCGTCACCATAGTCGAAAATCCCGAGGTGGAGCAGCCCAACCCGTTCGCGGGGGGCGACACCGCCATCGTGCCGGACACCCAGATTGCCATTACCGAGGAGCCCGCCCGCATGTTCAAGTTTGGCCCGGCCACCACCCTGAACGACATTGTTCAGGCGGTGAACCAGGTGGGTGCGGCACCGGGGGATGTGATGGCGGTTCTCGAAGCCCTGAAACAGGCAGGCGCCCTGCGCGCCGAGCTGATTGTGATCTAGGTGGCATGATGCAGGACTACTCCCTTGAGCAGAGCCGGATTTATACCGATTTCAGCGGCCTGAATGCGCTGAAAACCCAGGCTCGGACGGACAAGAAAGCGGCACTGGTGGAAGTGGCTCGCCAGTTCGAAAGCCTGTTCTTGTCTGAAATGCTGAAGTCCATGCGCAAGGCGGGTGATGTGTTTGCGGAGGGCAATTACCTGCACAGCAACCGGTCTGAGTTCTACCGGGACATGTTTGATAATCAGATCAGCCTGTCGATGGCGGATGGCCAGGGCATGGGGTTGTCTGAAGCCCTGGTCCGGCAATTGAGCCAGGAAGTGCCGGGCCTGGATGAAAACGGCCAGAAGCTGGCGGCCCACAAGTCCACGCTGGCGGATTACGACCGTAGCCTGCCGGCACTGTCCGCGCAGTTGTCGGAACAGGTCCGGCAGGTCGACCGTGTCGCGCCGCTGGCATCCACCAGCGCGTCGAATGCCTCCGGCCCCGGCCGGGTACTGCCCTCGCGTTTCGAGTCGCCCGAGCAGTTTGTTCGTGAGCTGCTGCCCCTGGCCCGGCGAATTGCCCACGACAGCGGCATCGACCCCAGGCTGATGGTGGCACAGGCAGCGCTGGAAACCGGCTGGGGCAAGCACATGATCGAGGGAGAGGGCGGTCAACCCAGTTACAATCTGTTCGGCATCAAGGCCGACAGCCGCTGGCAGGGCAACGCCGTGACCATCACCACCACCGAGTTCCGGGAAGGGGTGCCGATGAAGGAACAGGCGGCGTTCCGGGCCTACCCGGGTTATGAGGCCAGTTTCCGGGATTATGTGTCATTTCTGGAGTCAAACCCACGGTACCGGGAGGTGCTGGCCACCGCCGACCGCCCCGAACTGTTTGCCCACAAGTTGCAGGAAGCCGGTTACGCCACCGACCCTGCTTATGGCGACAAGATCAACCGGATTATGAACCGGGATTCGTTAATGAGCCTTTCCATGGGCGACGGAACTGAGGAGTAAAACGCATGGCAGGACTGATTGGCATTGGCCTGACCGGTATCCTCGGTCACCAGGCCGCTCTGAACACAACCGGCAACAATATCACCAACGCCAACACACCCGGCTACAGTCGGCAGGAAGTGGTGTTCGAGACCCAGGATGGCCAGCGCACCGGTGCCGGCACCATTGGCAGTGGCGTGGATATTGCCAACATCCGCCGCCTGGCCAATGAATACCTGGTGCAGCAGGTGAGGGAAGACAGCACCCTGTTCGGTGAGCAGGAAACCCTGAACACCGAACTGAGCCGGCTGGACAATCTGCTGGGAGGAGAAACCACCGGCCTGAGCAACGCCCTGAACAACTTCTTTGCCAGTCTGCAGAACGCAGCAGAAGACCCGGCCTCCCTGCCGCAGCGCCAGTTGGTGCTTAGTGAGGCCCAGCAGGTGGTGAACCGGTTCCAGGCCCTGAACCAGGAAATCATCCAGCAGCGAGAGTCCATCAAGACCCAGATGCAGCAGGGTGCCAAGGATGCCAATATACTGTTGAAGAGCATTGCCGAGCTGAACCTGGCGATCTCCGAATCCCCCGGCATCGCCCAGGGCCAGATGCCCAATGAGCTGCTCGACAAGCGCGATGAGAAACTGCGCCAGCTCTCGGAACTGGTGAGCATCAAGGTGACCGAAAGCGAAGGCAGCCAGGTCAACGTGTCCCTGGCCAATGGCCTGTCGCTGGTGGTGGGCAGCAATGCCGCCCAGCTTGGTACCCGTGAAAGTGTGGAAGATCCCACCCGGCTGTCGTTTACCCTGAGTGCCGGTGGCCGCACCCTGTTGGTGGATGAGCAGATCACCGGCGGTAAACTCGGCGGCCTGCGCCGGTTTGAAAGCGAGGCCCTGAAGCCGGCTTTTGATGAGTTGGGCCGGATTGCCATTGCCCTGTCGGCGACCATGAACCACCAGCATGAAATCGGTATGGATCTGGAAGGGGACCTGGGTGGGCTGTTTTTCCGGGACATCAACGCCGAAGCGGTGCAGCGTAGCCGGGTGGTCGCCAACGCCGACAATGCGGCGCCACGTAATGGCCAGCTCGCGGTGGAAATCACCGACAGCAGTGCCCTGGTAGCGGGCAGCTGGACGCTGCAGTTCAGCGGCGACGGGCGTAATTTTGAACTGATTGATCAGGCAACAGGCAGAACCGTGAATCAGGGTCGGCTGCCGGATCCGGTGCAGTCGGAGATTACCATGCCCGGTTTTAACATCCGGATTGAGGGTGGCACGTTCACAGCCGGCGACAAATACCTGATTCAGCCCAGTCGCAACGCAGCGGCCAACATCGGCCTGGCGGTCAACCGCGAAGAAGACCTGGCTTTCGCCAGCCCGGTGCGGGCCTCTGCCGCTGACGGCAACATTGGTACTGGCCAGATCGACCAGGGCACCATGCTGAACGTCCGCAACCCGTTTACCAACGGGTTGCTGCCGCCGTTCCAGTCGTCCGGCCAGTTGGCGAATGGCCCGCTGACGGTGTCGTTTGCCGATAACGCCGGGAATCTCGTTTATACAGTCCGTGACGGCAGCAACAATGTGATTGGTGCGCCAGACCGCGCGTACACCCCCGGCGTTGCCAATGAGCTGTTCAATGAGGATCCGGCCAGCGGTGCGGAATACCAGGGTTTCCAGTTCCGGATCACCGGCCAGCCCGCGGTCGGCGACAGCTTCACCATCAACTACAACACCAATGGGGTGTCTGATAACCGCAACGCCGAACTCCTGGCAGGATTCGGCACAGCGAACACCCTTAATGGTGGTAGCCAGAGTTTTACCGAGGGTTACGCCGGCCTGGTGGAGGATATCGGGGTGAAAACCCGGCAAAGCCAGTTGGACATGGATGCCGGAAAAACCCTGCTGGAACAGTCCACCAACCAGCGCGAATCGGTATCCGGGGTCAATCTGGACGAGGAGGCCGGCCGGTTGATCCAGTATCAGGCTGCTTACAATGCGTCCGCCAAGGTGATCTCCGTGGCCCAGGATCTATTCAATACGCTGTTACAGAGTTTCCGATAACAGGGTGAGGTGATGTGACATGATGCGAATTTCATCACAACAGGTGTTTTCCAGCGGGATCAATCGCCTGCAGGAGCTGAACACGAGCCTGAACAATACCCAACAGCAGATTTCCACCGGCAAGCGAGTCAACCAGCCCTCGGACGATCCGGTGGCGGCAGCCCGGATTCTCAAGCTGGATCAGGAACTGGCCCGGGTTGAGACCTATCAGCGTAATGTCGACCTGGCGGACAACCGCCTCAAACAGGAGGAAAGTGCCCTGGCCAGTTCGGTTGATGTGTTGCAGCGTATCCGGGAGTTGACGGTACAGGCGGGAAGCGGCGCACTATCAGCCAATGATCGTCTGTCCATTGCCTCGGAGCTGGATGAGCGCCTTGGGCAGTTGGCCAATATTGCGAATACCCGGGATGCTTCCGGGGAGTACATTTTTAGCGGGTTTCAGGGCTCGACCAGGACCTTTCAGCAGGATGCCTCTGGCAGTTGGGGCTACCATGGCGATGAGGGTCAGCGGGTACTGGAAATCGATGACGGTGTGACGGTAGCGATCAGCGATAACGGTAAGGGAATTTTCGTGAACGTGCCGGCGGCCGTGACGGGTGAAAGCTCGCCCCTGAACACCTCGGGCGCGTTCATTTCCGGTGTGACCCTGGCCAGCCAGGCGGATCTGCAAGCTGCCTATGCGGGTGGCTTCCCGGACGACATCAGCATCCAGGTGGAAGAGGATGGCGATATCGTCGCCACGGACAGCCAGGGGGGCAACCTGGCTGTCACGCCCCCCACCTACCAGAGCGGCGAGCCGTTCGTGGTGGCCGGGATCGAAGCCACCATCACTGGATCCTTGCCAGCGGCAGGCAATGTCGATACCTACACCCTGAAGATCAATGAGAAGCAGTCGGTGTTCGGTACCATCGAGAACCTGATTGCCGGTCTGGAGTCCATCGACAAGACCACGGCTCGGGGTATGGCCGCGTATGACGATCTGATTGCCAACTCCCTGTCTAACCTGGACAGCGCCCAGGACTCCATTGTGCTGAAGCAGACCGAGCTGGGCGGGCGCATGAACGCTGTGGAGTCCACCCGGACTTTCCTGGCGGACTCGTCGGTGTACACCAGTGAAATCCGGTCCCAACTGGAAGATATCGACTACGCCGAGGCCATCAGTAATCTGAGTTTCCAGAGCTTTGTGCTGCAGGCAGCCCAGCAATCCTTTGCCCAGGTGTCCCAGCTCTCCCTGTTTGACCAGATCTGAGAATAGCGCCGGCGGTTGTTTCCGGCGCCGGCGATATTGCTTTCACGAACAGGCTCAGTATAATCCCCCACACTCTTCGATGGCGGCGTGGTGAAATTGGTAGACACGACGGATTCAAAATCCGTTGGGGTAAAACCCGTGGCGGTTCGAGTCCGCCCGCCGCTACCAACTACAAACCGCATTGCGCGGTGTCTGAACAGCCCGGTCCATGAACGTCTCCGATTTCCATTTTGAACTTCCGGACGAACTCATCGCCCGGTATCCGCTCAGCGAGCGAAGCGCATCCCGTCTTCTGTGTCTCGATGGCCTCTCGGGCCAGCTTGATCACCGGCAGTTCCGTGATCTTCCCGGCCTGCTTCAACCCGGCGACCTGCTGGTCTTTAACAATACCCGTGTGATTCCCGCGCGCCTGTTTGGCCGGAAAGAGACCGGTGGTCAGGTCGAGGTGCTGGTGGAGCGGGTGACCGGAACCCATGAAATCATCGCCCATGTCCGGGCTTCCAAGGCCTTGAAGGACGGGCAGCGGGTGGCTCTTGAGGATGGCACGACCCTGCGCATGACCGGGCGAAGCGAGGCGTTGTTCCATCTCACGTGCGAGTCCGATGAGCCGGTTCTGGATGTGCTCGAACGCATCGGCCACATGCCACTGCCACCGTATGTTGACCGACCGGATGAAAGCACGGACCGGGAGCGTTACCAGACCGTCTATGCCCGGGAGTCCGGCGCCGTAGCGGCACCGACCGCCGGGCTGCATTTTGATCAGCCAACGTTGCAGGCGCTGGCCGACCGGGGTGTCGAGAGCACCTTTGTGACGCTGCATGTAGGCGCCGGCACCTTCCAGCCGGTGCGGGTGGACCGGATCGAGGAGCACGTCATGCACAGCGAAGTCGTGCATGTGCCGGAAGACACCGTGGCCGCCGTCAACCGCACCCGGGCCCGGGGTGGTCGCGTGGTGGCGGTGGGAACCACATCGGTCCGGTCGCTCGAATCCGCCAGCCGTGGCGGCCAGCTCCGGGCTTTCCGGGGCGAGACCGACATCTTTATTCACCCGGGCTACCGGTTTCAGACCGTGGATGCCCTGATCACTAACTTCCACCTGCCGGAATCGACCCTGATCATGCTGGTCAGCGCGTTCGCGGGGTACGACAATGTGATGGCCGCGTATCGCCAGGCGGTGGCTGAACGGTATCGATTTTTCAGCTACGGTGACGCCATGTTCCTGACCGGCCAGGAGCCCAGCAGGGGCATGTTGTCCGGTCCGGCCGGAGCGACGGTCGATTCCCAGCCAGGTACTACCGGAGAGGCACTGTGAGCCAGTCCTGTTTTATGTCTTTTGAAAAACTCGGAGAGGATGGCCTGGCCCGCCGGGGCCGGCTGAGCTTTCCCAGGGGCACGGTGGAAACGCCCGCGTTCATGCCGGTGGGCACCTATGGCACGGTAAAGGGGATGCTGCCCCGGGATATCCGGGAAATTGGTGCCGAGATCATTCTTGGCAATACCTTCCACCTGATGCTTCGCCCGGGCACGGAAGTGGTCAGGGCCCACGGCGACCTGCATGACTTTACCCAGTGGCACGGCCCGATCCTGACCGATTCCGGTGGTTTTCAGGTGTTCAGCCTGGGTGACATGCGCAAAATTACCGAGCAGGGGGTGACCTTCCGCTCGCCGGTGGACGGTTCGCCGGTGGAACTGTCGCCGGAGATCGCCATGCAGGTGCAGCGGGATCTGGGTTCCGATATCGTCATGATTTTCGATGAGTGCACGCCGTACCCTGCCACGGAAGTCCAGGCCCGGGAGTCCATGGAGTTGTCCCTGCGCTGGGCAGAGCGCAGCAAGGCGGCCCATGACGGCAATCCGGCGGCGCTGTTCGGGATTGTCCAGGGCGGGATGTACGAGTCGCTCCGGGACCGGTCGCTGAAAGGGCTGACCGACATCGGGTTCGACGGTTATGCTATTGGCGGGCTGTCGGTGGGTGAACCCAAGGAAGACATGCTCCGGATTCTGGACCATCTGCCGCCGAAGATGCCGGAAGACCGGCCTCGCTACCTGATGGGGGTGGGGCGTCCGGAAGACATTGTTGAGGCGGTGCGCCGGGGTGTCGATATGTTCGACTGTGTAATGCCGACCCGGAATGCGCGCAATGGCTACCTGTTTACCTCCGAGGGCATTGTGAAAATCCGCAACGCCCGGCACCGCCATGACCCGGCGCCACTGGACAGCCGGTGCGACTGCTACACCTGTTCGAATTTTTCGAGGAGTTATCTGCATCATCTGGATAAGTGTGGAGAAATGCTGGGTTCGCAACTGAACACCATTCACAACCTGCGGTTCTATCAGAACCTGATGGCCGGATTGCGTGGGGCCATTGAAGCAGGTACATTGTCGGACTTTGCCGCCGACTTCTACGCTCTGCGTGGCGAGACTCTGCCGCCGCTGGGCTAAGGTTTAAACGATTTGTCCAAACTTTGTCCAAACAACGGAGATATTCAATGAAATCAGTCAAATTGCTCGTTGCCGGCCTGCTGGCCATGATGCCCACCCTGGCGATGGCCCAGGATGCTGCTGCCCAGGGTATGGGTGTGATGGGGCAGGTGATCTTTTTTGCCGGCTTTATCCTGATCTTCTACTTCCTGATCTGGCGTCCGCAGTCCAAGCGTGCGAAAGAGCACAAGGCGCTGATGTCCGGCCTGAACAAGGGTGACGAAGTGGTGACCTCCGGTGGCGTTGCCGGCAAAATCACCAAGGTGACCGACGATTTCATCGTGGTTGAAATTGCCGACAATGTTGAAATCAAGGTTCAGAAAGTTGCCGTTGCCGCGGCCCTACCCAAAGGTACGCTCAAGGATATCTGAGCGAGGACCTCTGAACCGACCGTCTTGCCTGTCGGTTTGATTTATCCTGGCTGAAACACCAAGGCCGGCCCTTCGGGGCTGGCTACAAGGGATCCCATGCTGAACAAGTATCCGCTTTGGAAAAACCTGGTGATCGTGCTCGTGCTCGTGATCGGGTTCATTTACGCCTTGCCCAATCTTTTTCCTGACGACTACGCCATCCAGATTACCGGTGCACGAAGCAGCACCGATGTCAGTGGCGGCGTTCTGGACCGGGCGGTCGACGCGCTCGAATCCGAGGGCATCGAAGTCAAGAGCAGCACTCTGCAGGATCGCGATGCGCTGATCCGGCTGGCCAGCTCGGACGACCAGTTGCGTGCGCGTCCGATAGTCCAGTCAGCGTTGGGTGACGATTACCTGGTGGCCCTGAACATGGCCCCGTCGACGCCGGAATGGCTGAAAAGCCTTGGGGCAGGGCCCATGAAACTGGGGCTTGATCTTCGTGGCGGTGTTCACTTCCTGCTGGAAGTGGATATGGAAACGGCGGTGAGACAGCGCCTCGAAGCTATGTCCGGCCAGATCAAGCAGGATTTGCGCGACGCGCGCATCCGTTATCGTGGCGGGGACATTGAAGGCAATAATCAAATCGTTCTCAGTTTCCGTGATGAAGCTTCCCGGGAAGAAGCCTTTGAGCTGGTCCGTGACCAGTACAATGAATTCCTGCTGGACGAGCAAATGGACGGTGAGCAATTTGAACTTGCGCTGACGCTCTCCCAGGCGGAAATTCAGGCCATCCAGGATTATGCCCTGGAGCAAAACCTGACCACCATCCGTAACCGGGTCAATGAGCTCGGTGTTGCCGAGCCGCTGGTGCAGCAGCAGGGATCTGATCGTATTATTGTTGAGCTGCCCGGTGTGCAGGATACGGCCCAGGCCAAGCGAATTCTGGGGGCTACGGCGAATCTGGAATTCCGTCTGGAAGCCCGGCCGGACGCGCCCTCGGAAACCACCGAGGAATTTCCGTTCCGTGATCAGCCACAGCGCACCGCGCGCCTGGAACGGGATGTGATTGCCACGGGCAACAACGTGGCGAATGCCCAACAGGCGTTCGATGAAAACGGCCAGCCCCAGGTGAGCATCACCATGGACTCCGTGGGCGGGGACCTGATGAACCGGGCGACCCGGAATGCCATCGGCCGCCGGATGGCGGTTCTGTTTATCGAGTTCCGGACGGAAACCGACACTCGCATGGTGGATGGTGAGATGCGGGAAGTGGAAAAACGCGTCGTTGATAAAGGCATTATCAGCCTGGCAACCATTCAGTCCGCCCTGGGTGCAAGCTTCCGTATTACTGGTCTGGAATCGATCCCCGAAGCCGCCGAACTGGCGCTGCTGCTCCGGGCGGGGGCCTTGGCAGCGCCCATGTACTTTGTTCAGGAACGGACTATCGGCCCCAGCCTCGGGCAGAAGAACATCGACGCCGGCATGATATCCGTTACTCTCGGCTTTATTCTGGTGCTCGCCTACATGCTGGTGTATTACCGTGGGTTTGGTGTGGTGGCCAGTATTGCGCTCACCCTGAACCTGATGTTACTGATCGCCTGTATGTCAATTCTGTCGGCGACGCTGACGCTGCCGGGTATCGCCGGTATTGTTCTGACCGTCGGTATGGCGGTCGATGCCAATGTGCTGATCTTCGAGCGCATAAAGGAAGAGCTGAAAGCCGGGGTGCCACCCCAGTCGGCGATCAATGCCGGCTATTCCCGGGCATTCGTGTCGATTTTCGACGCCAACATTACCACGTTGCTGGTGGCGGTTATTCTGTTCGCCATGGGCACCGGGCCGGTCAAGGGCTTCGCGATTACCCTGTGCATCGGGATACTCACGTCGATGTTCTGCGGGCTGATGGTCAGCCGTAGCATCGTCAATCTGGTTTATGGCGGCCGCAGGGTCGAGAAACTGTCGATCGGAGGAAAGCTCGCCAATGTCTGAAGATCAAAAGCAACCGTTTGATTTCATGGGGTTGCGGAAAATTGCTTCCGTTATCTCGATTGCCCTGGTGGTGGTTTCCATCGCCCTCTTGGCCGTGCGCGGCCTGAACTATGGCATGGATTTCACCGGCGGCACATCGGTGGAGTTTGAGTACGCTGAGGCGCCAGACCTTGCGGATATCCGTGCCACGCTCCGGGAAGCCGGGTACGAGCAGTTCGTGGTCCAGAACTTCGGATCCGATACCACGGTATTGATCCGGATGGCGGAAGCCGGTAACGACACGCTCGCCCGCCAGGTGACTGAGGCGCTGAAATCCGAGGGGGAGGCACTGGTACTGATCAGTTCGGAGTTCATCGGCTCCCAGGTGGGTGAGCAGCTCAAGGAAGACAGTGGTCTTGGGCTGCTGATTGCGCTGTTGGTAGTGCTGCTCTACGTGGGCATGCGGTTCCAGTTCAAATTTGGTATTGCCTCGGTTCTTCCACTGGGGCATGACGTGATTATTATTCTGGGTGTGTTCTCACTGTTCCAGTGGACGTTTGACCTGACAGTATTGGCCGCGTTGCTGGCAGTGATTGGTTATTCTCTCAACGATACCATCATCATTGCGGACAGGATTCGCGAAAACTTCCGGAGGATCCGTGTTGGTGAGCCCTGGGAAATTATCAATCAGTCCGTCCATGAAACGATTGGCCGGACGGTCAATACCTCCGGCACGACCCTGGTGGTGTTGCTGGCGCTGTATTTCCTGGGTGGCGAAGCCATCAACAACTTTGCGATCGCTCTGATCATCGGTGTGGTTGTGGGCACCTATTCCTCGATTTATGTGTCGGCTAACCTGCTGATAGTGTTTGGTGTTACCCGCGAGGACCTGATGGTTCCGGCCAAGGAGGGTGCAGCGGACAGTTCCGAGGAGGAAGAACCGCCCGAGTGGTTGAACCGGATGTGATTCCGGTTTAGCCAGGCACAAAAAAACCGCCAGTAAAAGCTGGCGGTTTTTTTGTGCCTGAACGAACGGTCAGCGTGGCAGGCGGCCGCGAAACGGATGCAGGGTTTTGAGCACTTCCCGGAACAGTTTCGGGTTGGCAACCACCAATTGACGGGCCTGCCCGGTTGACGGGTTGCCCGAGAAGTCGCCGCTCAATGCCCCGGATTCCATGGCCAGCGTGACGCCGAGATCAAAATCCACGGCCTCGGGCCGGAAGATCACGGCCGCGTCCAGCAAACCGGCGGAAACCCGGGCGATATCCAGCACCCCGCAGCCGGAGGTCCGGAACATGCCGCACTCACGGGCCAGCACGGCGGCCATTTCACCCCACAGCAAGGCATCATCGCCCCTGCGGGCCTGATCCAGCAGATTGGTGGCAATGGCCGCCTTGTCGGCCAGTTTGATATCGGATGCCCGAACGCGGCGGCTATTGAGCGCTGCGCCATGGCCACGGCTGGCGGAGTACTCTTCTCCGGTCACCGGGTTTACCAGCAGCAGGTTCTCAGTGCGGTTGTTCTTTTTCTGGGCCAGGGCCAGAGCAAATTCCGGGATGCCCCGCAGGAAGTTTTCCCGACCAAGGACCGGAAAGATGTGCCAGCTTTTGTCGCTGGTTCCGGCATCGGCTTCATTCAGGGGCGCGATGCTGTGGTCCTTGTAGGCCTTCTCGAGTTGTTCGACAAAGTTGTCGTAAATGGATTGCTCAACCCGGTCCAGTTGGCGACGACGTTCCGCGTCGTCCTTTCCCGTGGGTTCCTGGCGCTCGAAGTGGGCTTTCAGGTAATCGGACCCCTGACGCGCGACGCGCAGGGCCATTTTTATCGCTGGTTGCATCTGAGTGTTCATTATCCGGGTGTGTGAAGGGCGGGTATGATAGCAAAAGATCACCCGCTTGTATGTTTTTTGACTCAGCAATAGCACGGATGGCAATGGGTTGCGGGTTGTTCGGAGGGGCGGCAGGGGCGTGACTTCTGCTATCATGGATACCCCTGATACATAACCAAGAGTCTGTTGACGATGCACAAACCAGCGCTGCCGGCAGAAGGCGCGGACACCTTTAACGACCAGATCCGGATTGTTCTGGTGGAAACCTCCCATTCCGGCAACATTGGCGCCGTTGCCCGTGCCATGAAGAATATGAGCCTAGGCAACCTCTGGTTGGTGAATCCTCAATCGTTTCCGGACGAGACCTCCTACGCCCGGTCGGCCGGAGCCTCGGATGTGCTGGACCGCGCACGGGTGGTTGGGTCCCTTGATGAGGCACTGGAGGATTGTGTGCTGGTCATGGGCACCAGTGCCCGGGGTCGGAAAGTACCCTGGCCGGTGATTGCACCTCCGGCGGCGGCCGGTATTGCCCGGGAGTACGCGGGGAAGGGGCCGGTGGCCCTGGTGTTCGGGCGGGAAAACCACGGCCTCAGCAACGACGAGCTGCAGCGGTGTCATTACCATATTCATATTCCATCAAACCCGGATTACAGCTCCCTGAATCTGTCGATGGCGGTCCAGGTGATATGTTATGAGCTGAGAATGCATTACCTGCGCAGCCTTGAAGGTGGTGAGGAAAGCCCATATCTAAAATCCATGGTTGAGCCTGGGGACGAAGGGTGGGACGTAGCGCCGGCGACAGCCGGAGACGTTGAAGGATTCTTTGACCACCTGGAGCAGGTGCTGGTGGATGTGGATTTTCATCGACGTAACAATCCGCGCCAACTGATGACCCGGCTGCGGCGGCTGTTTCAGCGGGCCAAGCTTGACCAGATGGAGATCAACATTCTCCGGGGTATTCTGACCGCGGTGCAAAAATCCGCCGGAACCAATGACAAAACAAACCGGGACGACGCCTCCGTGCCGGAGCAGGACGAGAATCATGTTTGAGCGTTTGCGGGAAGACATCAACAGCGTATTCCACCGGGATCCGGCTGCCAGAAACACGTTTGAAGTGCTCACGAACTACCCCGGGTTGCATGCTCTGCTGTTTCACCGGTTTTCCCACTGGTTGTGGCAATTGGGGCTCAAATGGCTGGCCCGGACCATTTCCACGATCGCCCGCTGGCTGACCGGCATTGAGATACACCCTGGGGCGACCATTGGCCGGCGGTTTTTTATCGATCACGGCATGGGTGTGGTCATTGGCGAAACCACCCTTATCGGTGACGATGTCACCCTGTATCAGGGCGTGACACTCGGCGGCACCAGCTGGAACAAGGGCAAGCGACACCCCACCATCGGCAACGGCGTGGTGGTCGGAGCCGGGGCCAAAATCCTGGGTCCGTTTGAGGTGGGCGAGGGCGCCAAGGTGGGCTCAAATTCGGTGGTGACCAAGGCGGTACCTGCCGGTGCCACGGTGGTGGGCATACCCGGCCGGGTCATTGTCCGGCAGCAAACCGGAGACGATGCCCGCCGCAAGGAAATGGAAGAGCGCATGGGCTTCGATGCCTACGGCGTAACCGAGGAAATGCCCGACCCGGTGGCCCGGGCGATGCGCTCGTTGCTGGACCATATGCATGCCGTGGACGACCGCATTGAGACCATGTGCAAAGCCCTGCGCAAGGTCAACAGTGAGTACCAGAACGGTCAGTTGCCACCCTTGCAGGAAGAGGATTTTGACTGCGTGCGGGATGACCGTGAGACGCGGGACTGAATACTTGACTGATTTACTGGGTCAATTCATACTCGTGGCTGGAATTCGAGATTCAATCCCATCACGGGGCTGAGATTATGAAGCTGACCACCAAAGGCCGCTACGCCGTTACGGCAATGCTGGATCTGGCCCTGCACGGGGATCAGGGGCCGGTGAGTCTTGCGGACATTTCAGCCCGCCAGGAGATCTCACTGTCGTATCTGGAACAGCTGTTTTCCCGCCTTCGCCGCCAGAAACTGGTGGTCAGTATCCGGGGGCCCGGGGGCGGTTATCGTCTGAGTCGTGGCGCCTCCGAGGTGTTTATCGCCGAGGTGGTGGATGCGGTGAACGAGTCCCTTGACACCACCCGGTGCGGCAATAAGGGCGACTGCCAGAACGGCGAGAAATGCCTGACCCACCACCTGTGGTCTGATCTCAGTGACCAGATCCATCAGTTCCTCAGCGAAATCAGCCTCGGCGACCTGATGAAGAAGCACGAAATTCGCCAGGTCGCTGACCGGCAGAACCGTCGCCAGGATGCGAAAGGTTCTGAAACGATCAACACCGAGCGCCTGATTGACCGGGCGCCCGCCTGATTCCTAACGCCTTTACATCATGAAAAAGCCCGTATACCTCGATTACGCGGCAACAGCGCCCGTTGATCCTGCTGTTGCTGATGAAATGATCAAGTACCTGACGCCGGATGGCGCATTCGGAAACCCGGCGTCCCGTTCCCATGGTTTTGGCTGGCAGGCCGAGGCGGCCGTGGAATCGGCACGACAGCAGGTGGCCAGCCTGATCCACGCGGACCCACGGGAAATTGTCTGGACATCCGGCGCCACTGAGTCAGACAACCTTGCGATCAAGGGCGCGGTTGCCGGTAAGCGGGATGCCCACGTCATCACCTCTGCGATCGAGCACAAAGCGGTGCTGGATACCTGCCATTGGCTGGAGACTCAGGGCGTCAGCGTGACCTGGCTGCAGCCCGGTGCTGATGGCCGGATCTCGGTTGATCAGGTGACCGGCGCTTTGCGGGATAATACCGTGCTGGTCAGCCTGATGCTGGTGAACAACGAACTGGGGTGCGTCACCGATATTGCCTCGGTGGGTGCCGAGCTGCGTCAGCGGGGTGTGCTGTTTCATGTGGATGCGGCCCAGGCCGCCGGTAAGCTGCCGGTCGACGTTTCCGCTATGCCGGTGGATCTGCTTTCCCTGTCTGGACATAAGGTGTATGGCCCCAAAGGCATCGGTGCGCTGTACGTTCGCCGTTCGCCAGATGTGCGTATTGAGGCCCAGATCCATGGCGGTGGTCACGAGCGTGGCATGCGTTCGGGCACCCTGGCCACTCACCAGATTGTCGGCATGGGCAAGGCGTTCGCGCTGGCCGAGGTCGGTCTGGCCGAGGAGAGTGTCCGCCTGGAGCACTTGCGTTCCGCCTTTCTGGCAGGGCTGGAAGGGCTCGACGGCGTCAGTCTCAATGGCAGCCGGGAGCATCGGGTGCCCGGTATTGTTAACCTGTCGTTCGACGGTGTGGACGCGGAATCGCTGATGCTGGGCCTGCGGGAACTGGCGGTGTCCTCCGGCTCAGCATGCGCCTCAGCCACCATCGAGCCCTCCTACGTGTTGCGCGGCATCGGCCTCAGTGATGCCGAGGCCCATCGAGCGCTGCGCTTCTCCATGGGGCGATTCACCACGCCAGAAGAGGTGTCGTTCGCCAGTTCGCAAATTGTTGATGTTGTTACTCGCCTTCGCGCGGTGCGGTAGGCAGTTGCCCTCCGACTGCGTATAATCGCAGGCCAGAATTTTAACCCGAACCTGACTGGAGAAATACCATGGCAAATGAGCGCACGCTCTCGATTATCAAACCCGATGCCGTTGCCAAGAACGTCATCGGCGAAATATACAGCCGATTTGAAAAGGCCGACCTGGCTATTGTGGCCGCCAAGATGATGCACCTGACCCAGGAACAGGCTGAGGGCTTTTACGCCGAGCACAAGGAACGCCCGTTCTTTAACGATCTGGTGGCCTTCATGACCTCTGGCCCGGTTGTAGTGCAGGTGCTCGAAGGCAGTGGCGCCATCCTGAAAAATCGTGACCTGATGGGCGCGACCAACCCGAAGGAAGCGGCTGCCGGCACCATTCGCGCTGATTTCGCATCGTCCATCGATGCCAACGCAGTGCACGGCTCCGATTCTGCCGCTTCCGCGGAGCGTGAAATCGCTTATTTCTTTAATGACAACGAGATCTGCCCGCGCGGCTGATCTGGTTGATCGGGGGCGGTCCATGCCGCCCCCGAATTGATTATCTGATCGAGGTTACGACATGACAGCGGCCGCTGAAAAAACCAATCTTCTGGGGATGCCGAAAGCAAAACTCGAAGCTTTCTTTGAATCCCTGGGGGAAAAGCGTTTTCGCGCCACTCAGGTGTTGCAGTGGATGCATCAGCGCGGCGCCGATGACTTCGATCAAATGACCAATATGAGCAAGGTCCTGCGCGAGAAGCTCAAAGCCGTGGCGGAAGTGCGCGGGCCCGAGGTAGTGTACGACGAAACCTCGAAGGACGGCACCCGGAAATGGGTGATGCGCATGGACAACGGCAACAGTGTTGAAACTGTGCTGATACCGGATGGTGAACGCGGCACTTTGTGTGTCTCGTCGCAAATCGGCTGCAGCCTGGACTGTACCTTCTGCTCCACCGGCAAGCGAGGATTCAACCGCAACCTGACGGCGGCCGAGATCATCGGCCAGGTGTGGGTGGCGCGCAAGGCCTTCATGCCGTTCGAACCGGGCCCGGACCGTCCGATCACCAATGTGGTGATGATGGGTATGGGCGAGCCATTACTGAACTTCGACAACGTCGTGGACGCCATGAACCTGATGATGGAGGACCTGGCCTACGGCATCTCCAAGCGGCGGGTTACCCTGAGCACGTCTGGCGTGGTTCCGGCCATCGACCGGCTGGCTGAAGTTACCGATGTTTCACTGGCCATTTCGCTCCATGCCCCGAATGATGAGCTTAGGAATCAATTGGTTCCGCTCAACAAGAAATACCCGATCTCGGAACTTCTGGCTGCCACTCGTCGGTACTTCGCCCGTTTGCCGGACAAACGCAAGGCGACCATAGAGTACACAGTCATCGAAGGAATGAATGATCAGCCTGAGCATGCCCGGCAACTGGCGACATTGCTGAAGGACCTGCCCTGCAAGATCAATCTCATTCCCTTCAATCCGTTTCCGGAAAGTGATTTCCGCCGGCCCAGCATGAATGCCACCCGGCGCTTTCAGACGGTATTGAACGAAGCGGGCCACATTGCAACCATACGGACCACCCGTGGAGACGACATCGATGCCGCTTGCGGGCAGCTCGTTGGCCAGGTCGAGGACCGTACCCGCAGAAGCCAGCGGTACATCAATGTCCAGCAGGTCAACCCGTAAGTGAGTCCGTTCCCATCATCTGACGCGAGGAAGGCAACACTGTGATCCCAAAGCCAGCAAGCAGACGTTTTTTTGTCACGACGGCCCTCCTGGCTGCTCTGGTTTTAACGGGATGCGTCACCACGACAGACAGTCGCTTCAGCCGTGAAGCGGATCGAAGCGAGGCGATTGATGACTACGTGCAGTTGGCGACCGCCTATATCGGCCAGGGCAATCTGGACCGGGCCCGCCACCACCTGGACCGGGCTCTGAAACTGGATCCGGACGATCCGGGTGCTCTGGCGGCACTGGGCCTGATCAATAACACGCTCGGTGAAACGGAACTGGCCGAGAAAAACTTCAAGCATGCCATTGCCGAAGATGAGGGGTTCACCCGGGGCCGGGTATACTACGGTGCCTTCCTGTATGCCCAGGGGCGTATGGAGGAATCACGGAATCAGTTTCTGGCGGCATCCCGGGATACCGATTATAACGATCGGGGCTCGGTGTTTTACAATCTGGGGCTGACCCAGGAGCGGTTGGGGGAGCTGGACGATGCCTTAGCGTCCTACCGCCGGGCCGTTGAGTTGACCCGGGGTGACGCCGAATCCCTGTTGGCGCTGTCCCGTGTACTCACGGATACTGGCAACGCCGCCGGTGCGAACCGCTATTACAGTCGTTTGCTGGCCATGATCGAGAAAAATCCTAGAAT
>CBIHLH010000078.1:0-17483 GCA_966210405.1 uncultured Marinobacter sp.
GTAGTGTTCGCGGGTGATCGAATCGGTGGCCATGCCCCGTTGATGGAACAGTTCCGCCAGTTCCAGGTCCAGCTGCTGGGTGATCAGGTTCAGTTCAACCAGACCGGCGAAGGTGTCCAGCAGGTTATCCGGCAGCCACTTCACCATCTTGGGGAACACCCGGTCGATGTTGTCATCCCGGCGAGTCATCCCGGCCGGTGCGTACAGATCGGTCAGCAGGAATTCCAGGCCTTGGTGATAGCCGGGGTGCTGGTAGAGGTCAAGGTGGGTTGCCTTCAGCCGTTCCCCCTGCCAGGACGCGATTCTGGCGGCAGTCTCCTGCAGGGGGTGCTCCGCCTTGTGCCGGCGAAAATCGTGGTACTCCAGCAGCAATGTCCGCAGCCTGCGGGCGCTCTCTGACTGAACGTCGGTGGCGACGAGGCGCTCACGGTACATGGGGTTGGCTCCGTTCAACCTGACGGGGAAGCGGGCCAGTTTAGCGGAGCTTGCCGCCGAGTGCAGCAGGTTGATGCATTATCCGGGCACAACTCTAACCTTGGGCGGCGGTCGGCATCGTGTCGAAGCCGGGTACCCATTCCCTGCTGTCGAGGGTGATGAAGTGGCTGGGTGCTCCGGTCTCCACGATGCGCATGGTGGTCGGGCTTTGGCGCGCGCTGGCCAGCATGGCGGTGCGATCCAGAATCCGGTCAACGGCGGGAATCAGGAAGGTGCCGTGCCGGACCTCGTCGTACACGGAGGTGTCCGTGCGTGCCATCCACTCCATGATATTTTCGATGTTGCGCACAATGGTGAGGTGGTCAATGGTGGCGGAGAACAGCTTGCTCAGCAGTTGTTTCTTGCGTGGATTCATCTTGCCGAAGAAGGTCTGGCCGTAAGCGGACGACGGTGCGCTGTTGATCAAGCGGATCAGCCAGGGCCACATGCCGTGGCTGACTGGCTCCAGCAGGGTCGTCACCAGAGCGTGCAGCTTGCCCTGGGGCAGTGCCGGTGCTTCCAGGATGACTTCGACATCCTCGTACAGCTCCGGCCGCCGGCTGAGCGCTTCCAGAATCACAGCGCCACCCCGGGAATGGCCGTGCACCCGGATGTTACCGGTGGTCGGCAGATTGCTCAGGGCCTGGTTCAGAATGCAGGCATCGTATTCAATGGTGCCTTCCAGGTGCTTGATGGGCACTCCCCAGTCCGGGGCTTCCGGTGTCACCCCGTTAACCGGGATGTGATAGTTGCTGCAGGTCAGCAATATCAGTTCGGTAGCCGGTGACTCGTAAGCCTGGGTAAAGTAGCAGTGGTTTTCCAGGAACCCATGGACGCCAATCACCGTCTGCTCCGCCTCACCACTGTGGTTGCGGACGGAAACTGCGCCTTTGCCAACCCGATAGACCCGCCCCGAAAACATTTCCGAGTAGGCACTGTCGATCGGCTTGATCAGCTTGCGAACATGGCTCGCTTTCATAACTGCTCTCCTACCGGCACGGCAACGGGTTCTTTATGATTATGGCGGATACCGGTATTCATTTTTAACCGGTTCCGGGCCGCGATTTATTGGCGCTGGACACTATATTTACGTCGATCCAGGGCCAATCGATGATCGGGCCAGATTTTTAATAACCATTGCACCTTGGCTTATAACGAGTATAGGTGTGAAAGGTTATTCACGTGTAACATTTTGTAATCCCGCGCACTGGCCCTCTCTATGGAGACGGTGGGGCATGTCTGGCACAATGCCGGGTTCGGTTTTCACGCATCACCACCATCCAGGGATATCCGGGTTTGAGTCACCAGCAATCGCACCTCCTGCTACCTGCGGATTCGGCCTGGCTGGCCCTGGAGCGCCCGGATAATCCCATGACGATTACCGTCATGATGCGTGTGGACGGGCTGACGGCGCCCCGTCTGAGGGAATTTATCCGGGTGTACTGGCTGGCCTGGGAGCGATTCCGGTACCGGCCGGTGTATCGGGCGCCGGCCTGGTGGTGGGAGCCGGATCCGACCTTTGATCTCAAGCATCACCTGGATGTGATCATTGATCGTTTGACCCCCGAAGCCCTGCAGGAATGGGTGTCGGCCCGGCTGAACCAGCCGCTGGCGAACTATCGACCACGGTGGAAATTCTGGCTGGCGCCGAATGCCGAGGGAGGCGCGGCTCTGCTGTTGCGTATGCATCATTGCTACGCCGATGGCCTGTCCCTGCTGGGTGTTTTCGACCGGCTGTGCCCACCCTCACCAAGGCAATACCCGGCGCTTTACGGAGCACCGGCAACCGCCGACCTGTCGCGCTGGATGGCGTCAGCCAAAGCCTGGTTTGAACAACTGGCGGGCGCCCCGGAACAGGCGGCCACCCAGGCCGGCTCCCCGGTACCGGAGCCCGACGAAGGCAACTCGTGGCAGGACGCCGGTCGTGTGCTTGAGCGGGTGGCCCAGAGAAGCCTGAAGCTGGCACACGAAGTCAGTGAGTTCCTGGTCGAGCCCGAAGATACTCCGTCCGACCTGAAGCGACCGTTGCTGGGTCGCCGTCAGTGCCGCTGGTCGGCGCCGGTGCCGCTGGAACGCTTCCGAGCCATTGCCCGGACCACCGGTGTCACGATCAACGATGTTCTGCTCAGCTGTGTGGCCGGGGCGGTCCGGCCTCGCCTGGGGATGACCCCGGAGGCGCTGGATGATGCCGTATTGCATGCCGCCGTGCCGGTGGATATCCGTGGCCGTCTGCCGGAGGATCTGCGACCGGAGCCGGGCGGCCTGGGTAACTGCTTCGGCACGGTGTTTGTGCCCCTGCCGGTGGACGGCAACAGTTCGCTGGAGCGGCTTTACCGCATCAAGCACGAGACCCGGCGGCTGAAAAAAAGCTGGCAGCCCGGTCTCGCCTGGGGCCTGGCCGCCAGCGCCTCGGTGGTGCCCGAACCCTGGCGACAGCCGGTGGCGGATGTGTTCTATCGCAAGGCCAGCGCGGTGGTCTCCAACGTGCCCGGCACGCCGGAGACCCGCTACATTGCCGGTTGCCGGATCACCGAACAGATGTTCTGGGTGCCCCAGGCCGGGGCGATTGGCCTGGGTGTCAGTATCGTCAGCTACGCCGGCCAGGTTCAGTTTGGTGTGGTCTCCGACGAGGCGGTGCTGGCGGACCCGACCGACTTCCTCAACGACTGCCTCGACGAACTGGCCCGCTTCCCGGGTGAGTCTTAATCCCAAAGTGTTGTTTTCATTGCCTCCCAAATGATCAGAAAACCGGCTCCCTAGACGGATTTCCCCCTTTCCCCCGGTAACCGACCATGGAATTCAGGCGACAGATTACGCCTGGGGCCGTCGGATGAACCGACGCTCCGATCCCAGATTTCCAACAATAACCGGGGGAACTATGAACAATAAAAACGTCAGGCAGTCCGCGTTGGCCATCGCACTGGCCGCCGCCATGGGCGCCAGCACCGGCGCCAGTGCCGCTGTGGAATTGTATAATCAGGACGGCACAAGCTTTTCCGTGGATGGTTATTTCAATGCCTTCTACGTCAACCGCGACGACAAACTGGCGGATACCCGCGATTCACGCATCAAGATGGGCTTTCTGCCAAATACCATTGGTTTCAACTTCAGCAAAGACATGGGCGATCTGACCCTGGGTGGCCGGTCGTCGTTCTGGACCACCATCAACGATAGCCTGGATGCGCCCACCGATACCGCCATCGATGTGCGTCAGTTCTACGCCACGGTAGACGGCGATTTTGGCCAGGTACTGATCGGTAAGGATTTTGGCCTCTACGCCCGCTCGAACATCTTCCTCGACGAGATCCTCATGGGATTTGGTTCGCCAGGCCTGCCGGGCGGCGTATCCTTCGGTAATATCCGCGCCGGCTACCCGTACCCGACACCGTCCGCTCAGATTACCTATCGCAGCCCGGATATGGACGGCCTCAAGATCGCCGCTGGCCTGCTTGACCCAGCCAATACCGCTACCGGCACACCGTCCGATGAACATGCCGCGCCGCGTTTCGAATCCGAGATGACCTACAGTGCCAACCTGAACGATGTGGCCCTGACCGGGTGGCTGAATGGTCGCTATCAGTCTTCGGAAAATGGCGCCACCACGGTGGACAGCACCGGTGTCGGTTATGGTGTGAAGGCCTCCATCGCAGGCCTCACCCTGGCAGCTTCGGGATTCACCTCGTCCGGTGACAACCCGGTATTGATTGGTAACGGTGCGGTCTCCGAAGACGATGCCGACGGCTTCCTGGTGCAGGGCTCCTATGCCTTTGGCGCCAACCGGGTTGTGCTCTCCTACGGCGAGACCGATGCCGAAATTCTGGATCTGGAAACCGAGAGCACCACCCTGGGTTTGTTCCACGACGTTAACAGTAATTTCAAGCTGGTGGCCGAATACAATATGTACGAAGACCGCAGTCGCACCACCGGTGCCACCAGCACTGAGGCGGACACCATCGCCCTGGGTGCGATTGTCACGTTCTGAGCAGTTGGACTCAGAGGCGGGACAGGGAAGCCCGCCACTTGCGCTGTTGGTGTAAGACTAAAGTGCCGGTTTGTTGCGCCTGCAACCGGCCGCGCCACCGGGCATTGATTTCAGAGGTAGTTTAATCAATGGCTTATGATCATTTTGGCGCGCCCATTAAAAGCACTGAAGTCGCATTGGCGCCCTGTACGAATGCCGTAGAATCGCTGGATAGACATCCGTTTCCAGAGCCCGCTCCGATGAAGTCAGCGACGACATTGCCGGCCGCACGAGTGGCCAGTTCCAGCGCACGGGATCCGATGCTGGCGGCCACCAACCTTGCCAGCCAGCTCAATCACCCGAATCTCGGTTGCGTACTGTTTTTCTGCTCCGCCGAATACGAGCTCGGCCGTCTCGGGATCGCCCTGGAACATGTCTTTCAGGGCGTCCGGGTTTGCGGCTGCACCTCCGCCGGGGAAATCACGCCAGACGGTTACGGCCGTGGCTGCATCACGGCCATTGGCTTTGACCGTCGTTATTTTGCCATCGATTGTGCCCTGATCCGGGAGCTGGACCGGTTCACGCTGCAGGATGCCCAAGGTGTGATTGATGGCCTGCTGACGACCTGCCGCGATGCCCGCCTGGCGCCGGTGAAGGGCAACACCTTTGCCATAACCCTGCTGGATGGCCTGTCCAGCCGTGAGGAACTGGTGCTGGCAACGCTGAATGCCGCGCTGGGCAGCATTCCGCAGTTTGGTGGCTCGGCCGGTGATGACGAGCGGCTGGCCAACACCCATGTGTTCTATGACGGCCAGTTCCACACCGGAGCGGCGACCGTGCTGCTGGTTAACACACCTCTGGATTTCCGGGTGTTCTCGACCCATCACATGGTGGATCGCCAAGAGAAACTGGTGGTCACCGATGCCTGCCCCGAGAGCCGTACGGTGTATGAACTGAACGCGGAACCGGCGGCCGAAGCCTACGCCCGGGCGGTGGGCGTGGAGGTGGAAGCCCTGGATCGCAAAGTATTCGCCCTGCGTCCCCTGGGCGTGAAGATCGGCGGTCATTACTTTGTGCGCTCCATTCAGCGGGTCAACCCGGACAAGAGTCTGACCTTCTATTGCGCGGTGGAGACCGGCATCGTGATGACGGCCATGGCGCCGGAATCCCTGCTCGACAGCGTGCGCACCCAGATCGAGGCGTCCGAACGTGTGGTCGGGCCACCGCTGGTGACCATCGGCTGTGATTGCTTCCTGCGCCGTCTGGAAGCAGAGCTGACCGGGGAGGTGGAGGCGGTCTCCGAATTCCTCCGGCATCACAAGGTGATCGGTTTCAATACCTACGGCGAGCAGTTCGACGGGATGCACATCAACCAGACCTTTACGGGGGTGGTCATTGGCCAGCCTGATGTCCGCCCAGGACAAGACTGAAACGCCCTCGGACGATCCCAGGGACCAGCGCATGGCCGAACTCGAGGCCGAGAACCAGCGCTTGCGGCGCATCCGGGATGCCCTGATCGTGCGGGTCGAGTCCGGTTCCGCTCACAAGCCGGAGCCCTACGCAGCGTTTGAACATTCCGTGGTACTGGCCGAGCAGGTGCGGGAGCGTACTGAGGCCCTGAATCAGGCCATGGAGGAGCTCAAAGGCAGCAACAAGGCTCTGAACCGTGCCCGGGAAGAAGCCGAAACCACCCGCCAGCGACTCAGCGACGCCATTGAAAGCATTGCCGACGGCTTTGTCCTGTTCGATCACCAGCACCGCCTGATCCAGAGCAACAGCCGGTTTCGCAGTTATTGGCGCCAGGCCGGGGTAGCGGTACCGGCGCCCGGCACTTCCATCACCGACGTCAGAGCCAGGGCGCTGTCCTCCGGCCTGATTGTGGAGGAGCAGAGCCACCCCGATGCCGAGGGGAGTATCTTCCTGCTGTCCAACGATCGCTGGGTGCAGATGACCGAGCGCCCCACCCGGGAGGGCGGCCTGGTGGTTCTGTATTCCGATATCACCGACGTCAAGAACAGTGAAATGGCCCGGCGCATCAAGGCGCTGGAGGAGAGTGAACGCTGGATCCGGGTGGTGACCGATCACGTTCCGGCCCTGATTGCATACGTGGGTGCCGATCTGACGGTGCAGTTCTGCAATAAGGTGTACGAGGCGTGGTATGGACGTGGCGGTGAATCGCCTCTGGGCAAGCGCCTGGACCAGGTGCATTCCGCCGGCCTGTACCAGCGCCTTCTGCCGCAGGTGAAACAGGCTCTGGCCGGCCAGAGCGTGACCTTCGAGTTCGAGGAAACCGGTGAGCAGGGAGAGCTGCGCTACATGCTGCGCTCCTACGTGCCGAACTACGATGACGAGGGCGGGATCACCGGCTTCTTCGTGTTGATCCGCGACATCACCGATCGCCGAAAAACCGCCCTGGCCCTGGAGCAGGCCTACGACAACCTGGAGCGCCGGGTAAAGGAGCGCACCGCCTAACTGACCGGGCTGAACCACCAGTTGCGTGAGGAAATTACCGAACGGGCGGCGGTGGAGGCCCGGCTTCGGGACGCCAAGCTGGAGGCTGAGCGGGCCAATCTGTCAAAGACCAAATTTCTGGCGGCGGTGAGCCACGACCTGCTACAGCCACTGAACGCCGCCCGCCTGTTCACCAGCGCCTTGCTGGAGCAGTCCTTTGGCCCGAAAGCCGAAGGCCTGGTGCGCTCGGTCAGCACGTCCCTGGACGACGTTGAAAACTTGCTGGGCACGCTGGTGGATATCTCGAAACTGGACGCCGGGGTGATCAAGCCGGATGTCACCGCGTTCGACCTACGGGACCTGCTCAACAACATCGCCCGGGAGTTCCGGCAGATGGCCACGGCGGAGGGCCTACAACTGGACTTCGTGCCCTGCTCGGCGGTGGTGGAGTCCGACTCCCAGTTGCTGGCCCGAATTCTCCGGAATTTCCTCACCAATGCCATTCGTTATACCGGTCGGGGCCACATCCTGCTCGGCTGTCGCCGCCAGGGCGGGCATATACTGATGCAGGTATGGGACACCGGCCCCGGCATTCCAGGCGACAAACTCACCGAGATTTTCCAGGAATTCAAACGCATCCGTCCGGCCGGATCTCAGCCGGACAAGGGCCTGGGGCTGGGTCTTGCCATTGTCGAGAAGATTTCCCGCATGCTGGGACACGAGGTGACCGTATCGTCGATTGAGGGTAAAGGCTCGGTGTTCAGTGTGCGTGTGCCCCTGGCCCGGGTACTACCCAGGGGGCCGGCGCCGGATGACAACCGGCTGGCCGTCGCCACCGGAGGGCTCGGAGGCGCCAGGATCTGGGTAATCGACAACGACCATGCCATCTGCCAGGGCATGCTGACCCTGCTTGAGGGCTGGGACTGCCGGGTAGTGACGGCGGTGTCCCTGGATGATCTTGAGCGTCAGCTGGATCCGGCGGACAGCCCGGTGGATCTGATTCTCGCCGACTATCACCTGGATAACGACGAGAACGGCGTCGATGTGGTGGCCAGCATCAATGGCCGGAGACGCCAGCCGGCGCCAGTGGTGATGATTACCGCCAACTACACCAACGAATTGAAGCAGCACATTCGGGCACTGGGGTATGTGCTGATGAACAAACCGGTCAAGCCGTTGAAACTGCGGAGTGCGTTGAATCAGCTGTTACGGAGCTGACCGGATTCCTGTTGGCGGGGATCAGGTGCTGTCACCAACGATCAGTTTGAACCCGACGTTGTGCTGGTGCTGCGGAACCGGGTCTTGCCCCAGGCGCTGCAGTATCTGCTCCGCCGCCAGCCGCCCCATGGCCTCCCGGGGCGATTGAATCGTTGTCAGTCTCGGCGTGACGTGCTGGCCCAGCGGTAGCCCGTTGAAACCCGCAATGGCGATATCCTGGGGCACACCAAGGCCCAGACGCTGTGCGTGCAGCAGGGCACCGGTGGCCAGGTCGTCGTTGGCGAAATGGATAGCGTCGGTTCTTGGGTATTGGTCAAGTACCGCCTCGAGTCCGGCGGCGCCGGCTTCCAGGCTGCCCATCTGGTCGAGCTCGATCAGCGGAGCGTCCAGGCCAGTCTCGATGAGCACCTGCTTGTGTCCTTCAAAGCGCATCCCTGCGCGGTAATCCCTCTCCATACAGGCGCCCACATACACTATCGAGCGGTAGTGGCGACCCAGAAGATGGCGAGCCATGCATCGGCCGGCTTCATAGTGGTCCAGGCCGACATTCAGGTCCAGGCCGTTGCCCAGTTCCATGACTTCCATCACCGGCTTGTTCCAGTTTTCGAGCAGGCTCAGGCAGGCGCTGTCGTGGCGCAAGCCGGCAATCACCAGCGCCGAGCAGGACCATCCCAGAAACGTCCGCACCAACTGATACTCACGCTGCAGGTCATAATCGGTGTTGCCCAGCAGGATCTGGTACCCATTCGCTTCGAAGGTGTCCTGCAGGCCCTTGATGACTTCGATAAAGACCGCGTTCGCCAGTGAGGGCACGATGACGGCTATGAAGCGGGAGTTTGCGGAAGCCAGGCTGCCGGCAATCAGATTGGGTACGTAACCCAGGCGCTCGACGGCATCAAGCACCCGGCTGCGGGTATCGTCGTTCACGCGGTCCGGCGTGTTCAATGCCCTGGAAGCGGTGATCGGGGAGACGCCTGCAGCTTCCGCTACCTGCTTCAGCGTTGGCTTTTCGGACCCACGTCTGCGGCGCGGTCCGGAAGGCGTCGATTCGGGGTTAGACATTAGTCGTAGTCCTTGTGTTTGTCACTTGCTGTTGCCAAATCTATCAACTAAAACGATGTTAGCGCTAACATGATAGCGCTACCATTCACAAAAACCACAACAATAAGCAGGAGACCCGCACGTGACCGACTCAGCCAGACAGGGACCCCACGTAGGCGTTGTAGGCCTTGGCGCCATGGGCATGGGTACCGCCATGGTGCTGCTTGAACAGGGGTTCCGGGTCACCGGGTGCGATGTCAGTGCTCAGGCACGGGCCGCCTTTGTGGCCAGTGGCGGCCACTGCGTGGATACACCGGCCGCGCTGGCCGGAGACTGCGATATCGTGCTGCTGGTGGTGGTGAATGCAGTGCAGGTCGAACAGGTGCTGTTTGGTAACGACGGTCTCGTCGGTTCCCTGAAACCGGGCAGTCTCGTTATTCAATGTGCCACCGTCGCCCCAAGTACCGCACGCGAACTGGGCGAACGGCTCGGAAAGGCCGGCATCGAGATGCTGGATGCGCCGATCAGCGGCGGGGCGGCCAAGGCCAGGGCCGGCCAGTTATCGGTTATGGCGTCAGGGCACTCAACCGCATTCACACTGGCCGCCCCGGTACTCGATGCCATGGCGGCGACGGTCTACCGGTTGGGGGATGCGCCGGGAGTGGGTTCGAGCATGAAACTGGTGAATCAGCTGCTGGCGGGGGTACACATTGCCGTGGCCGCCGAGGCGTTGGCGCTCGGGATTCGCATGGGTCTGGATCCGGAGATCGTCTACGAGGTGATTACCAACTCGGCCGGTAATTCCTGGATGTTCGAGAATCGGGTGCCTCACATTCTGAAAGGTGACTACACCCCGTTCTCGGCCGTCGATATTTTTGTCAAGGATCTCAATATCGTGCACGACACGGGACGAGAGCTGGCCATGCCCACGCCCGTCGCATCCAGTGCGCTGCAGCAGTTTACGGCCGCGAAAGGGGCCGGGTTCGGGCGAGAGGACGATGCGGCGGTTATCAAGGTTTATGAACGGCTTTCGGGGATTTCACTGCCCCCGGCGGCCAACGATGCGGGCGAGGTTTGACGATGGCTGTTGTGCTGGGTGCTATTGCCGATGATTTTACCGGGGCGACGGATCTTGCCAACAATCTGGTTCGCAATGGCATGCGCTGCGTCCAGGTGATTGGTGTACCCGACGGGGATCCCGTTTTCACTGACGCCGATGCGGTTGTGGTAGCCCTCAAGTCACGCTCCTGCCCGGCCGGGAGGGCCATCGATGACTCGCTGGCCGCCCTGGCGTGGTTGCAACGGCTGGGCGCCCGGCAGATTTTCTTCAAGTACTGCTCGACGTTTGATTCTACCGATCAGGGTAACATCGGGCCGGTCAGTGATGCCTTGCTCGACCGCCTGAATGCGCCGCAGACGGTGATGGTGCCCGCGTTTCCGGTCAATGGCCGAACGGTTTATCAGGGCCATCTGTTCGTTGGCGACCGATTGCTGAACGAGAGTGGCATGCAGGATCACCCGCTCAATCCCATGCGTGACGCTGATCTGGTGCGGGTGCTGGCGCGACAGACGGATCATTCCGTTGGCCTGGCGCCGCGGGCGGTGTTGTCTGAAGGGTCCGCCGCTACCCGTCAGCACCTGGCGACGCTGAGAGCGCAGGGTGCCCGGCATGTCATCTGTGACACCCTGGATGAGGCTGACCTGACCACATTGGCCGAGGCGGTGGTGGATATGCCGCTGGTCACCGGTGGCTCCGGACTGGGCCAGGCATTGCCCGGCCAGTACCGTTTGCGAGGCTGGCTGGCCGACGTCGCCGAGCCCGGTCGTCTGTCGCCCGGCTCGGGGGGTGCGCTGGTGTTGTCCGGTAGCTGCTCCCGGGCCACCCTTGGGCAGGTTGCCCACTTTCTCGAACATTGGCCCGGGTTCGCGCTTGATCCCATGAAACTGGCCGAAGATGGCGCGCACCTCGACGCCGCGCTGGCCTTTGCCCGGGCCCGGCTCCGGGAGCAGGTTCCGGTCCTGGTCTATGCCTCGGCCGATCCTGAGCAGGTCAGGCAGGCCCAGGCGGTTCTGGGCACAGAGCGTGCCGGCCAGCTCATCGAAGCGGCACTCGGTCACCTGGCCTCGGTGCTCGTACAGGAGGGCGTTGGTCGTCTGGTTGTTGCTGGCGGCGAGACCTCCGGGGCGGTGGTGTCTGCGCTCGGTATCCGCACGTTACGCATCGGAAACCAGATTGATCCGGGCGTCCCCTGGACCCAGGTTCCGGTCACGGATCAGGGCCGCCCGCTCTCGCTGGCACTCAAGTCGGGCAACTTCGGCGGGCCGGACTTCTTTACACGGGCTTTCGAGGTGCTGCCATGAATTCCGGCGATGTAAACCGGCTGCGTGAACAGATTGCCACGTTTGGCCAGTCGTTGTTTGATCGTGGCCTGACCATGGGGTCGAGTGGCAATATCAGCGTTCGCCTGGAGGACGGTGGCTGGCTGATGACGCCAACCAACGCCTGCCTGGGTCGTCTGGATCCGGCGCGCATTTCCCGGCTTGACCGGCACGGGCAACGGGTGGAAGGCGACGCGCCAACCAAGGAGCAGTTCCTGCACACCGCCATGTATGCGGAAAGGCCCCAGTCCAGTGCGATTGTCCATCTGCATTCGACGCACTCCGTGGCTGTGTCCTGCCTGCCCGATATCGACCCCTGTGACTGTATTCCCCCGTTGACCGCCTACTACGTGATGCGGGTCGGGCGCCTGCCGCTGGTGCCCTACCACATGCCTGGCGATCCGGAGCTGGGTGATGCCGTTCGCGGGCTGGCGGGGCAGCACAGTGCGGTGCTGCTTGCCAACCATGGCCCTGTGGTGGCTGGCAAGTCGCTGGAAGCGGCGGTTTATGCCACGGAGGAGCTGGAGGAAACCGCCAGACTGTTTCTGCTGCTGCGTGGCCACAATCCCCGGGCCCTGACGCCAGAGCAGGTTGAAGCTCTTGAGGCGCGGTTCCCGCGCGACTGAACCCATAACAAGGACCCATCATGATCAGGTTGGCCGCGAACTTAAGCATGCTGTTTCAGGAACACGATTTTCTGGATCGCTTCAGCGCTGCGGCGGAGGCAGGTTTTCGGGGAGTTGAGTACCTGTTTCCCTACGCGTACGCCCCGGAAGCGCTTGCCGGAGCCCTGCGGGAAGCGAAGCTGGAGCAGGTGCTGTTTAACCTGCCCCCGGGAGACTGGGCCGCGGGCGAGCGGGGCCTTGCAAGCCTGCCTGGCCGGGAGGCCGAGTTCCGGGAGTCGGTGTCCGAAGCCCTGCGTTACGCCGATACCCTGAACTGCCCGCGCATTCACGCCATGGCCGGCCTGGTCCCCGAGGGTGCGGACCGGGAGACGCTGGCGGCGCATCAGGACACCTACCTGGGAAACCTGCGTTTCGCTGCCCGGGAGGCAGCAAAGGCGGGGCGCGATCTGTTGATTGAGCCGATCAACCACCGGGACATGCCGCGCTACTTCCTGTCGCGGCAGGATCAGGCCATGGCAGCGATCGAGGCCGTCGGTGCCGATAATCTCCGTCTCCAGTTCGACGTTTATCACTGCCAGATCATGGAGGGTGACCTTATCCGTCACCTGGAACAACAGTTTCATCATATTGGTCACGTGCAGATCGCGGGGGTGCCGGAACGCCATGAACCGGATATCGGGGAAGTGAATTACCCCAGCATTCTGGCGCGACTGGAGGCCCTCGGTTACCGGGGCTGGGTCGGCTGCGAGTACCGGCCGGCGGGCAACACCCGGGACGGGCTGGCGTGGGGCAGGGTGCACGGACTGACACCCTGACCAGAGCGCGTGTTACTCCGTTACGGCAATTGAAATAGCGACGACATAACAACGACATAACAACGACATAACAACAAGAGGACACCGCACATCATGCATATCGTTATCACTGGAGCCGCAGGCTTTCTCGGGCAGCGACTGGTCGAACGCCTGGTCAGAACGGGGGAGCTGGCAGGCCAGGCGCTAAGCCGCCTGACGCTGATTGATCAGGTGGAGCCGACTCGCCCGGTGGTCAGTGGTGTCATCGTTCGCTCCCAGGCCCTGGATATCAGCCAGCCCGGCGTATTGGATGAGGTGTTGGCAGAGCGGCCCGATGTGATCTATCACCTGGCGGCGGTTGTCAGCAGTGCCGCGGAGGCGGATCTGGATCTGGGCATGCGGGTCAATTTCGACGCCACCCGTGCCCTGCTAGAAGGTTGCCGGCTGCATGGGCTCGCCGGGACACGGCTGATCATGGCCAGCTCCGTGGCTGCCTACGGCGGCGAGCTGCCCGATACCCTCGATGACCTGACGGCACTGCATCCGCAGAACTCCTATGGCGCCCAGAAGGCAATGAGCGAATTGCTGATTAACGATTACAGCCGTCGCGGGATTGTCGACGGCCTGGTCTTGCGCCTGCCCACCATTGTGATTCGTCCGGGGCGGCCCAACGCGGCGGCATCCAGTTTTGCGTCGAGCATCCTGCGGGAGCCCCTGAATGGCGAGGATGCAATCTGCCCCGTACCCACCAGCCTGAACCTGTTCGTGATGTCGCCGGCCACGGTTGTTGATGCCCTCGTCCACGGTGCCGGGGTACCTGACAAGGCGGTGGGCGCCTTCCGTGCCTTCATGTTGCCGGGCATCACGGTGAGCGTCGCCGAGATGCTTGAAGCATTGCGAGAGGTGGGTGGCGAGTCGGCGCTCGCCCATGTCCGCCACGAACCGGACAAGAACATTGAAGCCATTGTGGGTAGCTGGCCGGCGAGATTTGCCAACCTGCGGGCGAGCCGGCTCGGTTTTAAAAGCGACAGGGATTTCCGTGACATCGTCAAGGCCTTCCTGGACGACAGTGCCTGATTCCGGGCCTACGCACCCCGGAATTCATCCAAAAGCGTGACAATGCAAAATGAGGTAACAAAAATGAAAGCAATGTTTGCACGCCGTAGTCTGACCACCGCCATCGCCGGTGCCACGTCCGCCATGCTTGCCATGGGGGCAATGAATGCCCAGGCGGCACGAACCGTCAACCTGGGCCATACGCTGTCCGACAGCTCCCACTACTCGGTGGGCGCGGACGCCTTTGAGGAAACCCTGGAGCGCCTCAGTGATGGCGAGTTCGAGGTTGCCGAACATCCGTCCGGCTCGTTGGGAGGAGAGCGGGCAATGATCGAGGGGCTGCAAATCGGCACCGTCGATGTTGTCATTACCTCCACCGGCCCGCTGGGGAATTTCGTGCCTGAAAGCTATGTGCTGGATCTGCCGTTTCTGTTCAAGGATTACGAGCAGGCGCGCTGTGTGCTGGATGGCGAAATCGGCCAGGACCTGCTCGCCAAGATGTCCGACCACAACCTGGTGGGGCTGGCCTGGTCCGAGAACGGCTTTCGCCACATGACCAACAGCCTGCGCCCCGTGACGAGCCCGGCGGATGCCGAGGGTCTGAAAATCCGTACCATGGAGAACAAGGTGCACTTGGAGGCCTTCGAGCAAATGGGCGTGCATCCCACCCCCATGGCCTTCCCCGAAGTCTTCACGGCCTTGCAGCAGGGCACCGTGGATGGGCAGGAAAATCCCATTACGGTCATCGTCGCCACCAAATTCTGGGAAGTCCAGGATCACCTGTCCCTGACCGGTCACGTCTATTCGCCCGCGGCGGTTCTGGGGTCGCCGGTCCTGCTTGACGGGCTCACCGAAGAGGAGCGGGGCTGGTTCGAGCAAGCCGCTCAGGCGTCCGCCAAAGCGACCCGTGAAGAAGTCTCCCGCCTGGAACGCGAGGGCGTGAAGCTGTTGCGTGAAAAGGGCATGACAGTGAAGACGGACATCAACAAGGCGCCCTTCCAGGAAGCCGTCAAGCCGGCCTACAAGATTTACACGGAGCAGTACGGTAGCGAGATGCTGGACCGCATTCGCGCCAGCGACTGCTAAACCACCAATCCAATAACCCGGCACTGCCCATCCAGGGGGTGCCGGGATCGATTTCTGAATGGTGGCCACGATGCTGCAACTTCTTTATGGCATTGAACGCCAGACAACCCGGTTGGCCCTGATGGGTGCCATCGTGATGCTGGCGATTTCTGTGACCCTTGGTTTCTATCAGGTACTCACGCGATTTGTCTTTGATGCGCCATCGACCTGGTCCGAGGTGATTTCCCGGTCCACGATGATCTGGTGTGTTTTTCTCGGTGCCGCTCCGGGCTTCCGGGGTGGGTTCATGATGTCGGTGGAGGTGATCTACAAGCTGGTCCCTGGCCGGCGTCTTGTGTGGGTTGAACTGCTGATCGCGAGCTGTTGTGCGCTGGTTCTGATGGTGCTGGTTTACTTCGGGACCTTGATGACGCTTCGTGTGCAGTCGCAGATGCTCTCCGGGCTCGGTATTTCGATTTCCTGGGCCTATGCCGCGATGCCGGTAGGAGCGGGTTTCGCCCTGATTGCGGTGGTTACGCGCCTGGCTGCACAGATTCAGGGTCAGGAGTCCATTGGCCCTGTTCATGAGGGGGAGCACGCATGAACGCTGCCATCGGACTTTCGCTCATCATCCTGTTCAGTCTGGGCGTCCCCATTGCCATTTCTATCGTGCTGGCTTCCATTATCGGCATTGAATTCTTTTCCCGCCTGCCATTGTTGCTGGTGCCCCAGCAAATGTTCGTCGGCATCGACAGTTTTCCGCTGATGGCGATCCCGTTCTTTATTCTGGCGGGCAACCTGATGTCGGCGGGCGGCATTTCCCGGAGGCTGGTGGATCTTGCCAAATCCATGGTCGGCGGGATGCAGGGTGGCCTGGCCATGACCTGTGTCCTGACCTGCATGATGTTCGCTGCGGTCTCGGGGTCCAGTGTCGCCACCACCTTTGCGATCGGCTCTATCCTGATCCCGGCGATGGTAAAGCATGACTACCCGCGCCCGCTGGCGGCCTCGATCCAGGCCTCGTCGGCGGAGCTGGGCGTTCTGATTCCGCCGTCCATTCCCCTGATTCTCTATGGGGTGAGCACCGATACCTCCATTGGCAAGCTCTTCATTGCCGGTATTGGCCCGGGGCTGCTGATTGGTGGTGCCTTGTTGCTGTTTCTTTTCCTGTTCTGCAAGAAACGCGGTTATGGGTTGCGGGACCGGGAGGATCGTCACGATTTTCCGACCGCGTTCAAACGGGCCTGGGCGGCCTTGTTGATGCCCGTGGTGGTTATTGGCGGCATCTACGGCGGTGTCTTTACACCGACGGAAGCATCAGCCGTGGCGGTGGTCTACGCGCTGATTGTCGGAGGCCTGGTCTATCGCGAGCTGCCCCTGTCGGAGCTGTTCCCGATCTTCCGGGAAAGCGTGATTTCGACAGCGGCGGTGATGCTGATCATAGCGGCAGCGGCGCTGTTCAGCTTTCTGATCAGCCGCTCGGGATTGCCGGGGGAAGTGGCCGCCTGGGTGACACGCATATTCGACAGCCCGATCAGCTTCCTGCTTGCGGTCAACGTGATGCTGCTGATCGTCGGAATGTTTATTGAAACCTCAGCCGCCATTCTGGTGCTGGCGCCGATTTTTACACCAATCGCGATCCAGTACGGTATCGACCCGGTTCATTTCGGCCTGATTGTTGTGGTGAATCTGGCGCTGGGCATGTTCACGCCGCCGCTGGGCGTCAACCTGTTTGCGGCCTGCGCGGTGGCAAAACTGTCGATTGATCAGCTTTTACCCTGGTTGATGCGATTCGTGCTGGTTGTACTGGCGTGCCTTATTGCCATCACGTATATGCCCTGGATATCCCTTGGGCTGGTGGACCTGCTCTATTGATTGCTTATGAAAGGAAATGCCCTATGCCCATGCTACCGGATAGGCCATCAGACCGGGCCCTGATCGGCGGAGAGTGGATTGCCACCCGGACGACCCTGGAAGTCGAGGGGCCCTCACATGGCGAGCCCATCAGCCAGATTGCGCGCTGTGGCGCGGGCGAGGTTGATGCGGCCGTGCGGGCAGCGGAACAGGCGTTTTCCGGCTGGTCGGAATGGACCGCTCGCCGGCGTGGTGAGTGGCTCCTGGCCTTTGCGGACGTGATCGAAAACGATGTCGACCGGCTCGCGGCCCTGGAGTGCGCCGACACAGGCAAGCCCATGTCCCAGGCACGTGGGGACATCGGTGCGTGTGCGCGTTACTTTCGTTTCTATGGTGGCGCGGCTGACAAGCTGCACGGCGAGACCCTTCCTTTCGAGGGCGGGTTTGCGGCGATGACACTGCGGGAGCCCTATGGTGTCTGTGGCCAGATCATTCCCTGGAACTACCCGGCCCAGATCTTCGGGCGTTGCGTGGCGGCAGCGTTGGCAGCGGGCAACACCATAG